>DATKCA010000179.1:0-76932 GCA_035544675.1 Thermoanaerobaculia bacterium | reverse complement strand
CACCTCGCGCGTGACGGCTCCCCGATCGGGTTCGAGCGGGGCGCGGCGTGCACCCCGTCGTGCGCGGATGAAGAGACCGGCCGAACGAAGGGCTGCTAAACCGCCTCGCGAGCGGATGTCTGCCGGCCATCGACGTCCACGAGGTGGGCCACGACGCGATTGCGGCCGCTGTGTTTCCCTTCGTACAGCGCTCGGTCGGCCCGCTTCATCGTCTCGGCGATGTCTTCGCCCAGCGCGTAGACGGCGACGCCGAACGTCATCGTCACCTCGAAGCTCTCCCCCTCGTGGCTGAAAGGCTGCTGCTCCACCGCGGCGCGCAGGCGCTCTGCCGCGTCGAGGGCGCCGCGGAACTCGGTCTCCGGCAGCAGGATCAGGAACTCCTCGCCGCCCCATCGCGCCACCGAGTCGTGCTCGCGAGCCGACTCCCGCAGAACGTCCGACACCGTGCGGAGAACGTAGTCGCCGAAGTCGTGGCCGAACGTGTCGTTGATCTTCTTGAACAGGTCGACGTCGCCGAGGACGAGCGCGAACGGCCGGGTCGTCCGCTCTGTGCGGCTGGTCTCCTGATCGAGGAGCTCGCGCATCTTCCGGCGGTTGGCCAGGCCGGTGAGCTGATCCGTCGTGGCCAGCTGCTCCATCCGCTTCTCCGCGCGGATCGACGCCTGGCGGTAGAAGTAGCTGACGATGCACAGCGCGGCGAACACGATGCCGATGTGCATGTAGGTCATCATCTCCAGCATCCATGGGGAGATGCCGGCCGGTACGATGTCCTTCGTGAACGCGTAGAGCAGCACGTACAGCGCCACCAGCGCGAGGGCCTGCGTCAGCATCGCGCGCGTCTTCAGCCGCGGGTTGATCATGATGACCGTGATCAGCGGCATCAGAGGTGTGTGGAAGCCGCTCTGCCACCCCAGCAGCAGCACCGCCAGCACCGCATGCACCACCACCTCGGCGGTGAGCAGGTTGAGCGCCGTCCAGTGCCGTCCCCGTCCGTTCAGCCACCAGGCGAAGAGCCACGCCCCGGCGCTCAGGAAGTTGAACCAGCCGAGGAACGGGACCGAGATGGAGAAGAAGAGCGGGATGAAGGCGACGTGCGCCGCGAAGCCGAGATAACAGACGTAGTTGATGATCGTGGAGATCCGGTCGTTGTCCGGATTGACGCGAGAAGTCGGCGCCGTTTCGAGGGGGCGGGTCATCACCAGGTTGTCCAGGAGAGCGATAGGCTGACACACGGACGCTTCGCGGGCAAGACCTGAATATTGACCGTCCACTGGCGGTTCAATAGACTCGCGGCCCGCCGGAGTGAGGCGACGTAGCCAAGTGGTAAGGCAGAGGTCTGCAAAACCTTCATTCGCCGGTTCGATTCCGGCCGTCGCCTCCAGTTTCCGCATCAGTCCCCCTTCCGGCTTCTCATTCGAGAACACGATCGAGTCGCATGGCTGGTACCGGCTCGCTCCGTTCCGCTGGAGCGATGGCGTTCTCAGCCGTCCCGAAGCGCTCCCCGCCGGAGTGGTGGACCTGGAGATCAAGTTCAAGCGCGGCAGGATCGAAGTCCGGGGGGCGCCGCGCCTGTGGCCCGGCGAGATCGAGCAGCGCATCACCCGGATGCTGCAGCTTCACGTCGATACGTCCGAGTTCCTGACGCTGGCGGGACGATCGCCCACGCACACATGGGTCGTCGAGACGAGCTTCGGCAGGCTGCTGTGCGGATCGACGCTGTTCGAAGACATCGTGAAGATCATCGCCACGACGAACACGATGTGGCGGCAGACCGTCAGGATGATCGAGCTGCTGGTGGTGAAGTGCGGGAAGCCTTCTCCCGCGGGCCATCGAGCCTTTCCCGATCCGGAGGACGTGGCCCGCTTCAGCGAACAGGAGCTGCAACACGATTGCCGCCTCGGCTATCGCGCGAAGTCGATTCACCGTCTGGCCACCGGCATCGTATCCGGCTCGATCGATCTGGCGCAGATCAGTCACCGGAATCAGTCCACGGAAGAATTGTTCGAGGCCTATCGCGCGTTACCCGGCATCGGACCCTACGGCGCGGCGCACCTCCTGGCCATGGACGGCCGGCACGACTTCATCGCGGTCGATACGGAGTTCCGCCGCTTTGTCCGCGAGACGTATCACGGCGGGCGGCGGGTGTCGGATGCGACGATGCTGCGGCGCTACAGGAGTTGGGGCCGGTGGAAGTATCTGGCCTACTGGTCCGAGCTGTGGGGCAGCAGGGAGTAGTGGAACGCCCAGGGGGGTGGCGGCCGGTTTGCAGCCTGGCCGGGGCAGGGGGCCAATAGTCTACTCCGATGCGTGCGAGGCCGGAATCTTGACCTGAGGCCGCCGCGACCGGATAGTGAGACCAGACGTGGACGACAAGATCAAACAGCTTCTCCGGGACCTCGGCACGGCAATCAACGAGTCGATCTCCGGCTCCGACGACGTGAACCAGCAGATCCAGAGGATCCGCGATGAGGGCTACAACCTGTACGTCGTCCTCGACGCGACGATCGGTCTGAACCGGCAGGACGGAGGAGACGACGAGGAGCGGGCCGAGGATGCGACCGAGGTGTCCACTCCGGCGGAGGTGACCGAGGTCACCGTGCGGGACGACAAGAAGATTCAGTTCCGCATCAACGTGAACGATCTGTCGCTGCTGCGCGCTCTGGGGATCGATCCGACGCGAAAGGTCCGCACGGCACGGCGCGTGGAGCCGCTTACGCAAGCCAGTGACGAATGACCGCATCAATCTCCACGATCTCCCGCCCGATCGCCTCCACGAGGCCCTCGCTCCGATCGTCTCGCCTCCGTTCCGCGTAAAGCAGATCGAAGAGTGGCTGCACCGCCGCGGCGCCGGCTCGTTCGACGCCATGACGAACATTCCCAGGGACCAGCGCGCCACGCTCGAGGAGCGCTTCACGGTCGCCCTGCCCGAAGTGATCGATCGAACGACACCCGCGCCGGACGGCAGCCAGAAGTACCTGCTGCGCCTGCAGGACGGCCAGCGGATCGAGTCGGTGTACATGCCGTTGGGCGAGAGGACCAGCGTCTGCCTGTCCTCGCAGGCCGGCTGTGCGGTCGGATGCACGTTCTGCGTCACGGGGTTCTTCGGCGCGGGACGCAACCTGACGCCGGCGGAGATGCTCGGCCAGTTCTTCGTGATCCAGCACGAGAAGGACGTCGCCATGGAGATGATGAACGTGGTGTTCATGGGGATGGGCGAGCCGCTTCTCAATCTCGATCATCTCGTCACGACGCTGGACACGCTTTACGAGAGCATCGCGCCGAAGCGGATCACCGTGTCGACGTCGGGCATCATTCCCGGTATCGAGCAGCTCGGGCGGCTGCAGCGGAGACCGAACCTGGCCATCTCCATCAACGCGCCCGACCGGACGCGGCGCGAAGAGATCATGCCCATCACTACGAAGTACCCGCTGCACGAGCTGATGGCGGCCCTGCGCCGTTTCCCACTGGAGAAGGGGCGGGACATGACCATCGAGTACGTGCTGCTGGCCGGCTACAACGACGCACCGCGCGATGCGCGCGCGCTGGCGAAGCTGATCTCCGGACTACACGCCAAGGTGAACGCGATCCCGTTCAACGAGGACGCCAATCTGCCCGCCTGGATGAAGCGGCCGGCCGAGAAGGCGATCGACGCGTTCGTCGACGCTCTGGTCGACGCGGGAGTGCGCGTGACCGTTCGGCGGTCGAAAGGACGGGAGATCGCAGCGGCGTGCGGTCAGTTGCGAGGGAAGGCGGAAGCGAGCGGCAGAGCCTCACGCCAGCGCGAAGTGGCGGAGCGGGGTGTGGATCGCCCCGGCCGGGTCGAGGCGGGACGAGTACAGCGTGATCGTGACGGTCACGAAAGGCGCTGACCTGTACTCGCGCAACGCGCGCTCGAACATCTCGATAGATGCCGGCGGCCACCGGTCGCGGATGCGCATCAGCGTGAGGTGCGGCTTGAAGTCCGCGCCATCGAGCTCGACGTCGTTGCGCGTGAGGACTCCGCGGATGCGGCTGGCAGTGTCGATGAATGGCGCCGCGGGCTCCAGTCCCACCCAGCCCACGCGCGCCCGTCTCGGATTCGGAAAGAGTCCGGCTCCGTGCAGGACGGCCTCGAATCGTGGAGCTCTTCCCAGCGTCTCCTCCAGTTGAGGCTCGAGCCGCGCCACCAGCGGCTCATCACGCTCACCGAGAAACGCGAACGTCAGATGCTGCGCCTCGGGCCTCACCCATGAGGCGGGAGGGAGCTTCGGCTTCAGCGCGACGACACGGGCGTTCAGATCCGTCATCACGGCTGCCGGAAACGACATGGCAATGAAGAGGCGCATCCTTCATCCTTCATCCTTCCGATCGGCCTGCCCGGCCAGGAACTCGGGCGTGAAAATCTCGGCGATCTTCTCCTCCGGCAACAGCTTTCGTTGGCGCAGCAGGTCGGGGATCGGCGTGCCGCTCTTTGCGGACTCCTTGGCGATCTCGGCGGCTGCCGCGTATCCGATGATCGGATTCAGCGCCGTGGCCAGAGAGGGTGAGCTGATGTAGTACTCCCTGCATCGCTCGCGGTCGGCCTCGATCCCGTGAATGCACTTCTCGACGAACACCGGCAGGAAGTTCTTCAGGATGTCGATCGAGAACGTGATCTCGAACGCCATGAGCGGCATCATCACGTTCAGCTCCAGCTGTCCGGCCTGCGAGGCGTACGCGACGGCGGTATCCGCACCGATGATGTGGAAGAGCACCTGGTTCATGCACTCCAGCATCGAGGGGTTCACCTTGCCGGGCATGATCGAAGACCCCGGTTGAACCGGCGGGAGGACGATCTCGGCCAGTCCCGTCTGTGGTCCGGAGGAGAGGAGCCGCAGGTCGTTCACGATCCTGGTCAGCTCCAGAGCGAGATTCCGGAGTGCTGACGAAACCGCGACGACGGGGAGCTGCGACTGCATGGCCTCGCGAAGATCGTCCGATGCGACCAGCCTGAGACCGGTGAAGTCGCTGAGAAGGCGGACGACCGCGAAGCGATAGCCAGGAGGTGTGTTGATCCCGGTGCCGGTTGCCGTGCCGCCGATGCCGACGACGTGCAGCTCCTTCGCGGCATCCTTGAGAAGGCGCGTCGAGCGGCGGACCGCCGCTGCGTACGCGGCGAACTCCTGTCCCAGGGTGACCGGCACCGCGTCCTGCAGGTGCGTGCGGCCGGACTTGATCACGTCGCGGAACTGCTCCCCTTTGCCGGCCAGCGCGTGGCCGAGCTGATCGAGCGCCGGCACGAGCTCCTGCAGAAGGAGGAGTGTGGCCATGCGGATGGCAGTGGGGACGACGTCGTTCGTCGACTGCGCCATGTTCACGTGATCGTTCGGATGGATCGGCTTGTAATCGCCCAATCGGCCGCCGAGCTTGACGTTCGCGAGGTTCGCGATCACCTCGTTGCAGTTCATGTTGAACGAGGTGCCCGCTCCCGCCTGGAACACGTCGACGACGAAGTGCTGCCGGCTCCCGGCCTCGTCGCCCAGGAGGTCGTCGCAGGCGGCCGAGATGGCCAGGGCCAGACGCTCGTCCAGGGCTCCGAGCTCGTGGTTCGCGAGCGCGGCGGCCTTCTTCAGGAAGATGAACGAGCGGATGAACGCAGGATGCTCGCGCAGCCCGCTGATCGGATAGTTCTCCACGGCGCGCTGTGTCTGCGCGCCGTACAGCGCGTCGTCAGGAACGTGGACTTCACCGAGGGTGTCGCGTTCGATGCGCATGGCTCTGGGCTGTTGGCTCTTGGCTCTTGGGAGGGGTGCCAAGAGCCAACAGCCATGAGCCAAGAGCTAGAGCTACTTCTATGCCTTCAAAGCAGCGAGTCGTCGTTTCGACTCTTCGTACACGGTCTGGTGCAGCGACTGGCCGCTGGCGTCCATCGTCACGATGGCCATGAAGTCCTCGACCCAGAGGTGCCAGATCGCTTCCGGGCTCCCCAGGTCCATCCAGTCGACGCCGTCGACGCGCTTGATCGAGGCCGCGCAGACCTGCGCGGCGCCGCCGATCGCGTGCAGGTACACCGCGCCGTACTCCTTGCACGCCGCCTGCGTCTTCGGTCCCATGCCGCCTTTGCCGATCACGCCGCGGATGCCGTAGTCGCGCATCACTTCCCACTGGTACGGCTCCTCGCGCGAGCTCGTGGTCGGTCCGGCCGCTTTGCACACCCAGCGATCGCCCTCTTTCACCATGACCGGCCCGCAGTGATAGATGATGTGACCGGCCAGCTCGACGGGCGGCTTTACGCCCTCGTGCAGCCGGTGATGGACGGCATCGCGTCCTGTGTAGAGACGGCCGCTGATCGAGACCGTGTCGCCGACTCTCAGCTGCCGGACCGTCGCTTCGTCCAGAGGTGTGCTCAGTTTGACGGAAGCCATCAGTACAACCATCCCGTGGCGTGGCCGGCCAGGTCCAGCTCGACGCCGCGGCGCCGATACGCCCAGCACATGTACGCGATGCTGACGAAGAACGATGCCGGAAGCCGGTTCTGCTTCCCGATCTTGCAGGCCAGCAACGTGGTCTTCCCGCCGAATCCCATCGGTCCGATCCCGGACTGGTTCGCCTTGTCGACGATGCGCTCCTCGAGATCGGCCAGAAGCGGATCGGGATTCGTGTCGTCCATCGTCCGCAGCAACTGCTCTTTCGCGTATCCGTAGCCCGAGCCGCGATCGCCGCCGATGCAGACGCCGAGGATCCCCGGACCGCAGCCTTGTCCCTGAGCCTGGAGGATGCAGTCGAGAATGGCGTTCTCGACGCCTTTCAGATCGCGGTTGCCGAGGTCCGGGTGGGGCAGGGAGTACTGCGCGTTCATGTTCTCGCAGCCGCCGCCCTTCAGCATCAGCTTCACCTCGACGTGCGGCTCGCGCCACTGGTGGAAGTGAAACACCGGCGAGCCGGGGCCGGTGTTGTCGCCTGTGTTCTTTCCCGTGACGCTGTCCACGCTGTTCTGGCGCAGATAGCCGAGCTTCGTCGCGTGGCGCACGGCCGCGGTCGCGGTCTCTTCGAGCTCGAGCTGGTCGTAGCCGACCGGCGTGTGAACGTAGAAGAGGATCGTGCCGGTGTCCTGGCACAGCGGCAGGGAGCCTTCGCGCGCGAGCCCGATGTTGCAGCCGATCACGTCCAGCGCGACGTCGGCGTTCGAGCCCTCCTCTTCCGACTGCCGCGCCTTCGTGACGGCGCGGACCACGTCGTCGGGAAGCTGGGTGCTGGTACGGCGGATGAGCTCGAGGATCGATTCGAAAAGCGCTGACTGAGCGGAAATGTCTCGGACTGGTGCGGTTGCGGTCATGATTCTCCCGGCACGCGAGTGTATCTATAGAGATCAACCGGGAACAAGGCAGGTGTCATCCGTCACCGCTGTGGACGGCCACCGCTGCGGTCCAGGAATTCAATGCAAAATTTGCCCGTTTATGGATCTGAGTCCAGTTGACTCAACATGAGGCAAACCAATGAATTTCAATAAGCTTACGGTCAAAGCTCAGGAAGCGGTCTCCGAGGCGCAGAACCTCGCGCGTGGCGCGGGGAACCCGGAGCTGACCCCCGAACATCTCCTTCTGGCCCTGCTGCAACAGGAGGGAGGAATCGTCACCCCGATCCTGAACAAACTCGGAGTGAATCCCGCCACGGTCGAAGCCGAAGTGGCCGGCGAGATCGCGAAGTACTCCCGCGTGGGCGGCGCCTCGGCGGAGCCGATGGTGGGCTCGACGCTGCGGCGTGTGTTCGACGCCGCGTTCGAATCCGCGACCAGCTTCAGCGACGAGTACGTCTCGACCGAGCATTTCCTGCTCGCGATCGCGAAGACGAAGGAGTCGACCGCGGCAAAGATCCTCTCCCGCCAGGGCGCGGTTCCGGACGCGGTGCTCAAGGCGCTGCAGGCCGTGCGCGGCACGCAGCGTGTCACCGATCAGAATCCGGAGGACAAGTACCAGGCGCTCGAGAAATACGCGCGCGACCTGACGGCGCTGGCGCGGCGCGGCAAGCTCGACCCGGTGATCGGCCGCGACGAAGAGATCCGCCGAATCATCCAGGTGCTGTCACGCCGCACGAAGAACAACCCGGTTCTCATCGGCGAGCCGGGCGTGGGGAAGACAGCGATCGTGGAGGGGCTGGCGCGCCGTGTGGTCGAAGGTGACGTCCCGGAGGGGTTGAAGAACAAGCGGGTCGTCTCGCTCGATCTCGGTGCCCTCATTGCCGGGGCGAAGTATCGCGGCGAGTTCGAGGACCGGCTGAAGGCGGTGATCAAAGACGTCGAGGAGAGCGAGGGGAACGTCATCCTCTTCATCGACGAGCTGCACACGCTGGTCGGCGCCGGTGCCGCGGAAGGGGCCATGGACGCCTCGAACCTGCTCAAGCCTGCGCTGGCGCGGGGGGAGCTGCGCGCGGTCGGCGCCACGACACTCAATGAGTATCAGAAGCACATCGAGAAGGATGCGGCGCTGGAGCGCCGGTTCCAGCCGGTGTACGTCGGCGAGCCGACCGTGGAGGACACGATCGCGATCCTGCGCGGCCTGAAGGAGCGGTACGAGATTCATCACGGCGTGAAGATCCAGGACTCGGCGATCGTGGCCGCGGCCACGCTGTCGCATCGCTACATCACCGATCGCTTCCTGCCGGACAAGGCCATCGACCTCATCGATGAGTCGGCATCGCGCCTTCGCATCGAGCTGACGTCGATGCCGCAGGAGATCGACGAGCTGCAGCGCCGGATGATGCAGCTGCAGATCGAGCAGCAGGCGCTGTCGAAGGAAGAGAGCCAGGTATCGAAGGACCGCCTGCGCGTGATCGAGAGCCAGCTCAGCGAGCTGCGGGAAAAGATCGCCGGCCTGAAGGCGCAGTGGGAGAGCGAGAAGGCGGTCATCACCGACATCACCACGGCCAAGAAGAAGCTGGAGGAGGCACGCGAGGCGGCCGCGCGCGCGGAGCGCGAGGGCGACCTCAGTCGCGCCGCGGAGCTGAGCTACGGGACGATTCCGCAGCTCCAGCGCGAGGTCGAAGCGGCATCGGCGCGACTGGGCGAGATGCAGAAGCACGGTGCGCTGCTGCGCGAGGAGGTGACCGACGAAGACATCGCCGAGATCGTGTCGAAGTGGACCGGCATCCCGGTCACGAAGATGCTGGAGTCGGAGATCCAGAAGCTGGTGCGGATGGAGGACAACCTCCGCCGCCGCGTGGTGGGCCAGGAAGAGGCCGTGCACGCTGTCTCGAATGCCGTCCGCCGTTCACGGGCCGGCCTGAAGGATCCGAACCGCCCGGTCGGCTCGTTCATCTTCATGGGCCCGACCGGCGTCGGAAAGACGGAGCTGGCTCGCGCCCTGGCCGAGTTCCTCTTCGACGACGAGAACGCCATGATCCGCATCGACATGTCGGAGTACATGGAGCGGCACGCCGTGGCCCGGCTCATCGGCGCCCCTCCCGGTTACATCGGCTACGAGGAGGGCGGACAGCTGACGGAGGCGATCCGACGCCGTCCATACGCTGTCGTGCTGTTCGACGAGATCGAGAAGGCCCATCCGGAAGTCTTTAACGTGATGCTGCAGGTTCTCGATGACGGCCGTCTGACCGACTCGAAGGGCCGCCTCGTCGATTTCAAGAACACCGTCATCATCATGACGTCCAACGTCGGTTCGCAGTACATCCACGAGTATCAGCAGTCGCTCAAGGCGCCCGATCTGGAAGAGGAGATGCGCCGCAGGGTGGAAGAGGAGCTGCACCGCCACTTCCGGCCGGAGTTCCTCAACCGCATCGACGACGTGATCGTGTTCCACGCTCTGGACATGTCGCACATCAAGCGCATCATCGAGATCCAGCTCGTGCGTCTGGCGCGTCTCATCTCGGACCGCGGTCTGGCCATCGAGATCAGCGAGGCGGCCAAGGAATACATCGCCCGCCAGGGCTACGACCCGGCCTTCGGGGCCCGGCCTCTCAAGCGCGCGCTGCAGCGCGAGATCATCGACCCGCTGGCCGCCGGCCTGCTGGAAGGGAAGTTCAAGACCGGCGACACCGTGTTCGTGAACATGACGCCGTCGGGCAAGCTCGATCTCGCGCTCGAGCCCGAGCCGATGAGCGTGCACTGAGTCATCCTTGGGGCTACTGCAGGTAATAGACGCGGATCGTCTTCCCGATCCGGCGGTATGAATGTGGCTCGAGCCACGGCAGCGCGAGACCGTCGGCACGCGCCATCGCCAGCATCGTCTCGCTGATGGCCAGCCATCCCCGCGGCGGAGCGTCCAGCCTCACCTCGGCCCGCGGCGGAAATCCGAGCCGGTCGAGGTCGGCGTTGGTGAAGATCATGGCGGTCATGTCGCCGGCATTCTGCTGGCGGAGAAAGCCGCGCAGGCGGAGCACGTCCTGACCCCAGTCGAAGTTGCTGCCGGCCACGATCCTTCCCGGATCGCGGCCGGCGGCCTCGTTGAACCACGCCATGTAGTCCGGATACGCCGCGCCCGTGCCGACGAGCTGCCACGCGAAGAGCGCGACCGACATCACCCGCGCCATGGCGTGACGCTGGCGCCACAGGCCTTCCGCTCCAGCTCCGGCGGCGATGGCCAGGAACGCGTAGACCGGCAGGATATGGCGCACTCCGGTGTCGATCGATGCCGTCATCGCCGCGAGCAGAATGGCCAGGGCGATCAGTGCGGGCATCAGGGCCACGCGCCGCTCGAGAAAGCAGCCCGCAATCGCCAGCAGGAGAAACGGCAGCGGAGTCTTGAACAGCAGCGCGACCGGGAAGTAATACCACCAGCCCGTCTCGCTCTTCTCGCCGAACAGGTACGCCGAATGGCCGCGCAGGTCATGGCGGCGCACCTCCAGGAGGCCGGCGGCGAACAGCGGCGCGGGAATCGGGATCTCGCGCGCGAACCTCACCGCACCGGCTTCCATCGCCGCCGGCACGACGGCAGCGACGAGCTCCGGCGCATTGGGTCGCACACCGGCGATCGTGCCGAAGTCGAAGCGGTAACCGCCCCAGACGACCAGCAGCGCCGCCCCGATCGCGGCGACACTGGACAGGCGGCCGCCACTGCCGCGCGAGGCCATCATGAGCACGACGAGCGCGCCGGCCAGGAAGAACGGCACGAACGAGAACTTCGAGAGGAGGCCGGCGCCGATGGCGATCCCGAGCAGCGTGGCCCGCGGCCACGTCGAATACTCCAGCCACACGCGTAAGGCCAGCAGCGCCGCGACGACCGTCGCCGCGCCGGCCATGTCCGTCGTCGCCACGCCGGCATGCGCGAGGACCGGGGGAAGAGAGGCGAAGAGAATCGCGGCGGAGATGGCGGCCGACGGCCTGCGTAAACGGCGCGCCCACTCCGCCACGCAGACGACGGCTACTGCCAGAAAGAGCAGGTTTCCCATGCGTGCGCGGGCCAGGTTCGCCTCATACCGGCCACCGGTCAGCAGCGCATTGCCTCGCTGCACCCGGTCCGTCTCCGCCGGCGGGGTCACCCCGCCGAGCCACAGGGGCAGCGCCGCGAGAAGGCGTGGCAGCGGCGGATGCTCGATGTCGTACAGATCCCTCCCCGTCCGGAGGTAGTCGTACCCGGCCGCGATGTGGATCGGCTCATCGATGACCTGCGCGAACACGCGATGGGTCGAAGCCACGGCCAGGAGCGCCGTCGCGACGACCGCGAGGATGGATCCGATGAAGACCTGGCGCGACAACGTGGAAACTATACGACGGTGCGTGAAGCTGAACGGAACCGGGCGTTAGGCCTTAGGCCTTAGGCGTTAGTCCCTAGTCCTTAGTCCCTAGTCCTTAGTCCTTAGTCCTTAGGCGTTAGTCCTTAGTCCTTAGGCGTTAGGCACCGGTTTCCGGCTACCGGCTACCGGCTACCGGCTACCGGTTTCCGGTTTCCGGTTTCCGGTTTCCGGGTACGCGACTAAGGACTAAGGACTAAGGACTCACCAGTGTCCGTTGACGTCGGCGAACATGATTTCGTACACGCGCCGGGCCCAGCCGCGCTTGCCGAACTCCGCCGCGCCGTCCTGCTGGCGAAGCCACTCCCGCATCGGCACGGTGAATCCGGTCTTTCTCCGGTTCCGCACAGCGTGGGGCAGCGGCGGACGCGGCGCATCGGCGAGCAACTGCTTTCCGCGCCCCTGGCGGGTAACCAGCGCGGGTGCGAGGCGCCGCAGCAGATGCGCATCGACGAGGGGGACGCGGACCTCCAGCGAGTGCGCCATGCTCGCCCAGTCGATGTCGCGCAGGACCTGGTTGCGAAGGTACAGCGAGGACTCGAGCGCGGCGATGCGGGCGTAAGGGCTGCCAGGATCGGGAGTGACCGCCTCCTCGATCAGCGCCACCAGATCGAGCCGCCGCAGTCCTTCCGCGGCCACCTCCGGCCCGAGGACGGACGGCAGCTCCTCGGCGAGGAATCGGCCGCGCTTCACGTAGTAGGCGCCCGCATACGACCGCCCGTACCGGACGATCTCTCCCATCTTCGGGCTGATGTGACGGCTGCGACGGGCCAGCGCGGCATTCAAGCGATACAGCGCGTCGCCGGCACCCGGGATCCGGCTCAGCACCCTCGTGATGGGGATCCACCGCGGGATGTCGCGGAAGGACGTGTATCCGCCGAACAGCTCGTCGCCGCCGACGCCGGAGAGGGCGACCTTGAGACCGGCGTCGCGCGCGGCCTTGCTGATGAAGTAGCTGTTCACGCCGTCGATGGTCGGCTGATCCATCGCCGCGAAGATGCGCGGCAGCTCGGCATCGAACTCCTGGCGGGTCAGGTCGCGCACGACGTGCTGCACTTCGTAGCGCCGCGCCACCTCCGAGGCGAGCGGCGCCTCGTCGTTGTCGCGGCCGCGATACTCCTCGAAGCGGAGCGTCATCGTCTGCATGCCGGTCGCGCCCGCTTCGCGCGCGAACGCGACGACGGCGCCCGAGTCGATGCCCGACGAGAGAAATGCGCCGACCGGCACGTCCGCGACGAGGTGATAGCGAAGGGACTCCAGCAACGCGTCGTGCACGAGCTCCAGCCGCTGCCGGTCGTCGAAGGCGATGCCCGACGAGAGTGCGTCGCGAAGCGTCGCCGCAATCGAGAAGTACTGAACCGGCTTCGAGACGCCGCCCGCCGTCACCCAGGCGTACGAGCCGGCCGGGAGCGCGCGGATGGCGCGGTACATCGTGAAAGGCTCGGGCACAGTGCCGCGAAGAAAAAATCCCGCCGCACCAGCCGGATCGAACTGCCTCGATACGCCACCGCCGGCCACCAGCGCTTTCACCTGCGATGCAATGCGGCACGTGCCCTGTTCGTCCGCGTAGTACAGCGGCTTGACTCCGTAGGGATCGCGGGCCAGGAACAGCCGCCGCTGCGCGGCATCCCAGATGGCCATGGCGAACATGCCGCGCAGGCGCGGGAGCATGGCCTCGCCCTCGCGCTCGAACAGCCGGAGAATCACCTCGGTATCCGATTGCGAGGTGAAGGCGACCCCTTTCGCTTCGAGCCCCTCGCGCAGCTCGCGATAGTTATAGATCTCGCCGTTGAACACGATGACCAGGGACGAGCGGCGCATCGGCTGCGCGCCGGCCGTGCTGAGGTCGATGATCGAGAGGCGGCGGTGAGCCAGACCAACGCGGTGGTCGTCGGAGATCCAGACATCGGCTGCGTCAGGTCCGCGCGAGCGCATGCATTCGCGCGACCTGACCAGCTCGTCAGCATCGACCGGTGCAGCCTCCGCGCGATACGCGAAGATACCGTTGATTCCGCACAAGCGGCGAACCCCCTAAGGCCTGAGGCCCGAGGCCTGAGGCTTCTCGGCGGCCGTGGTGGTGTTGGGAGGGAGCATGTACACCACCTCGCCGCTTCGGGACATGCCGAGGTCCTCGCGGGCGATCTTCTCGATGGAGTAGGTGGAGTTCCTGGCGCTGGCGATCTCCCGCTTCAGGCGCGCGTTCTCGGCCTCGAGCTTCCCGATCTCGGACTGGAGCTCGGCCACGCGGCGGCGGGCGACCTGGAGCTCGGCGATGCCGCGGTCGCTGAAGAAGAAGGAGATGAGGAACACGATCGTCAGGACGCCGGAGAGGAGCGTGACGGCCTTGAGCGTGACCTGTGTGGCACGTTTGGAATCATGTTTCGAAACGGGCGCCGTCATTCGTCTCGGGAAGATTGTAGCGCGGCCGCTATAATCCGGACGTGAAGCGCGACTCGGCCTCGAACCCCCTCACGGAGCGCTATGCCTCGGCCGAGATGTCGTACGTCTTCTCCTCCGACAACAAGTTCCGCACCTGGCGCCGCCTGTGGATCGCGCTGGCGGAGGCGGAGCGGGAGCTGGGGCTGCCGATCAGCGAAGAGCAGATCGCCGAGCTTCGGGCCAATGCCGAGGAGATCAACTACGAGGACGCCGAGCGTCGCGAGCGTGAGATCCGCCACGACGTGATGTCGCACATCCATGCCTACGGACTGCAGGCGCCGGGCGCGAAGGGGATCATTCACCTCGGCGCGACGTCCGCGTTCGTCACCGACAACACCGACATTCTCCAGATGGCCGAGGGGCTGCAGATCGTCTCGCGACGGATCGTGAACGTGATGGCGAAGCTGCGCGATTTCGCGTGGAAGTGGCGGGCCACGCCCACGCTGGCGTTCACGCACTTCCAGCCTGCGCAGCTCACCACTGTCGGCAAGCGCGCCACGCTGTGGCTGCACGACCTGCTCCTCGATTACCGCGAGATCCAGCACCGCCAGGCATCGCTGGCGCTTCTGGGCGTGAAGGGAGCAACGGGCACACAGGCTTCGTTCCTCAACCTGTTCGAGGGCGACGAGGCCAAGGTGCAGCTGCTCGAGCAGCTCGTCGCCGCCAAGGTGGGATTGCGGCGGACGTATCCGGTTTCGGGCCAGACGTACTCGCGGAAGATCGACTCGTTCGTCGTGAACACGCTGTCGGGATTCGCTCAGTCGGCGTCGAAGTTCGGCTACGACATGCGCCTGCTGCAGCACCTGCGCGAGATCGAGGAGCCGTTCGAGGAAGAGCAGGTCGGCTCGTCGGCGATGGCGTACAAGCGGAATCCGATGCGCGCCGAGCGGCTCGATGCGCTGTCGCGGCATCTGATCGTCAACGCCCTCAATCCGGCCATCACGGCCGCGACCCAGTGGTTCGAGCGAACGCTCGACGACTCCGCCAACCGGCGCATCGCCATTCCCGAAGCGTTCCTGGCCGCGGACGCGCTCGCGCTGATCTACGACAACATCGTGGCCGGGCTGGTGGTGCACGAGGAAGTGATCGCCTCGAACGTCCGGCGCGAGCTGCCGTTCATGATGACGGAGAACCTGATGATGGAAGGGACACGGCGTGGTGGTGACCGTCAGGTGCTGCACGAGCGGGTGCGCGTTCATTCGCAGGCGGCCGCTGACGCAATGAAGTCTGGTGAGAGCGACAACGACCTGCTCGAGCGCATCGCCGCCGATCCGCTGTTCGGGATCGACCGCCCGGCCATCAATGCCATGGCCCGGGCCCAGAGCTACACCGGGATGTCGCTGCAGCAGACCGAGAAGTTCATCATCGAGGACATCGATCCGCTGCTCTCCGGTCACCGTGAGGAGATTCATGACCGGGCCGGGGAGGTGCGCGTATGAGGGCCCGCGCCATCGCCGCCGCTCTGCTCGCTTTCAGCGCTTTCGGTTGCGCGACGACGGCGCCGGCACCGCAGCCGGCCCAGTCGATGCGCGGCCTGGCCAGCTGGTACGGCGAGGAGTTCGCCGGCCGGACCACGGCCAACGGCGAGATCTTCGATCCGATGCTGATGACCGCCGCGCACCGAACGCTGCCGTTCGGCACCGTCGTCGACATCACCAATCCAGCCACGAGCCAGTCCGTGCGCGTCCGCGTCAACGACCGCGGCCCGTACGTCGGCAATCGCGTGATCGATCTCTCTTACGCTGCGGCGCAGCAGATCGGGCTCATCGAGCCTGGAACCGGCGAAGTGGAGATCAAGATCGTCTCCGTCGGAAAAGGCGATCTCGAGCCGCCCGCCCCGTACGTCGTGAGAATCGAGCCGAAGGAGAAGGTCGTCATCTCCTCGTCCGATCCGCCCGCCGTCGCGTTTCCTCTCCCCACGCAGGTCGTGACCACGGGCAGCGAAGCCGACTTCCGCGTCGACGTGGTGGAGGAGCAGGCCGGCGTCCCGACGCGCCGGCAGGTCGCCGCGGACGGCAAGACGATCGAGGATGTGCCCATTCCGGACGCCGGGCCGATTCCGCCCTCGCCCCGCATCACTGCCGCCGAGAATCTCGACCGCCAGCGCATCCCTCCGCCTCCGGCCGCGAAGCGTTCCGGTAAATTCGTGGTCCAGGCGGGCGCGTTCTCCGTCGAGGCCAATGCGAAGGCGCTGCGCGACCGGCTGGTGCGGATTGGCCAGAGCGCCTACGTCGATCGCGAGGCTCTGTTCCGCGTACGCATCGGGCCGTTCGCGACGCGCGACGAAGCCGTGCGCACGCGCACCGCGCTCGAGGCCAACGGCATGAGCGCGATCATCGTGACGGAGTAGTGGAGCGCCGCCGACTCGGCGGCCGCTCTGCATGTGACGCCGCCGGGTCGGCGGCGCTCCACCTCACAGCAGGTCGGACTCCGCGAAGAAGAACGAGATCTCGATCCTGGCGTTCTCGTCGGAGTCCGATCCGTGAATGGCGTTCTGCTCGATCGACTCGCCGAACTCCTTGCGGATCGTCCCGGCGTCGGCCTTCCCCGGATCGGTCGCGCCCATCACTCTGCGAAGGTGGGGGACGGCCTCCTCGCGGCCCAGCGCGGCGACGTAAACCGGCCCGGATGTCATGTACTTCACCAGGTCCTTGAAGAAGGGCCGCTCGCGGTGCACGGCGTAGAAGCCTTCGGCGTGTTTCGGCGACAGGCTGACTTTCTTGAGTCCCAGGATGCGAAAGCCCTCGGCCTCGAGGCGGCTGATGATCTTTCCGAAGTTGCCCTTCCGGACCGAGTCGGGCTTGATGATGGTGAAGGTGCGGTTGGACATAGGCGGCGGATTATCCACTAAAAGTCGGCGATCACAAGGCCGCGCTCATAGCGATAGCCTGGCTCGCGAAAGACACCCGGGTCCTCTTCGCAGATGATCGCGCTGCGAACTTCCATCGGCGTCCTGATCTCGACGCCCGGTCCGACCACGCACGACTCCAGGACGACGTTCCCTGTGATCCGGCAGTCGCGGCCGATGATGCTGTTGCGCACCTCGCCTTTGACGACGCTCCCCGCGCCGACGGACGATCGCGACACCTTGCCCAGAACGGTCGCGGTCTCGTCGATGACGCAGTCGCCGGTCAGTCGCGATCCTGGAACGATGGGGATGTCTCCCGCCATCGTCATGTCCAGAACCGACCCCGCGGCCGAGATCAGGCGCTGCGGCGTCCCGATGTCGAACCACGGACCGTCGTCGACGATCCCCGCCACCGTCTCCCGCCCCGACTCGATGAGCGGCTCGTACACCTCGGTCACGATGCCCGAGAACTCCTTCTCGGGCAGGTACTGAAAGATGCGCGAGCCGATGAGGTGCGATCCCGAGAACATCAGCGCCTCGCCGCTGCCCTTGCCGAAGCCGTTGATCCGGCCGTCTGCAAAATAGACCGCGGTGAAACGGTCATTCTCCGGCGGATGGCGGAGCGTCAGAGCGGCCAGGGCGTCCTTCTCCTGCCGCGCCGCCACGAGCTTCTCGTATTGCGGAAACTGAATCGTGTCCCCGTTGACCAGGTAGAACGCCTCGTCGCTCTCGAGCAGCGGCCGCACTTTGCGCACCCCGCCGCCGGTGCCGAGGATCTCCGGCTCGAAGGAGATGTGGAAGCGGCACTGGCTGCCATACGCATCCTGCAGGAAGCGCTCGATCGACTCGGGCAGGTGGTGCAGGTTGACGATGATCTCGCCGACGCCGGCGCGGATGAAGCCCTCCACGGCATAGCCGATCAGGGGACGGTTGCAGATCTCCACCATCGGCTTTGGCATCGAGTACGTGAGCGGTCTGAGCCGGGTGCCGTAGCCGGCCGCGAGAATCATGGCTTTCATGCGCTTGGAAGATCCTCAGGTGCAAAAACCATGTTCTCCGGCAGATCGGCCCTCGTTCGACGGTGCTGCCGGTAGAGATCGGCGTAGCTGGAGCGGATGGCCTGGTCCATGTTCATTCCGAGGTCGGCGGCGACGGAGCGGATGGTATCGACGGGCCCTTCGATCTCGAAATAGTCTCCGATGGGGGTGCGGTCGACGACCACCTCCACCTCCCGAAGGCGCCAGACCTCGCGGAACTTCTGGTAGCGGAACACCGGCTTGAAGCCGAGCGCGTCGAAGAGCTGGATGGCCAGCTCGAAGCTCTCCACTCCGGTCTGGACTTCCTCACGCGATTTGATTCCATCCTCGATCGACATCGGCCCCTTGTACGTGGCCAGCGCGTAGCGGCCGAACTTGCGGACGCGCAACAGGGCCCCGCGCGTGCGCAACTCGCCACGCCGGTCCAGGACGATGTTGTCCTCGAACGTCTCGGCGTAGAGCCGCGTCGCGCCGATGTCCTGCAGCCGGCGTGTGAGCTCGTCGCGATTGCGGAGCGGGAACTTGACTTCGATTTCCTGAGGCATTGAGAAAGATGAAGCATGAAGGATGAAGGATGAAGGATGAATGGGCTTTTCTTCAGCCTTCATCCTTCAGCCCTCAGCTTGTCTTAGAACCTCCACCCCGGGGAGGGTCTGTCCCGCGATGAACTCCAGCGAGGCCCCTCCCCCCGTCGAGATGTGGCTGATCCGGTCGGCGAAGCCGGACGCCTTGACTGCTTCGACGGACTCGCCGCCGCCGACGACGGTGATGGCGGGCGAGTCGGCCACGGCCGCGGCGATGGCCATCGTCCCTTTCGCGAAGCGGGTGTTCTCGAACACGCCCATGGGGCCGTTCCAGAAAACCGTCTTCGCGCTCTTCACTTCCTCTGCGTAGCGCTCGACGGTCTTCGGGCCGATGTCGAAGGCTTTCTGGCCCGCCCCGAGGGGCGTGCCGGCGTCGACAGTCTCCACTTTTGTCGGCGACTGGAGGTCGTCGGCGACGACCAGGTCCAGCGGCAGAACGACCTTGGATCCAGTCCCCAGAATCCGTTTTGCTACCTCGATCGACTCCTGGTCGACGAGCGAGCCGCCCATGGCATGCCCCCTGGCCGCGAGAAATGTGTTGGCCATCCCTCCGCCGATGAGGATCTTGTCGGCGAGCTTGACCAGCGCTTCGAGAGGCTCGATCTTCCCGGCGATCTTCGCCCCGCCGAGCAGCGCGACGAAGGGACGCTCCGGCGTCGTGGTCACCCTTTGCAGGAACTGCAGCTCTTTGGTCAGGAGGATGCCGCCGGCCGTGTGATCGGCCGGGAAGAGGCGCGGCAGCGCGTCGATCGACGCGTGCGCGCGGTGCGATGCGCCGAACGCGTCATTGATGTAGTAGCCGGCGAGCTTGTGCAGCTGCGCCGCGAACGAGGCGTCATTCTTCTCCTCGCCCGGATGAAAGCGGAGGTTCTCCAGAAGCAGGAGCTGTCCGGGCCGGAGGTGGCCGGCCTTCTCCTCGGCGTCCTGGCCGACACAGTCGTCCGCCCACCCCACGTCCAGACCAGTCAGCTCCGCGAGGTGGTCCCGGACGGGTTTGAGTGAGTACTTCTCGTTCCGCTGGCCCTTGGGGCGGCCGAGGTGACTGGCCAGGACGATGGCGGCGCCGCGCTCGCGCAGCCGCTGCAGAGTGAGCAGCGTCGCTTCGATTCGCGTGGCATCGGTGATCCTGCCGCCCTCGAACGGCACGTTGTAGTCGACCCGGTAGAAGACGCGGCTACCCGGATCGAAGTTGAGCTGGTCGAGCGTTCGGATCGTGATCATCAGTGGGTCGCGCTCAACGTCTGCTTCTTCACCCGCGCCACGTATGCAATGAGGTCGAGGATCCGGTTGGAGTAGCCCCACTCGTTGTCGTACCAGGCCAGCACCTTGTGGAGGTGCGGGTCGACCGAGCGCGTGAACGTCGTGTCGACGATCGACGAGTTCGGGTTGTCGTTGAAGTCGATGGAGACGAGCTGCTCGTCGGAGTACGCCAGGATGCCTTTCAAGGGGCCGTCGGCGGCGGCGCGCAGAACCTTGTTGATCTCGTCGACGCTCGTGGCCTTCTCCGTGCGGAACGACAGGTCGACCAGCGAGACGTTCGGCGTCGGCACGCGCACGGAGATCCCGTCAAACTTCCCCTTCAGCTCGGGAAGGACGAGGCCCACGGCTTTCGCCGCGCCGGTGCTGGTCGGGATCATCGACAGCGCCGCGGCACGGCCGCGCCGCAGATCCTTGTGCGGCAGGTCGAGGATCTCCTGATCGTTCGTGTACGAGTGGATCGTGGTCATGACTCCCATCGTGATCTTGAAGTTCTCGTGCAGGACCTTGGCCACCGGCGCCAGGCAGTTCGTCGTGCACGAGGCGTTGGACAGGATCTTGTGCTTGCCGGGGTCGAACGCCGCCTCGTTCACGCCCATGCAGATGGTCACGTCGGCGTCCTTCGACGGCGCGGAGATGATGACGTGCTCGACGCTCTTGCGGAGATGACGCGAGGCCTTCTCCTTCGAGGTGAAGCGTCCGGTCGACTCCACCACGATCTCGATGCCGAGGTCGGCCCAGGGGATCTCGGCCGGGTCGGGGTTGGAGAAGACGCGAAGCTCCTTGCCGTCGATGCGCAGGCCGTGCGGGCTCGGCTCGATCTTGTTGTCGATGATGCCGTGCACCGAGTCGTACTTCATCAGATATGCAAGCGTGGCCGAGTCGGTCAGGTCGTTGACCGCCACGAAATCGATGTCGAAGCTGCCTTGTAATGCTGCCCGAACGACATTCCGGCCGATCCGGCCGAAACCGTTCACACCAACCTTCACCATGAGGGACCTCCTGCGGTGGAGCGCCGCCATTCCTGGCGGCGGCTGCGCCGGTGAGGACGCCGCCGCTCCACTGGCGCGCTAGTATATCGAGGTGACTTCCACTGCGAACTCCGTGCACGTCTCGCCGCTGCGCTGGACGGGCCGCTCGCTCCACCTGCTCGATCAGCGGCTCCTTCCGGGCACGGAACAGTGGATTGAGTATCACGATGCCGAATCGGTGGCGGCGGCCATTCGCGACATGGTCATCCGCGGCGCTCCGGCCATTGGAGTGGCCGCCGCGTTCGCTCTCGCTCTGGCCGCCCAGCGCGGCGACGACATCCGCGCCGCGGCTGAAATGCTTCGCGCGGCACGACCCACCGCCGTCAACCTCGGATGGGCGGTGGACCGGATGCTGCGCGTCCCTCCCCACTCTTTTGCGGAGGAAGCCGAGAGGATCCAGCGCGAGGACGTCGAGGGAAACATGCGCATCGGCCGGCACGGCGCGGAGCTGCTGCGTGACGGAGCGACGGTCCTGACGCACTGCAACGCCGGCGCCCTGGCCACCAGCGGCTACGGCACCGCCCTCGGCGTCATCCGCGCCGCGGTGGAGGGTGGGAAGAAGATCGCGGTGTTCGCCGGCGAGACGCGGCCGTATCTGCAGGGTGCCCGGCTCACGGCATGGGAGCTTCAGCAGGACGGGATCGACGTCACGCTGATCACCGACAGCATGTCCGGTCATTTCTTTCAGCAGGGACAGTTCGACGCCGTCGTGGTCGGCGCCGATCGGATCGCCGCGAACGGCGACACCGCGAACAAGATCGGGACGTACACGCTGGCCGTCCTGGCGAACGCGCACGGCGTGCCGTTCTACATCGCCGCGCCGACGTCGACGATCGACGTGGCCTGTGGCGACGGGAGTGGCATCCCCATCGAGGAGCGCAGCAGCGCGGAAGTGACCGGGGGATTCGGCAGGCAGATCGCGCCGGACGGAATCGCGGTCCGGCATCCGGCGTTCGACGTCACGCCGGCGCGTCTCATCACCGCGATCATCACGGAGCGCGGTGTCCTCCACCCGCCGTTTGCGCAGTCCATCCAGTCCATCATGGGGAACGCATGACCAGTCAGGTTCTGACCCGCTACATCCACGCGTTATGGCTCGGCAGCGGTGTCTTCCTGATCGCCGTGGCGGCGCCCGCCGCGTTTCGTGTTGCGCCGAATTCGACGGTTGCCGCGGACGTCGTCGGGGCGATGCTCGGCAAATGGCACTACATCGCGCTGGCCGCGCCGCTGGCACTGCTCATCCTCGACTGGAAGCGCGCCCGCGTCTGGGTTCTGGGCATCGTTTTCGTGGCCATCCTCTTTGCCGCGATGCAGGCGTTCGTCGATCTCAGAATTCGCGCCATCCGCAACTCCTCCCCGATTCCGATCGGCCAGCTCTCGCGCCAGGATCCGCTGCGCCGGCAGTTCGGGATGCTGCACGGGCTCTCGTCCCTGCTTCTGCTGGGTCAGGTCGTCGCGGCCGCCGCGGCGCTGGCGGTCGACAAAGAGGCTTACACGGGGGGGCCTCGGGCCTCGGGCCTCAGGCCTCAGGAGCGCATGGCGCCCAGAGCGCCCGCGTTCGACCCCGGCGTTGTGTCCGACCCGAATGATGGAGCGCCGGTGTCCTCACCGGCGTCTGACCCAGCGATTTCGCGAGACTCCTAGTGGCCTTAGGCCTTAGCAAAATCGATCGTTCTCCTAACGCCCAAGGACTAACGACTAAGGCCTGGAATGCGTTCTCCTAAGGAGCCTCTCTCGCAACTTTGTGATCTCTGTGACTCTGTGGTTGACGTCAAACCACAGAGTCACAGAGGACGCAGAGCTTACGCAGAGGTTCCCTAGGCGATCGGCACGCCTTCCATGTCGATCTCGTGAATCGGCAATCCCAGCGCGCCCAGCGGCTCGCGAATCTGCTTCGCGCTGCCGACGATGACGATGAGGGCGCGCTCCGGATCGATGTACTTGTCGGCGACGCGCGCGATCTCGTCCCTTCCGACCGCGGCGATGTTCTCGCGGTAGCGGTCGAAGTAGTCCTCCGGCAGTCCGTACAACTCCATGTCGACGAGCCGGCCGGCGACGTCGCTCGAGGTCTGCACGGTGGCGGGGAACACCCCGGTGAGATAGTTCTTCGTGTCGTTCAGCTCCCGATCCTCGATGTCGCCGGTGCGGATCCTGCGCAACTCAGCGAGCACCTCGGATACCGACTCGCGGGTGACTTCGTTGCGCACCGGTGCGGCGACGACGAACGGCCCGGCCTGTCGCCGGAACGCGAACGTCGACCGTGCCCCGTACGTGTAACCGTGGCGCTCGCGGAGGTTGAGATTGATGCGCGAGTTGAAGACGCCGCCCAGCAGGGCGTTCATGACCGACAGAGGGAAGTAGTCCTGGCACGACCGCGGAACGCCGGCATGCCCGATGCGGATCTCCGACTGCACAGCCTGCGGCCTGTCGATGATGTAGACGCGCGAGGCTTCGATCTTCTGCGGCATCACGGTCGGCCGGGGCGGCTCTGCCTCGCGCTTCCACGCCGCGAAATCACGCTCCACCATTTTGACGGCATCGCCGGGGGTGATGTCGCCGGCCACCACGACCGAGCTGTTGTTGGGAATGAAGTGAGTGGCGTAGAAGCGGCGCGCGTCGTCCAGCGCGATTCTGGAGACGCTCTCAGCCGTGCCGATGACCGGGCTGCCATAGACGCCCGCGCCGTACAGGAGCGACGCGAAGCGCTTGCCCGCGATCGCCGCCGGCTCGTCTTTCTGCTGGATGATCTCGGTGAGCCGCTCGTTCTGGACGCGCTCGAATCCGTCGGGGGGCAATGTGGCGCGGAACGTCACGTCGGCCAGGATCTCCAGTGTCGGTTCGGCATTGCGGCCGAGCACGTCCACGGACACGTACGTGGCATCCCAATCCGCCCCCGCTCCGACGGACGCGCCGAGCAGGCCGAGGTCCTCGGCCAGGCGGATGGCGTCGCGCTGGCCGGCGCCCTCGTCGAGCATGTCCGCGGTCAGCGATGCCAGGCCGGCCAGAGGCGCGTCATCCTGGTCGGCGCCGGAGCGCACGAGTGAGCGCATCGACACGAGCGGCGCATTGCGGTTCTCCGCGACGAGCACGCGCAGGCCGTTCGCCAGCGTCACGCGTGTGACGTTCGGGAAGTGATACGGGCGGGGCGGGCCGGGCTCGGGAGCGGTCGTGCGGAAGTCTGCCATCAGGCCGCGCTCCCTTCCGGGACGAAGCGGCTGGTAGCCCGGTTCTGCGGCACGAGGTATCGCTCGGCGACGCCGCGGAGGTCCTCGGTCGTGGCCTTGTTGTACGGCTCGAGCCAGTGCTCCGCGCGCTGCGGGTCGCCGAAATACGTGGCCATCATCGCGATCAGGTCCGCCCGCGCGTCGTAGTTCTCGATCTGGTGCGCGTACTCGATCTCCGCGCGGTTGCGCGCGCGCGTCAGCTCGTCGTCGCTCAACCCGTCGCGAACGAGGCGCTCGATCTCGACGTCGACGGCGTGCTCGATCTCGTCGAGCGTGACCTCTTCCTTGGCCGTGGCATGCAGGAGCAGGATGCCGGTGGACTCGGTCGGGAGTACGTACGCCGCGACGTCCTGAGCGATCTGCTTCTCATGGACGAGCGACCGCTCCAGCCTGCTGGCCTTGTCCGAGGCCAGGACGGTCGAGAGAAGGTCGCCGTGGATCCAGTCTCGCTCGCCCATCTTCGGCAGGTGATACAGCCGGTACACGCGCGGGAGTTGCACCTGCGACTCGAAGACCTCGCGGCGCTCGCCGGCCTGCGGCTTTCGCTGCAGCGTGAAGCGGGGGAACGATCCTCCCGCCGCGATCGGACCGAAATACCTCTCCACCAGCTCCTTCGCCTCGGACGGCACGAAGTCGCCCACGATCGTCAGTACGGCGTTGTCCGGCCGGTACCACGTCGAGAAGAACTCGCGGATGTCGTCGAGTGACGCCGCGGAGAGGTCCTCCATCGATCCGATCGTCGGCCAGTGGTACGAGTAGTCGGGGTCGTACGCGAGGTGGAGCAGCCGCTCGAACGCCGTCCCGTACGGAACGTTGTCGTAACGCTGGCGCCGCTCTTCCTTGACGACCTCGCGCTGGATGTCGAGCTTCTCCTGCGTCAGCGCCGGAAGGAACCAGCCCATACGGTCCGACTCGAGCCAGAGTCCGAGGGCCAGGTAGTTGGAGGGGAGGGTCTCGAAGTAGTTCGTGCGGTCGAAGAACGTCGTCCCGTTCAGAACGCCGCCCACCGACTGCACGTAGCGGAAATGCTCGTTGTTGCCGACGTGCTCCGAGCCGGAGAAGAGCATGTGCTCAAAGAGATGCGCGAAGCCGGTGCGTCCCACGCGCTCGTTCTTCGATCCGACGTGGTACCAGACGCTCACAGCGACCAGAGGGGCGGAGTGGTCCTCGTTGAGGATGACGCGAAGGCCATTGGCGAGACGGTAGTCGTCGAGACGGAGCATGGGCGCGGTCTTGTATCACAAAGGAGGGAAGACGAAGGTTCAGAGTCCTTTAGCCTTCCGCGTCCTTCATCCCTTATCCTTCCCCCGCGTGTCCGCCGCCCTTCCCTTCCGCCACATCGCGATCGAGGGTCCGATCGGGGTCGGGAAGACTTCGCTGACCGGGCTGCTGGCCCGGCAGTTCCGCGGGACGAAGATCCTTGAGGACGCCGAGAATCCCTTCCTCGACGACTTCTACAAGGACAAGCGGGGGGCGGCGTTCCGGACCGAGCTCTTCTTTCTGCTCTCCCGCTACGACCAGCAGAAGGGGCTGGCCCAGCGGGATCTCTTTACCGAGCTGGTCATCGCCGATTACTCCTTTCCCAAGAGCAAGATATTCGCGTATCTGACCCTCGAGGACTCGGAGCTGATGATCTACAACCGGCTCTACGACCTGCTGCTGGAAACGGTCCCGAAACCCGACCTGGTCATTTATCTGCAGGCAAGCCTTGATACACTGATGCGGCGCATCAAGAAGCGTGGGCGCAATTACGAGCGGGCGATCTCGTCATCGTATTTGCAAGAGGTCAGCGAGGCGTACTCACACTACTTTTACCGGTACGACGAGACGCCGTTGCTGGTCGTGAATACGACCGAAATCGACTTTGTTCATACGCCCGAGCATTTCGAGCAGCTCGTCGAGCAGATTCGAAATGCTCAAAAGGGAACGCAGTACTACGTGCCGCTTGGATCCTGAGTAGCAGGACTGGGACGAAAGACGTAGTGGAGCGACGGACGATCTGGTCTGTCCGGACAGGCAGGATTGCCTGTCCTCCACTTCTCTTCCTCCCAGCCCACAGGGAGGAAGAGTGAAAGAGCAGATCAAACGAGTCACCGTCCCGTCGATCCGCGCCATGAAGGGCTCGCAGCGGATCGGAATGCTCACCGCGTACGACTATCCCTCCGCTCGAGTGGCCGACGCCGCCGGCGCCGACATCATCCTCGTCGGCGACTCCCTGGGCATGGTCGTGCTGGGCTATCCGGACACGCTCAGCGTCACCGTGGAGGACATGCTTCACCACACGCGCGCGGCCGCGCGCGGAGCCTCTCACGCGCTCATCGTCGGCGACATGCCGTACCTCTCGTATCACGTCTCAGATGAGGAGTCGGTCCGCAACGCCGGCGCATTCATCCAGGCCGGCGCCCACGCGGTGAAGGTCGAAGGCGGGAAGCCCAGCCGCATCAAGACCGTCGAGGCCATTCTCGATGCCGAGATCCCGGTGATGGGCCACATCGGCCTGACTCCGCAGTCGATCAACGCGCTCGGCGGCTTCAAGGTGCAGGGCAAGGGCAGCGAAGAGGCCCGCCGTCTCATCGACGAGGCCGTGGCGCTCGAGCAGGCCGGCTGTTTCTCCATCGTCCTGGAATGCGTCCCCAGCGAGCTTGGCGCGTTCATCACCGACCGCGTCACGATCCCCACCATCGGCATCGGCGCCGGTCCCTCCTGCGACGGCCAGGTCCTCGTCTTCCACGACGTGCTCGGCCTCTACGACGGGCACACTCCGAAGTTCGTGCGCAAGTATGCGAACCTCGCCGACGACATGCAGAAGGCGCTGGCGGCGTTTCTCAGCGACGTTCGTGAGGGACGCTTCCCCGACGAGGTGACCGAGTCGTTCCACTCCGGGACACGCGAGGATCTCGACCGGCTCTACGGAAGCGGTGGCGTGGTCGTGCCGATCAAGTAGTCATCGGCCCGGATTCCTCGCCTGGCCCGGAATGACATGCTGATCACCACGACGATCGACCAGACACGGGCCGCGATCGCCGCCGCCCGCGCTGCAGGAAGAACTGTCGGCCTCGTGCCCACGATGGGGTTTCTACACGTGGGACATCTCTCGCTGATCGATACCGCGCGCCAGGCCGGCAGCGACTTCGTCGTGGTCTCGATCTTCGTGAATCCGCGGCAGTTCGGTCCGTCCGAGGACTTCGAGAAGTATCCGCGGGATGAGGAGCGGGACCGGGAGCTGCTGCAGGAGAGACAGGTCGACGTGGTGTTCATCCCCGCCGCCGGCGAGATGTACGGGCCCGGCGCGTCCACGGTCGTGAAGGCCGCGGATGTAGGTGTGCCGCTGGAAGGGGAGCGTCGTGCCGGCCACTTCGACGGCGTGGCCACCGTCGTCACGAAACTCTTCAACATCGTGCAGCCCGACCTGGCCGTCTTCGGGCGGAAGGACGCGCAGCAGTGCGCGGTGATCGCGCAACTGGTGGATGATCTCGACATCCCGGTCCGCCTCGTCTTCGGCGAGACGGTTCGCGAGCACGATGGGCTGGCCATGTCGTCGCGCAACAGCTACCTCTCCGCAAAGGAGCGCCTGCTCGCGCCCGTGCTGCATCGCGCGCTTCGCGCCGGAGAAGAGGCCATCCGCCACGGCGTCGGCGAAGTGGCGGGGATCGAGTCGCTGATGCGGAAGATTGCCGGGGAAACATCCGGCATTGCCATCGACTACCTGGCCGTCGTCGATCCGCTCACGTTTCGCGCTCCGGAGGATTTCAACCGCGACCTGCTGCTGGCCGGCGCGATGCGCATCGGGAAGACGCGTCTCATCGACAACATCCTCGTCGAGCGCGCCGCCATTCCTCACGCCAGGGTGGACCGGTGAGCGATGAGTCATCGCCGCGTGCGCGCGAAGTCGATGAAGCCGCGCTCGATGTCGGCCGACAGCAGCTTCACGCTGACCCGGTCGCCGAGGTCGAGGCCGCCCGATCCCTTGACCAGCTTTCCTTCGACGGGCGGGTTGAAGACGCGAACCCACGTTCCCTTCGACGACGCACCGGTGACGATTCCGTCGAAGCGCTCTCCGATGCGCGACTGCAGCAGCGCGGCGGCGGCCGACTTGCGGACCTGGCGCTCCACCTTGTTCGCCGCGTCTTCCTGATTCGTGCAGTGATCGGCGAGCTGCGAGAGCTCCGCGTCGGAATACGGCGCCGGCTGACCGGCCAGCGCCGCTTTGACCAGCCTCTGCGTGATCAGATCGGGATAGCGCCGGTTCGGCGCCGTCGAGTGCGCGTAGTCCTTCACCGCCAGCCCGAAGTGTCCGCCCGAGTCTTCGCCGGCGCGCTCGAGGACGTATTCGCCCGCTCCCATGGCCTTGACCACGGAGATCGAGAGATCGGGGAAGCGGATCGGGTCCGCCTTGCGGCGCCTGGTGAGGAACTGCTCGAGCGCCTGCGCATCCGGCTCCGGCGGCAGCCGTTCCCCCACCTCTTCGGCGATTTTCTCGATGCGGTCCCACCGCTGCGGGGAACGGACGACGCGACGGATGCTGGAGAAGCCCCTT
The DNA here is from genome assembly GCA_035544675.1 of Thermoanaerobaculia bacterium. GTDB lineage: Bacteria > Acidobacteriota > Thermoanaerobaculia > Gp7-AA8 > Gp7-AA8 > DATKCA01. The sequence goes on along the minus strand of DATKCA010000179.1, from coordinate 48,275 downwards.
CGCTCCAGGAACCGCGCCGTGGCACCGTTCGCGGCGATCATGAAGTCTTCGATGAGCATGCGGGCGCTGTTCCGCTGCTCGCGCTTCATCTCCACGACCTGGCCGTCGACGATCACCGGCCGGGCTTCGATCGTCTCCAGGTCGAGCGCTCCCATCTCGTGCCGGTGCTCCCGCATGCGGTCCGAGATGGTGTCCTGCATCTTCAGGGTGTCGGCGAGCCCGCGTACGCGCTGCACTTTCTCGGGCATGTCATCCTTGCCGTCGAACCATGACGCCACGCGGTTGTAGGAGAGCCTGGCGTGGTTGTAGACCAGCGCGCGATAGACGTCTCCCTCGCTCACCACGCCGTCGTCGCGAACGGTGATCTCGGCGACCACAGCCAGCCGCTCCTCGTGCTCGTTCAGCGAGGTGAGGTCCGTGGACAGTTTTTCCGGAAGCATGGGGAAGATCCGCGCCGCGGTGTAGACGGACGTCGTGTTGTGGCCGGCGTGCCCGTCGACGGGACTCTCTTTCTTCACGAGCGAGTCGACGTCCGCCACGGCCACGAAGATCTTCACGTGCCCGTGGCCCGCCGCTTCCGCGTACGAGAGCTGGTCGAGGTCGCGCGAGTCGTCGTTGTCGATCGAGCACCAGGCCTGCTCGCGCATGTCGCGAACCTCTGGAGACTGGTCGCGCGCCGCGCGCGGGATCGCCTCGACCTGCTGGATCGCGTCCTTCGGAAAGTCGGGATGGAGACCGCGCTCGATCATGGCCTGCCGGGCCAGGTCGTTGAGCAGAGCCGCCTGCCTGTGATTCATGCGGAGCAGACGGTAGCATGAGCGGCGCGTGGACATTGCACGAGCCGGGGACCGTGGACTGCTGCTGGCGCTCGGGCCGGTGGATGCCCCGGAGCTGCACGCCGCGGCGGCGAGGGCGCGGGCCGCGGAAGGCGTGGCCGCGTGTGTGGTGGGGCACTCGTCGCTGCTCGTGCTGTTCCACGGCCAGCCCGATCGCGACGCAGTCATGCGAGCCGTGAAGAGCTCGTCCAGCGTCGAGAAGCGGGAGTCGCGCAGGCTGACCATCCCGGTGAGCTTCGACGGTCCTGACCTGGAGGAGCTCCTCGCGCGCGCGGGCCTTTCGCGAGAGGACTTCATCGAGAAGGCGTCGCGGCTCACGCTCACCGCTCGATACCTCGGCTTCCGCGGCGGCTTCGCGTATCTCGACGGCTGGCCCCGGGAGTGGTCGATGCCGCGGCGGCCAACCTCGCGCGCGCGCGTGCCGGCCGGAACGTTTGCGATCGCAGGAGCCGTGGCCGCGTTCTACCCGATCGACTCCCCAGGGGGCTGGAATCTCCTCGGCCGCACGCGCATGGATCTCGCGTATGCGATCCGGGCCGGCGATGAGATCGTGATCGAGGGGAGTGGCGGCGACCGGGCGGGGAGTCCTAGAGACGCCGCCACGAATGGCGGCGCTTCACATGGCGGCGCTCCAGCTGGTCTCGAACTGCTTCACGCCCCTCTCTCCACGACTGTCGGCGCGTACGACCTCTCCCGGCTGGAGCGCGGCATGCCGCCGGGCGGTCCGTTCGATCCGGTCGCCGCGGCGGTCGCGAACGCCGCCGTCGGCAACCCGCCCGGCACGCCGCTCCTCGAATGCGCGATGACCGGGCCGCGCGCGCGGGTGCAGCCGGGACTCATCGCCGCGTGGTGCGATCCGCAGCTGCGCGTGACGTTCCACGAAGGGGAATTCGCGATCGGCCGCATCGAGCATGGACTGCGCGGTTACCTCTCCACCGGGACGCATCGCGTGGACAGCGCCGTCGCGCGCCGCGAGGACCGCTCGGTCATTGGCGCGGTGGCAGGACCGCATGACACTCCGCTGCGCGAGATCGAGTGCGAGGTGACTCACCAGCTCGACCGCGTCGGAATCAGGCTCAGGCCGCTGCGCGAGGTCACTCTCCAGGCGCCCGCCGACCTCGCATCAGCCGGGGTGCAGTTCGGAACGCTGCAGTTGCATCCCGACGGCAGCATCATCGCCATGGGACCGGATCATCCGGTCACCGGCGGCTATCTGCAGCCGATGACCGTGATCTCCTCGGAGCGCTGGAAGCTCGGCCAGCTTGGGCCCGGGGACAGAGTGGCATTCCAGGCGTAGCTCGCCGCTACCCGCCGTAGGCGTACCCGGCCCGTGCCTTGACCCGGAGCTCCGGCTGTTTCACCTTCACGTCGACTCTCTGGAATCCCGTCTGGCCGGCTTTGCGCTCGGTGCGGTACGTAATGAGGTAGTAGCCGCCGCTGGCCTTGGCCAGCTCGCGCAGCGGAGTGCGGAACGACGTCGCGTAGCGGAAGTACTCGCCGTTCGTTTCCCGGGCGATGCGCTCGAGCGTCTGGTGATACACCGGATCGGATGGCGCGTTCTGCAGGAGGTTCATGGCGAATACGGTGACGTTGGCGGCGTTCAGCGCCTCGATCATCGGCTCGTAGTAGCGGCTGGTGCTGAGAAGCACGCCGCCGCGGACTTCCTCACCGCGCTCGTACACGAGGGGTGAGACGAGCACGAGGTTCTTCCTGGCCCGGATGGGGCGCAACCCGTCCCCGAGAAGCTCGAGCGCCTGGTACGTCGTTCCGGTCTCGGCCATCATCCGATCCTTGTCGATGCTTCGCAGGATCGATGGGCCGGAGGCCGGCGCCTCACTGATGCCGCGGCTGAACTTCATGGCGTCGTCGAAGGCGCGCGAGATCGCGCGCTTGTCCGTGGTGAAGTCGCTGTAGATGTTGAGGCGCACGTCATGACCCACCACCGCGACGAGATCGTCCGCGCCCACCTCTTTGGCGATGAAGTCCACGGCGGCGCGGCGGAATGACGCCAGCCTGCCGAACAGCGATCCGCCGGGTACCTTGTCGAGGAAGAAGACGAAGTAGCGCTGCTCCTTCGAGCGCTCGACGTTGAAGGGTGCCGACGCCTCGTTGTCGGTCAGCAGCTGGCGGCTGCTGAGGTAATCGACCGAGTCGATCGTCTGCTGGACTCCATCCTCCGTGACGATGAAGTCATCTTTGGTCAGGCCGAGGATCTGGTTGCCGCGGGAGTCGGTGACGACGGCGTCGAGGAGAACGGCGTTGACGTCGACCCGCTCGCCGAAGCCGGGTTGCTGCTGCGCCAGGGCGGTCCCGGCGAGGAGAAGCGTGGTCAGTACGAGTTTGAAGCTTCGCATGCATGGCACAACGTGCCCCGCGGGGAGAGATTCCGCAGCCGGGATCGGTTCTTGCGTCTTTGGTGTGACGATGCGAAGGCTTTCCCCCGCTCTGGTGCTCGCGTTCCTCGTAGCCGCGCCCGCCGCCGCCCAGCACCGCGTTGACCTCTTCTTCGACGTCGAAGGCGTGCGCCGGTCCAGAGACGTCCAGTTCCAGCCCGACACGGTCATGTACGAGCCGCAATTCGACCGCGGCGGAGGGCTGGGTGGCGGGGTGAACGTGTTCTTCACGTCGAGCGTGTCGCTGGAGCTCAAGGCGGCCGGCCTCGCTTCGGAGATGCGGGTGCGCAGGAGCGGTCCCGACTTCGTGGCCATCATCGATGTCGGCTACGTGCAGATCTATCCGATCACGGCCCTCCTCCAATGGCACATGACCGACCAGGGCAGCTTCCGCCCATACCTCGGCGCCGGCGCGGGGTATGTGATCCTACGGAATATCGACAAGAACGTCATCGGCGCCTCCGCGGTCGAGTTCGAGGACCCCATCGGCTTCGTCGTGAACGGCGGCGTACAGATTCCATTCTCGAAGCGCTTCAGCGTCACGGCCGATGCGCGCTACACGCCGATCGAGACCGAGTCGGAGGTGCGATTCGTCGGCACGACGTCGGTGGCGAGGATCCACGTCAGGCCGCTGATCGTGTCCTTTGGTCTGGCGTACCACTTTTGAGCAGAGGTTCCCTGGAGGAATGATTGCCACCGGCTGCGCGGTTTGACGCTCCAGGTGAATTCACCTAGAATCCGCCACCTTCATCGCGCCGCCGCCCGGCCGCGAGGGATCCATCCAACGGGGCATAGCTCAGCCTGGCAGAGCGCACGGTTCGGGACCGTGAGGTCGGAGGTTCAAATCCTCTTGCCCCGACCATTCGGAAGATGAAGCGGCTCGCGCTCGCATTTCTGGTGATGTTCTGCGCCTCACACGCCGGTGCCTGGGGTGAGAAGGGCCATTACATCGTGAGCGAGGCGGCCACACTGGCCCTGCCGCCGGACATGCCGCACTTTTTTCACCGCGCGTATCCGGAGCTGATCTGGCTGGCGTATGACCCCGACCGCTGGAAGGGTGGTGGCGAATCGATCGATGCGGTGAACGACCCCGATCACTTCGTCGACTACGAGTACATCGCCGCTCTCGATCTGCCGCCCGACCGATACCGGTTCCTCGCGCTCCTGGAGTCCTCGGGCACGCTGCGGCGGCTCGGCCTCACGAACGACGAGATCGGCTTCGTTCCCTGGCGTGTGGCGGAGCTGTCCGAGAAGTTGACGCTGCTGTTCCGGCTGTGGCGCTGGAGCACGGCCGGGTCGCCCGAGCGCGGCTTCATCGAGCGCGACATCATCAATACGGCCGGAATCCTCGGGCACTACGTCGGCGACAGCGCCAATCCGCATCACGCCACGATGCACTACAACGGGTGGGTGGGCGTGCCGAACACGGAGGGCTACGCGAACGACTGCGCGATCCACTCGCGGTTCGAGAGCAACTTCGTCTCGCACGCGGTGGACGTCAGTCAGGTCGTGCCGAAGGTCGCGGCGCCGCAACCGGTCTCCACGGACTACTTCGCGGCCGCTCTCGGCTTCGTGAAATCCTCGCAGGCGCGGATCGAAGAGCTGTACCGGATCGATCGGGACGGCGGATTCGATCCGCTGAAGCCGGCGTCGGCGGAGGGTCTGGCATTCGCCACGGACCGCCTCGCGGCGGGGGCGTCCATGTTGCGTGACATCTGGTGGTCGGCGTGGAAGAACTCGGGCCAGCCGCGGCCGCGGCGCGCCCGGTAGGGGCCTCGAGCCTCGGGCCTCAGGCCCGCTTCACCGTTTCCAGGTCACGTCGTCCGTCCCGTTTTTCGCATTGGCGAAGCGGGCGGCGACGAACAGGAAGTCCGACAGTCGATTCAGGTACGCGATGGCCGTTCCGTGCGTTTCGTCGCCGAGGCCCACGACGAGGCGCTCGGCGCGGCGGCAGACGGTGCGCGCGACGTGGAGATGTGCGGCCGCCAGCGATCCGCCGGGCAGGATGAAGGCCGTCAGCGGCGTGAGCTCGCTCTGCATCGCGTCGATCCCGCGCTCGAGCTCTTCGATCCGCTCCGCGCGGACGCCGGGGAATCGCGACTGACCGGGCGACGCGAGCTGCGCGCCGAGGTCGAAGAGATCGTTCTGAGAGGCGGCCAGCGTGGAGTCGATCGGTGAGTCGTACCAGGAGGCGCGCGCGACGCCGATGAACGAGTTCAACTCGTCGACGGTGCCGTACGCCTCGATGCGCGCGTCGTTCTTCGCCACGCGCGTGCCTCCCAAGAGCGATGTCTGGCCGGAGTCACCGGCCCGCGTGTAGATCTTCAAAGCGTCATCGCGCCGCCCCGCCCGGATTCCCCGCTACGCTCGGAATGACCTCACGATTCGGTTTCGAGCTGACGGATCCGCTCCTTCACGACCATCTCGGCGAGATCGGGGATGACTTCCCAGGCGATGTTCCGCACGACCTGGTCCGACATCAGCTGCACCACCCGCCGCGCGATGCGGTCGATCTGCTCGTCGGTCAAGTCGCCGTTGGTCGCTGCAGCAGCGTGCGCGGCCGGCGCGGCCGGCTCTTCTTCAGCCTTGGTCGACTCGCTGAACCCTTCGCCGCTCTGGAACGCGTCCTCCGGCTCCGGCGGTGCCGACCAGGCCGGCGCGACCGGCGCGGGCGCCTCGTCCCACAGCGACGACGTCGAAGGCTCTTCGGGCTCGGGAGCGGGTGCCGGGGCCGACATCTGCTTCTGAAGATCGTCGAAGGACATTCGGGGGAATGCTCGAGTCTCGCCACCCGTGGGCTGCGGCTCGGGAGGTGGAGGGGGTGCGGCAGGCTCGGGCACGGGGATCGGCGCGGGCGTGACTCCCGCGGCGGATTGAAGGTCTTCGAAGCTCATGCGCGGGAAGGCGCGCGTCTCACCACTGAACGTCTCGGCGGGAGGGGAAGCGCCAAACGGCGAGTCGGCGTCGAGCTCATCAGGTTCCGGCGCGGGCGCTGGTGCCGGTGCCGGCTGCTCTCTGGAGGCCTTCTTCTCGACGTCCTCGAAGGACGTGCTCGAAAACGCCCGCGTCTCCGCGCTGAATGCGGCCGGCTGCTCGTTCCAGGGCGAGGGTGCCGGTGTCGGTGCCGGCATCTCCGGCTCCGGCTCTTCCGCCGGCGGGTTGAAGAGCATTTCCGCCGTTGCGGGAGGCATGGCCCCTCCGAACATGTCGCTTCCCTGCGAGAACGCTGACGGAGCGGGAGCGGCCGGGGCTTCTTCGACCCACGGCGTCGGCTCGTCGGCCTCAGGGGCTGCCGCGATCTCTTCCGGCGCGGCCTGCGCGGGGCCTGCAGTGCGGCTGGACTCGATCAGCTCCTCGACTTTGTGAATCAGACTTTGCGACTCGAACGGTTTGGTGACGACTGCGTCGCAGCCCGCTTTGTCGGCGCGATCGGGATCGAAGGGCTCGAAGGTGCCGGTGAGCAGGACGACGGGGATGTTCCGGAACTCGGGATGCGACTTCACGAACTCGCAGACTTCGTACCCGTTTTTCTCCGGCATGATGATGTCGGAGAGGATGATGTCCGGTCGCATTTCGGAGAGCTTCTGGATCGCCCTGGCGCCGTTGTTGACCGCAGTGACCTCGTAATCGCCATCCGAAAACGTCAGCTCGACGACTTTCTGGATGGTGATACTGTCATCCGCGAGGAGGATCTTTTTCGGCATTGGATTTTCACTCCGGTGTTTCGGTCACCGTACCACGGTAAGTCCAATCGGACAAGTGATTAAGGATGCAGAAAGGCTTTCTCATCTTCGGTCACCGCGGCAGTCCGAAACGCTATCCGGAGAACACGCTGGCGTCGTTCGATGAGGCCCTCCGGGTGGGCGCGGACGGCTTCGAAACCGACCTCCGTCTGCTGTCCGATCGGACCGTGGTTCTGTACCACGACGACGAGCTCGCGGACTCGGACATCGAGACGCTCTCGTCGCTGAACCTCGCCGAGCGCGGCTCGGTCATTCAGCGGCTCCGCGACCTCGCGCCGTACGCCGGGAAGACGACGATGGTCCTCGAGGTCAAACGCGCGAAGTGGGAGGACGTACTCCTCCGCGAGATCGCGGACTGGCCGAACGTGATCATCGCCTCGTTCGATCACTCCTCGATCCGGGAGCTCTCGCGCCGCGGCGTCTCCTTCCCACTCGGCATCACGTACTACGGTCACATCGTCGACGCCGGTCCATACGCGGAGAGACTCGGCGCCTCCTGGTGCTTTCCGAACTATCACTACGTCGACGAGGAGATGATCGCCTCGCTGCACCAGTGCGGAATCCGTGTGGTGCCCTGGACGCCGAACCGCCCGCGGGAGTGGCAGCGCCTCTACGACGCCGGTTGCGACGGGGTGATCACCGACATGCCGGGGGAGGCCGTGGAGTGGCGGTCGCAATTCAATACCTGATATACAGTCGCGCACACAACCATTCAGCACCGCGGGAGGGGGCGGACAATGAAGACCTGGGAATACAAGATCATCAACGTCCGGTCGGAGAACTACTCGATGGATCCCCGTCGCGCTGAAGAGCTGAACCGCCTCGGCGACGAAGGGTGGGAGCTGGTCAGCATCACCTCGATCAACTTCAAGACCGGGGCGACCGATCACATCGGCATGGTGTTCAAGCGGGAGAAGGCTAGTCCTTAGGCCTTAGGCCTTAGGCCTTAGTCCTTAGGGCTAATTCGATCTACTAAGGACTAAGGCCTAAGAAGGACTAAGGCCTAAGAAGGCCTAAGGCCTGAGCATCTGGTAACCTCCCGCGCGCTGTGAAAGCGCCTTTCGTCATCCTCATCGTTCTGGACGGCTTCGGCTGTCGCCGGGAAGAGGAGTGGAATGCGATTGCCAAGGCGGACAAGCCCCGCCTCGACGCGCTCTTCCGCGGATCTCCCTGGACGACTCTCGAGGCATCCGGCCTGGCGGTCGGGCTGCCGGAGGGGCAGATGGGCAACTCGGAGGTGGGGCATCTGAACATGGGGGCGGGGCGGGTCGTCGACCAGGACATCGTCCGGATCAGCAAGTCGATCTCCAGGCGTGAGCTCGACGCGAACCCTCTGTTCGCCAATGCCGTGAAGGGCGCGCGCGCCGTTCACTTCGCCGGCCTCCTGTCCGACGGCGGCGTGCACTCGCTGCAGGAGCATCTACACGGACTGATCGACGCGGCCATCCGGCTGGGCTCGAAGCAGGTGTTCGTGCACGCGATCCTGGACGGACGCGATACTCCGCCGAAGTCGGCGGAGAAGTACCTGGAGCGCCTCGTCGACTTCATCCGAGACAGACCGGAGGCGCGTCTGGCGTCGGTGATCGGCCGCTACTACACGATGGACCGCGACAAGCGCTGGGAGCGCGTCCAGCGCGGCTACGACCTCATGACGCTGGCCATCGGCACCCAGTCCAGGGAGCCGCTGGAGACGGTCCGGCGCTTCTACGAGCAGAACATCACCGACGAATTCATGGAGCCGATCTCGGTGATCGACGGTTCCGGAGCTCACGGAAAACTGGAGGATGGCGACGCGCTGCTGTTCTTCAACTTCCGCGCGGACCGGATGCGCCAGATCGTCACGGCCCTCACCGATCCAGGCTTTGATGGATTCGAGCGCGCGGCCAGGCCGAAGCTGAGGGTCCTGACGATGAACCGTTACCACGAGGACTTCGACCTGCCGGTCGTCTATCCGCCGCCGGTCCTCCGGAATCACCTGGGCGAAGTGCTGTCGAAGGCGGGCCTCAAACAGCTGCGCATCGCCGAGACGGAGAAGTACGCGCATGTGACGTTCTTCTTCAACGGCGGATCGGATACGAAGATGGCCGGCGAGGAGCGCATCCTCATCCCCTCCTCGAAGGTGGCCACATACGACCTCGAGCCCGAGATGTCGGTGCGCGAGCTTGCCGAACGCGTCGCGGCGGAGATCGACTCGGGCAAGTTCGACGTGGTGATCATGAACATCGCCAACCCGGACATGGTCGGCCACACCGGCGTCATGGACGCGGCCGTGACGGCGGTGCAGGAGACTGACGCCGCCGTGGCGAAGATCCTCGACGCGACGGCGCGTGCGGGCGGTGTGGCGCTCATCACCGCGGACCACGGCAACTGCGAGCTGATGTTCGATCCGGAGACGAACCAGCCGCACACGGCGCACACGACGAACCCGGTGCCTCTCATCCTCGTCGACGAGAAGAAGCGTTACGGCGGGTTGCGCGGCGGCGGCGCGCTCGAGAACGTCGCTCCCACCATCCTCGAGATCCTCGGAATCGAACAGCCGGCCGAGATGACGGCGGAGTCGCTCCTCCAGCCGTGATCGAGCAACTCGTTCTCATCCGGCACGGCGAGACGCTGCAGAACGTCGCCGGCATCGTGCAGGGGTGCCAGGACAGCGAGCTCTCCGAGCGCGGCCGTCTTCATGTGGAAAGGCTGGCGGAGCGGCTGCGGTCGTTCGGCGCGGATGCGCTGTACTCGTCACCGCTCGGCCGGGCCCTGACGACGGCGCAGGCCATCGCGCGCGTCACAGGCCTCCAGGTGCAGACGCTCGATGAGTTGCGCGAGATGAACTACGGCGGGTGGGAAGGGAAGAACTTCCGCGAGGTCCGCCGGGACGATGAGGCTTCGTACCGCCGCTGGATCGGCGAGCCCGATTTCCCGTGTCCGGAGGGGGAGTCCCACAACGACGTCCTGAACCGGATGAAACGGGCGTTCGAAGCGGTTGGCGGGTCGAAGCGCCCGGTAGTCGTGGCGCACGGCACCGCGATCCGCATCGGGGCGACCGCGCTGATGAACGTTCCGGTGAGCGTCTCCCGTCAACTGGCGCAGGACAACGCGGCGTTCAACCTCTTCGTCTGGCGGGGCGAGCGATACGTGATGAAAGTGTGGAACGATACGAGCCACTGTTCGGAGTAGCGACAATTGATCCTGGAACAAATCATCGAACAACTGACGGAGACTCTTCGCTCTCGCGTCCTCCTCCTGTTCGGCCATGCCGTCGACCGCGTGGTGCTGCAGGCGCCGCCGAAGCTCGGCATGGGCGACCTCGCCACGCCGCTCCCGCTGGAGCTGGCCAGGTCGCTCAAGCGCAAGCCGCGGGACATCGCCGAGGGGCTGGCCAGGGAGTTGATGTTGCCGCTGTTCGTGAAGTCGGTGTCGATCGAGGGCGCCGGCTATCTCAACTTCCGCTTCGATCGAGGCGCGTTCACCGCGGCCCACGTGCGCAGCATCATGCAGCCGCGGAGCAGCACGGGCGAGCGCGTCATCGTCGAGCACACGAACATCAATCCGAACAAAGCCGCGCACATCGGTCACATCCGAAACGCGGTCCTGGGCGACACGCTGGTGCGCCTCCTGTCCTGGCTCGGGGATCGCGTCGAGACGCAGAATTACATCGACGACACGGGCGTGCAGGTCGCGGACGTCGTCGTCGGGTTCGAGCACCTGCAGAAGGAAGGAATCGATGATGTGCAGCGGCGCATCGACGATCCATCGCAGCCGTTCGACTACTTCTGCTGGGACCTTTACTCGCGGATGGCCGCGTATTACCAGGACAATCCGGAGTCGCAGCAGTGGCGTCGCGAGACGCTGCACCGGATCGAGCGGCAGGAAGGCCAGACTGCGAAGCTGGCTGTCCTCGTCGCCCGCGCCATCGTCAAACGGCACGTCCGTACGATGATCCGCCTGGGCATCGAATACGACCTCCTGCCGAAGGAGAGCGACATCATCCATCTCCACTTCTGGGACCGCGCGTTCGAACTGCTGAAAGAGTCGGGCGCGGTCGCCTTCGAGGAAGAAGGGAAGCACAAAGGCTGCTGGGTGATGCGGCTGTCCGAGAGCGCGGAGTTCGAGGGGATGGACGAGCCGGACAAGATCCTCGTCCGCTCCAACGGTACGGTAACGTACACAGGCAAGGACATCGCCTATCAGCTCTGGAAGTTCGGGCTTCTTGACCGCACGTTCCGCTATCGCAGATTCTTCACCTACGCGGATGGCAAAGTGTTGTGGGAGTCGACCACGGACGAGTTGAACGATCCATCCGCACCGAAGTTCGGCGGAGCGAAGCGCGTCGTCAACGTCATCGACACCCGTCAGGCCTATCTCCAGAAGGTGGTCAAGGAGGGTCTGCGTCTTCTCGGTCACCAGAAGGAGGCGGAAAACTCGGTCCACTTCTCGTACGAGATGGTGGCGCTGACGCCGGCCACGGCGAAGGCGCTCGGCATGGAGATCTCCGAAGAGGACGCTTCACGCGCCTACGTGGAGATGTCGGGACGCAAAGGCCTGGGCGTGAAGGCGGACGACCTCATGAACACGCTGGAGGGGAAGGCCACCGACGCGGTCCGCGAGGGGAGCAAGACCGCCGGGCTGCCCGAGGATGAGATCGCCGAGCTGGGACGCCAGGTGGCGGTCGCGGCGCTCCGCTACTTCATGCTGAAGTTCGGCCGGAACAAAGTCATCGCCTTCGACCTCAATGAGGCCCTGACGTTCGAAGGGGATTCCGGACCCTATCTGCAATATTCGACGGTTCGTGTGCAGAACATCTTCAGGAAGATGGCGGAGCGGGGAGTCGATCCGATGATCGATGACCGCGCGCTCGACCGGCTGACGCTGACCGAAGGGCTGACCGACGAGATGTGGGAGCTGGTGCGCCTCAGCGCGGAGCTGCCGTCCGCGATCCGCCGGGCGGTCGACTCACTCGAGCTGTCCGTGGTCACTCACCATCTGCTCGAGCTCGCGCAGAAGTTCAACAGCTTCTACCATAAGTACCCTATTCTCAATGAGTCAGACGCAGCGGAGCGCCAGCGCAGAGCCGTCTGCGCCGAGGTGTTCCGCCAGACGATGGCGGCGTCGCTAGGGTTGCTGGGGATTCCGGTTCCGGCGCGCATGTGACGTTTCGGGCCTCAGGGGGCCACCGCACACCGGCGACGCGTCGTGCCGGAACCGCGGCTTCCGGGTCACTTCGGCGTGCTAAAATCACTCCCTGGCGCCGGGTCCAGGGCGTCCTCACAATTCGTCATGAAGCTCGATTTGCAAGATATCGCTTTGCGGACGCTCATCCTCGTCGCCGGAACGATTTCGGCTTTGCTCCTGACTCTGAAAGGTCAGGGAGAAGCGCTGCCGGCGCTCGCCTTAGGCGGCACACTCGGCGCGTTCTTCATGACGCGATTCGGTCAGACGGAAGAGTAGGCGGCTAGTCTAGGAAGCCGCCTGATCGGCCCGGCGTACGTTCTCGGCCTGAAGGCCCTTCGGGCCCTGCTTGACCTCGAACTCGACCTGCTCTCCCTCGTTCAGCGTGCGGTAGCCGCTCTGATTGACGATGGCCGTGTGGTGGACGAACACGTCCTCACCGGTTTCGCGTTTGATGAAACCGTAGCCCTTGTCGTTGTTGAACCATTTCACAGTGCCTGTTTCCGGCATTTCTTTCCTACCTCCGAACCCCCGAATGCGTCACGGCTGGGTCCGGCGCCGCTCAAGGGTGCAATGTTCGGGCCCTACCAGATCAGGGCGCGGTTCATCCCGATTCGCTCGAAGCCGAGACGCTCGTAAAGGTTGATCGCCGGGAGGTTGAAGTCATTCACGAACAGGGTGATCTTCTTCCCTTTCCGAAAGAGGTGTCCGCACACCTCGCGCAGCGTGTCGGCGGCGAGGCCGCGGCGGCGGAAGGCGGGATGCGTCCAGACGCCCATGAGCTGGACGGCCTCATTCGTGACTGCGGAGAACTCGCATTTGCAGGCGATGCTGGAGTCGACCACGCGGACGATCGAACGGCTGGTCTCGACGAGCTCGCGGATGCGCTCGCGGTAGCCGGCAGCGTCGCGCTGCAGGGGGTCGATGCCGACCTCTTCCTTGTGCATGGCGGCACAAGCCGGCACCAGCCGGTCGAGGTCGGAGATCGTCGAATACCGCGCGGCGGTCAGATCGGGAAAATCGAGCCGGCGGGCCATGGCGTAGATCGGCTGGTTCATGCGGACGACGGTGGGCGGGTCAACGCGGGACTGCAGTCGCTGCCAGAGCAGGTCTACGAGCAGAGCGGGGGAGATGATGGCGCGGACGGGAATCATGCGCAGGGTGATGCGATCCGCGATCAGCGCCATGGCCGACTCGAGGAGATCGCGGCGGCATGTCCGGTCGGCCGCGAGCACGATGTTGGTGGCCAGGGAGGCGACCAGGACCAGCTCACCGTTGTGCCGCACGGAGAAGATCTGCGTGGCGGCGACCGTGCGTTCCTCAGTCAGACGGGAGATGAGGTAGACGTTGACGAGGGGGTCGCGCTGCAGGAACGCCAGCGTGCCCGCGATGTCGTCGTCGGCGACGGCCCGGATCGACCATCGGCCTTCAGCGGGTAATGTGACCATGGATCACAGATCTACATCTGATCGTGCGCCAGATATGCTAATCCGTCCTGGAGCTTGTGCCAAAGAGAGCGGTTCGTCCACTCGTCCAGCTTGCGCTCGCGGGAGTGCTTCATGTCTTCGAAGAACGCCGCGCGCAGCTCCTCGGCGATCCGGCGGTCGATGACCCCGATGCTGATCTCGTCATTGATCTCGAATGACCGGGCGTCGAAATTCGTGGAGCCCACGCACGACCAGAGCCCATCCACCACCATCACCTTCTGATGAAGCAGAGTCTTGTCGTACTCCCAGATGCGCACGCCGCGCTCGAGCAGCGAGCCGAAATGGTGATGGCTGGCGTGCTGCACGATGGCGTTGTCGGTGGCGTTGCGAGGGGACCACCACCAGCACTTTGACGCCGCGGCGAACGGCCTCGGCCAGCGCGTCGAGCGCCTCATCCTCCGGCAGCAGATACGGGTTCTGGATGATGATCTCTTTGCGCGCCGAGCTGATGGCCAGGTAGTAGAGCACCTCCACCGTCGTTTCATTGACCTGCTCGGCCGTAGCGAGAAGGATGCCCGCCTCGGGCCTTAGTCCTTAGTCCCTAGGCCTTAGGCCTGCTTCCGGTTTCCGGTTTCCGGTTTCCGGTTTCCGGTTTCCGGTTACCGGCGCGCCGCGCGCGCGCCTACGCCACCAGCACGCGCACGTCGTGATGGCGCCACAGCGCCGACACGGGGAAGGCCTCGGTGACCTGGCCTGAGCGGAGGCGCGCGATGGCCTCCTGCTTTCCGCTGCCCGTCGCGAGCAGCACGATGGAGGCGGAGTCGAGGATTGTGCCGATGCCCATGGTGATGGCGCGCTCGGGGACCACGCCGTGGTCGAAGAGCGATGCGTTGGCGCTGCGCGTCGACTCGGTCAGCTCGACGACGCGCGTGCGCGAGTGGAACGGCGTCCCCGGCTCGTTGAATCCGATGTGACCGTTGCGTCCCAGCCCGAGGAATGCGAGGTTCAGGCCTCCGGCCTCGCGGATGGCGGCCTCGTAACGCTCACACTCCGCGTCGAGATCGGGAGCCATGCCGTTCGGGAGATTCGCGCGCTCCGGGTCGAGGTCGACGTGATCGAACAGATGCTCGCGCATGAACGTGAAGTAGCTGCCGTGATCGTGGCGATCGATTCCGACGTACTCGTCGAGGTTGAACGTCGTGACCTCGCGGAAGCAGTGGTACTTCCGGCGGCACTCCTTCACCACGCGGTCGTACATCCTCACCGGCGTCCGTCCGGTCGGCAGGCCGAAGACGATGCGCGGGTTCCGGCGGATGCCGTCCAGGAAGAGCTCGGCGGCGCGCGCGGACAGCGCGTCGTAGCTCTCCAGCAACTCCCAGATCAAGCGCCGATCTCCTGCCCCCGCGCGAAGACCCGCTCCACTTCGAACTTCTCGGTGAGGACCACGATGTCGGCGTCGTAGCCGCCCTCGAGCTTTCCCTTCCGGTCGGCCGCCCCGATGATCCGCGCCGGAACCTCGGTGGCCATCGGAATGACGCGTTCGACCGGCATGCCGGCCAGCTCGACCATGTTCTGCACCGCCCGCGAGGTGGTGAGGATGCTGCCGGCCAGCGTTCCGTTGGCCAGCCTGGCGCTGCCGTCGGCGACGGTCAGCTCGTAGCCGTAGAGCTTGTACTTTCCGTCCGGCATGCCGCAGGCGCGGATCGCGTCGGTGACGAGCGCGACGCGGTTCGGCATCATCGTCGCCGCGATGCGCAGGACCGCCGGGTGCACGTGAATGCCGTCGGCGATCAGCTCCGCTGTGGCATCCACCGACGCGAGCGCGGCGCCGACCACTCCCGGCTCGCGGTGGTGCATCCCGGTCATGGCATTGAAGAGATGCGTGAAGTGCGAGGCCCCCCACTCCAGCGCCGCCACGGCCTCGGAATGATCGGCGGAGGTATGCCCGATCGAGAACACGACGCGGCCGCGGAAGTGCTCGATCAGAGCGCGAGCCCCCACGATCTCCGGCGCGAGCGTGATCATCGTCCGCAACCGTCCCGCCGCGTGCAGCAGTGCGTCCAGCTCCTGGATGTCGGCCGGCCGGATCGAGGCCGCGTCCTGCGCCCCCGACTGCCGGCTGCTGATGAACGGACCTTCCAGGTGGACCGCGCAGATCTCCGCTCCCGGCGCCTGTTCCGCGGCAGTCCGGGCCACAGCCTTCACCGCCGTCTTCAGATCGCTCGGCGACCCGGACAGCGTGGTGGCGGCGAGCGCGGTCGTTCCCTGGCGTGCATGGAAGGCGATGACGCGGCGGTTGCCTTCCGGGCTGGCGTCCATGAAGTCGGCTCCGTCGCCGCCGTGAATGTGCACGTCGACGAAGCCGGGAACGATGAGGCCGCGCACGCGCTCGGCATCGGCGGGCGGGTGTGCAAGCTGCTCGACGTCGGCGATCGCTTCGCCGCGCGTGGTGATGACCACGTCGTCTTTGACGGCGCCATCGACGAAGGCCCGACCGTGGATCTTCCGCTCCACGCGGTTCAAGGCTCCAGGACCTCCCGCAGGTTGCCGCCGCGGTCCTCCAGGAGGCGGCGGGCCTCCCCGGCCTCGACTCTCCTGCTGGCCATGATGGCAGCCACCTTCACGTTCCCGCCGGCGTCGCGCATGGCCTGGACCGCCATCGGCCGCGTCACACCCGCTGCGAGCTCCACCATCCGGATGGCCCGGCTCCGCAGCTTCTCGTTCGTGGCGGGCATGTCGATCATCAGGTTCGAGTAGACGTGTCCCAGGCGGACCATGACGCCTGTGGAGATCGTGTTGAGGATGAGCTTCTGAGCCGTACCGCTCTTCATCCGTGTCGAGCCCATGATCACTTCCGGGCCGGTCTCGGCGACGATGGGGATGTCGGCCTCACGCGCCAGCGGCGAGCCCGGCACGGAAGTGATGGCCACGGTGAGCGCGCCGAGCATGTTGGCGCGGCGGACCGCGGCGACCGTGAACGGCGTCGTGCCCGACGAGGCGATGCCGACCAGGGCATCCTCCGCCCTGACCTCGCCATTCACCGCCTCGATCGCGGCATCCTCGCTGTCCTCGGCTCCCTCAGCCGCGGCGAAGTAGGCGCGCTCGCCTCCGGCCATGATCACTTTCACGAGCGACGGATCGATGCCGTAAGTCGGCGGCAGCTCGGACGCGTCCAGCATGGCCATGCGCCCGCTCGTCCCGGCGCCGGCGTAGAAGAGCCGGCCGCCATTGGACATCCGCTCCGTGATCTGGTCGATCGCCTGCGCAATGCGATCCGCCTCCGCCGCCACTGCCGCGGGCACCTTCGCATCCTCGGCCTGGATGATCCGGACCAGATCCCCGGCCGGAAGGCGGTCGATCTCCAGACTCGCCTCCAGACGGTCCTGACTCATGGCCGGAAACGATAACATCGGTCTCGTGGCACTGACGCTCTGGCAACGGATCCGTGTCGCGTTCCGCGGGTGGCTGCGGCGTCGCGAGGAAGAGGAACAGCGGAAGCGGGAAGAGTTCCTGGCGAAGAATGTGAGGTGGAGTGCCGCCGGCCCGGCGGCGCCTGTCCCGGCCATGCCGCCGAGGCCGGCGGCGCTCCACCTCGATCTCGACGGCCTGCAGGTGGCCTACCTCGACGACTCCGGCATGATCGAGTACTACCTGGACAAGACCACGGGCGACGTCCTCGATGTTCGCGACGGCACGAAGCCCGAGGGGAGCCGCTTGATCCGCGTTCCGTCGCGAAGCGAGACCACGGAAACGGCCGACCGCCGCGCCTTCGTAGAGTCGTTGGAGGAGTCGCCCGCGAAGGCCATGCTGGCCGGCGCGGCTGTCCCGGCGGAGTTTCGCCGGCTGATCGCCGCCGACCGGCGGACCGAGCGCGCCTGGTACAACTTCAGGAATGAGCGGGCGACGCAAGCGATCGAATCGTGGCTTCGGAGTCTGGGACTGCGTTGAGCGGCTCGCGGCTGACGACGAGAATGGTGAGGTCGTCGTCGAGCGTGTCGGAGTCTTCGACGTGATCGAGAACGCTCTCAGCGACGGCGTGGCCGATGGCGTCCGCCTTCGCCGAATGCAGCGCGGCCAGCGATTGTGAGAGTGTGTCGGTCCCCAGCTCCTCGCCGCTGGCGTTGCGCGCTTCCGTCACGCCGTCCGTGAACAGCACGAGGGAGTCGCCGGGCTCGAGCTGCAACTTGTGATTCGAATACTCCGCGGCGGTGACGACGCCGAGGAGAATGTCGCCGCCCGTGACCTCTTCGACTCCACCGGGCTTGATCCAGAGAGGAGGCATGTGCCCGGCGTTCACGAACTGGACCTGGCCCGTCTTCGTGTCGAGAAGGCCGAGGAACAGGGACACGAACTTGGATCGTGGCAGATAGTCGCGGAGCGCGACGTTGAGCTGGCCGACGAGCGTGGCGGGGTCGGGATCGTTCTTGGAGAAGATCCTGAAAGCGACCTGCAGGCCGGCCATCATCAGGCCGGCCGTGACGCCTTTTCCGCTGACGTCGGCGATCACGAAGTACACGCGTCCGTCGGGACGGACGGCGAAGTCGTAGTAGTCGCCGCTGACGGTGCGGCACGGCTGGTTCGACGCCAGGAACGTGAATCCGGGGAGGCCGGCCGGCGCGGACGGGAGCAGTCTCCGCTGAATGCTCGAGGCGGTCTTCAATTCCTCGTCGGTGACCCGCTTCTCGATCGCCTCTTCCCGGAGGCGCGTGGTCTCCAGCTTGATCGCGGCGAACCGCGCGATCTGGGCCACCAGCCGCACGTCCTCACTGGAGATCTCGCGCTGCGTCAAGAGGTAGTCGACGTACAGCACGCCCACGACCGCGTCGCCGATCAGCATCGGCGCGCAGAGCACCGAGTGGATTCCCTGCATGATGATCGACTGGGCGCGGCTCAGCTTCTCGTCGACCGAGACGTCCATGAACGCGAGCGCCTTTTTCTCCTCGACCACCGACTGCAGCAGCGTGCGGCTGATGGTCAGCTCGGTGGAGTCCGTCTCGTCCTTCCGCCGCATCTCCACGTGGCTGAACGAGCGGCCGTCGTCCGCCAGCAGCGCCAGCGCGGCGCGCGAGGGCTGGAGATGCTGCATGACCCGGTCGACGATGAAGCCGAACAGCTCCTGCATGGGGTGGTCTTCGATGAGCTCCCGGGCCAGCGCGTTGAGCGTCTGCAGCCGCGCCACGTCCACTCCCTCCGCCGTCGGATGGTCGATCTCCCCGATCGGGATGGAGATGCTCGGGCTCGTGGCCGTGTCGGCGATGGCCAGGAACTTGTCGGTGTTGTGCTCCGGAGTCTCGAAGAGGATCTCCGTGTCGCCAAGGCGGATGCGGTCGCCGGTCTTGAGCACCGTGTCTCGCTGAACCCGTGTGCCGTTCAGGTACGTGCCGTTCGCGCTGCCCAGGTCCTTGAGGACCCAGCGGGATCCGTCGGCGATGATCTCGGCGTGCTTGCGCGAGAGATAGCGGTCCTTGATCGGGATGGAGCACTCCGAAGCGCGCCCGATCGACACCGTGGAACTGTCGAGTGTCTGGCGGAAAGGCGTGAAGAGCGGCGAGTAAACGGTGACTTCTGCTCGCGACGAGACGCTATCCATTTGAGGCTCAGGGACGGTTGAGGCATTGTAACAGCGTGCTTTCGGATGACTACTTCCTCGAGATCGAGGCGCACTTCGCCATGAAGCGCGGAACACCGTTCATCCTCTCGGCCAAAGACTGGACCCTGATGAAGAAATGGCGCGAGGACGGAATCCCGCTGCCGGTCGTCATCGAGGCCATCGACTCGGTCTTCGAGAAGAACGAGACCAGTGGCCGCAGGAAGGTGATCTCCAGCCTCTCCTACTGCCGCCACGCCGTGAAGGAGATCTGGCAGGAGCGCAAGGAGCTTCAGGCCGGCGACGGCCAGCTGACTCCGGAAGAGCAGCCCTCCGCGCTCCTCGGCGCGCTCGTGGCCGCACTGGGCAACGCGTCGGCGCCGCGGGACCTGCTCGACGGCGCGGCCGCGGAGGTGCGGGCGCTTCGCGCGGAGGCGAGCGTCCCCGCCATCGAAGAGCGCCTCATGGACATCGAACAGCGCCTGATCGCCCGCATCCTCAGCTCGGGTGCCGAAGCCGGGATTCGGGCCGAGGCGGCCAGGGCGATCGCCGGCGCCGTGTTCGACGAGAAAACACGCGCGCGCACGGAGGAGGCCAATCTGCGCCGCATCGTCCGGGAGAAGTACGGGCTGCCGCGGTTGACGCTGTTCCGATGAATCGCGATCCGGTTATCTCTGCAGTGCCCGCTCCACGCGTTCCAGCACGGCGGCCACTGTCCGTCCGCTCACAGGCTGATCCGGCGACAACCCGACCGAAGGGTCGACGATGCCGCAGGCCGCCAGGATCCTGGTGACGCGCGATTCAGGAGGATCGGCCGCGGTGCCCCGCGTACAGTTGGCGCCGCGCAGCGTCAGGACGCGCGCCGTGCGCCGCGCCAGTGACGAGACCGTGACCGTCCGCGACGGGCCGACCCGACGCGTCACAGGGTCGACTTCATAGATGTCGAGGGCGATGGCGCGGATGATCTCTTCGCGGCCGGGGACGTCGTCGGTAATATCGAGGGCGATCGTCGGCGCCCCCACGTTCTGGGCGAATCGCACCGACGAGACCGTCCAGTACAGCAGCACTGCGAAATCGCCGCGAGTGATGGCGGGAGACTCCAGCGCCGTGGTGAACTGCGGCGGCATGTTCGCGGCGCTCCACGTGCTCTTGATCTCTTCGAGCCGTGCCGTGTAGCGCGGCTCGTTCGTGCGCCGGGCCAGCCGCTCGTACCGGATGATCGCCTCCTGATAGCGCCCGCGCCCGACGTCGATCTCCGCGAGCGCCTCCTGCACTTCCGGACGATCCACGTCCGCGGAGTTCACCAGCGGCTCGATGGCGCGCCGCGCCTCCTCGAGGTTCCGCTGCGCAATCAGCTTCTCGGCCAGAAGGAGCCTGCCGTCGGCCGCGGAGGGATTCACCTCGAGCGCCTCCCGCAACAGGCGGATCGCCTCTTCGTCGGGTGCTGTGAGCGCCGCCGTGTACAGCTCGTTGTAGAGCAACTGGCGGAGCAGGTTGACCCGTTCCGAGACGGTGACAGGAAGGCCGGGACGCCCCTCCAGCAATCGATAGATGTCCCAGGCGCGGCGGGTATCCCCCGCGGCCATTGCTACCTCACCCTCGTACACCCGTGCCGCTGTCCAGTCGGGATTGCGAAGAGCGAGACGCTCGACGACGCCGCGCGCGCTCTCGACGCGTCCCTCCGCAAGGTTCACCGCCGCTTCCGCCAGCTCCGCGGGAGCGTACTCGGGCGCTCGCGACCTCAGGCTGGCCAGACGGCGGCGGGCCTGCGCGAGGTCACCCGTCTGAAAGAGGCGCCATGCGGTCTCGAAGCGCCGCTCGATCGACTCGTCCGTGGGCAGCGTGTAGCCGGTCCGCGGATCGATGAGAAAGCGGGTTTCGCGCTGGGGCGCCGGTGGGGGAGTGGCGGTGTCAGTCGTGGCGCAACCGCCGAGGATGAGCGCCAGGCCGGTGATCATCAGGATGGAGCTTCTACTCAACTCGGAACCTCTCGGTCAGCCGCAGCGCGGCCGCAATCGCTACGTCTCGGTCTGTCGCCTCGACCCACTGCACATTTCGCTCCGACCTGAGCCACGTCAGCTGGCGTTTGGCGTAGGCGCGAGTCCGCCGTCTGGTTTCCGCGACGGCGGCGGCGAGGTCGAGGCTGCCGGCGACGACGGCCGCCGCCTCCTTATACCCGATGGAGGTGAACGGGCGGGCGGTGGGAGGGTATCGCTCCAGCAGCGCGCGGGTTTCCTCGACCAGGCCGCGGCGATACATCTCGCCGACACGGGCGTCCAGCCGTTCCACCAGCGTCTTCCGTTCCAGAGTGAGGGCGATTTTCAGGGACGGAATCTCACTCTCGGGCCGTTGCCATTCCGAGATCGGCCTCCCGCTCGAGACCCAGACTTCGAGAGCGCGCTCGACGCGGTGCCGGTCAGCGGGCGCAATGCGCGCGGCGCTCTCCCGGTCCACCGCCGTCAGCCACCGATGGAGCCAGCGCGGGCCGCGCGGCCGTCCGGCGATCCGCCGCAGCCTGAGGCGAAGCGCCGCGTCGCGCCCCGGCATCTCGGGAAGGCCGGACAGCAGAGCCCGAAGGTAGAAGAAGGTTCCACCGGTGAGGATGGGAATCCTGCCGCGGCTGGTGATCTCGTCGCAGAGCGGCCGGGCCAGACGGGCGAAGTCGGCGGCGTTGAAGTCAGTGGTCGCATCGATGATGTCGAACAGATGGTGGGGCACCCGGCGGCGCAACTCGGGAGAAGGCTTCGCGCTGCCGATGTCGAACCCGCGATAGACCTGGATGGAGTCGAAGTTGACGATCTCGCCACCAGCGGAGGAAGCGACCTCCACGGCGAGGTCCGATTTGCCGGCTCCGGTCGCCCCGGCCACCACCACGAGTCTCAACGGATCTTGGAGCTGTGCGTGCGCCGATCCTCGCGCTCGAGCATTCCGCGCAGATGCGGCCGGCAGTAGATCGCCCCAGGGGGCACGACGATCTGACAGACCCGGCAGCGGTTCTTCGAGACCGCGTCCCTGCCCTTCTCCAGCATCCGCATCATGAGGCCGCCCAGGATCAACGCCAAGGCGAGCAGCAACACGTTCTGCAACATGTTGATCGTGATCATCTCGCCGATGGGCTGATCGCTGAGGCTCTCATGGATGACGTAAGACGCCAGGACCAGTACCAGGATCCAGAGGCCGAGCCTGAGCAGAGTGGCGGACATAGAGGCTCATTCACTGTAAGCAGGGCGGGAGAGCGTGTCAATTTGAGGCGTGACAGCGATTACGCGGTCCAGGGCGACGTCGATCGTGCTGTTGAGGTCGGTTCGCCAGATGCGGATGCCGCGGCGGTCCAGGCTCTCGACCGTGATCCGATGCGGATGGCCGAAGAGGTTCGAGCGCCCGCAGGAGATGACCGCCAGGCGGGGCCGGACGGCGTCGAGCAGTACAGGGCTCGTCGAGGTGCGGCTGCCGTGATGGGCGAGCTTCAGGATGTCCGCGGGCCTCGTGGATGAGGCCAGGTCGAGCTCGGCCTCCCGCTCGATGTCGCCTGTCAGAAGAAGTGAGCGGCCGCGGGCTTCGGCGCGCACGATGACGGAGCCGTTGTTTTCGGCCGCGCGGCGGTAGCGGCGCGCCGGCGGGAAGATCGTCAGCGCGATCTCTCCCGCCTGGCGGCGTTCGATCCGCCGGAGGGAAGTGACCCTCGTCCCGGACTCCCCGGCCGCCTCGAGGAGCCGCCGCGCGCAGTCTCCGCGGAACCCCCGCGTCGAGATCACCAGCTCGCCGACGTGGAGCTCGCGCAGGACGGCTGGCAGGCCGCCGCAATGGTCGGGATGCGCGTGGCTGAGGACGACGAGGTCGAGACGCCTGATGCCGCGATTGACGAGCATCGGCAACAGCACGGTGTGGCCGAAGCGTGTGTCGTCGTTCCTCCCTCCGCCGTCGACGAGCGCGGCATGCCTGCCGGAGCGGAGGAGGATCGCGTCGCCCTGCCCGACGTCGAGGAAGGTCGCGCGTGGGGAATCGACGCTTGCGGCGCTCCGGTGACGGAGAACCGCGGAGAGATCGGTCACGGCAAGCGCGAGGAGGATCCCGATCACTCGCACGCGCCCGCGTGTGAACGCGATGATGACGATGATGAATGCGAACGACGCCGAGATGACCGCGAGCGGCGGAGAGGCGAAGAAGCCGGACGCGGGCGCGGCCATTCTGTTGACGAGCGCCGACGTCGCGCTGAGGAGCCGCACCGCGTCGAGGAGAATCGCGGCGGGGATCGCGGCGAAGGCCGCACCGACGAGCAGTTGCACGAAGACGACCGGGGTCAGCGCCACGGTGGCCAGCGATCCGCCGAGCGCGAACTGCTGGAAGTGGAAGAGCGTCAGGGGAGCGACGGCCAGTTCCGCCGCGATGGCGTAGGCGAGCCAGCGCATCCGCAAGCGCGCCAGCGGTTTCCCGATGAAAATCAGCGCTCCCGCTCCCGCGTAGGTGAGATGAAAGGCCGGATCGGTCAGATCGCGCGGCTCGATGACGAGGCGGAGCATCGCCGCCACGCACCAGAGATTCTCGAACGACGTCGGGCGGCGCGCGATCCGCGACAGCGCATAGAGCGCGATCCCGGTGCCGGCGCGAGAGACCGACGCGGTCGGACCGATGAACAGCGGCGCGATGACCGCGAATCCGAGCAGACACCAGTCCGAGCTCCGCGCGTATCCGGTCCACCTCAGGAGAAGCGCGATGACCCCTGCGGCGAGGCCGATCTGCAGGCCGGAGAAGACGAGAAGGTGGTAGGTGCCGCCGCGGCGGTAATCCTCCCGCGTCTCCTCGCTCAGCCGCTCGCCCCGTCCGAGGGCCAGCGCCTCGATCATGGCGATCTCGCGCGGGTGAGAGGCGGCGTAGGGCTCGAGCCTCTGTGCGATGAGCCGGTTCCAGGTGGCCGGAGAGAAAGGCGAGACGCGGCCGTGATACGAGAGGAGATGAGGCGACTTCACCGACATCGTGTAGCGCCCGCGCTCGTCGAACCGCAGGAATCCCTCCACGCGGATGACCTTCTCTCGAGCGATGCGCGGCGGCGTGAAGCGGGTGTAGATCGCCAGCGGCGAGTCGAACCGGAGGCCGTTCGCGCGGAACCGCGAAGTGCGGAGGGCCTGCACGTGCGGGCGCCGGCTCCAGTCGAGCTCGATGTCGGCCTCGACGAGTGTGAATCGCGCGGCCGGCAGCGAGCGGAACACCTCACCCTCGGCCACTCGCCGCTCCTCGGCCCGCCAGCCGACGAACACTCCCAGAGCCGCGCACGCCAGGGCCGATGCCAGGCGCGGCCATCGAAGAGCGAGAGCCGCGGTAAAGAGGAGGCCGGCCGCCGTCGCGGCAGGACTGACCAGCAGCGGCGCCGCGGCCAGAGCAACCGCGAACGAGATCAGTGGAAGTGCGGCCGGAACTTCATCGTGCACGCTCGAACGAAGAGAGCGTTTCGACGTGATGAGTGTTGGGGAAGAGGTCGAGGAGGTCGAGGGTGCGCAGGCGCCAGCCTGACGCGATCAGCCGGTTCGCGTCACGGGCGAAGGTTACTGGATCGCAGGAGAGATGACAAATCATCGCCCGCGCGCGCTGGCCCGCCGCGGCCATGACCTCTTTCCGGGCGCCGGCGCGCGGAGGATCGAGAAAGATGAGGTCCGCCTCCGGAAGCCGCGCCTGCTCGACCGGTTTCTCGAGGATCCGGACGTTCGAAGGCGCGTTGATCCGCGTGTACTTTGCCGACTCGGGCGAGCCCTCCACCGCGATCACCTGGTCGAAGAGCTTCGCAAGCGGCAGCGTGAAGAACCCCACGCCGGCGTAGAGATCGAGTGCCAGTGTTCGCTGCTCCACCCGGGCTGCGTGCGCGCTGACGAGCCGCAGCATCGTGGAGAGCAGGTGCCGGTTGACCTGGAAGAACGAGGCGGTGGAGAGCCGCCAGGTGAATTCGTCGACGGTGATGGAGAGCTCAGAATCGTGGATCAGCTCCCCCTGGAGCTCCCAGATCGTTGGGGCGCCGGTCAGTGGAGCGCCGCCGACCTCGGCGGCCGTCGTACGCCGCCGAGTCGGCGGCGCTCCACCAAAGCACCTAGCCGTCTCCAGTCCCACCACTTCGCACTCGCGCGGCAGCTGCACCACGCGATTCGAGCGGAGGGCATAGAAGCCGATGGCGTCATCGTCGCGCTGCAGCCGGCTGCGAATCCGGTAGTTCAGCGGCGAAGGGTGGATGGTGATCGGCGGCAGCGACGCCGGATCGAACTTCCCGATGCGGCGCAGCGACTCGGACAGGATCCGGCGCTTCGCGTCGAGCTGCGCGTCGAGCCGCAACGCCGTCCAGTCGCAGCCGCCGCACTCTTCCGCGACCGGACACGGCCCGAGTCTTCGAAGAGGGCTCGACGAGAGGAGACGGACCAGCTCAGCCCTGGCAAATCCCCTCTTCACCTCGGTCACACGCACGAGCGCCACGTCGCCTGGAAATACGTTCGACGCGAAAATCGGGAGCCCGTCGAGGCGCGCCAGCGCATTGCCGCCGGCCACCAGCTCGTCCGGTTTGATCACGATTTCGTCGCCCCGTTGCACCGCGGCATTCTGTGATAAAACGCGCCGCGCCATGAAAGTGCACGAGTATCAGGCAAAGGAGATCCTTCGCCGCTATGGCGTTCCGACGCCGCGGGGAATCGTGGTCGACAACGCCGACGAGGCGCGCCAGGCCGCCAAGGAGCTCGGCGGCAAGGTCGTCGTGAAAGCTCAGATCCACGCGGGCGGTCGCGGCAAGGGTGGCGGCGTCAAGCTGGCCAGGAGCGCCGATGAGGCGGCCGATCTGGCCAGGAAGATCATCGGCATGACGCTCGTCACGCATCAGACCGGGCCGGAAGGCCGCCTCGTTCAGAAAGTCCTCATCGAAGAAGCCCTCAACATCGACCAAGAGCTCTACCTCGGCATCACGCTCGACCGGAAGCTGGGCATGCCCGTGATCATGGCCTCCAGGCAGGGCGGCATGGAGATCGAGGAGGTCGCCGAGCGCGATCCGAAAGCGATCTACCGCCAGCCGGTCGATGCCGCTGTCGGGCTGCAGCCGTTTCAGGCGCGCGCGGTCGCGTACGCGTTCGGGCTGGAAGGCGACGCGTACAAGCGCTGCGTCGACTTCACGCAGAAGCTCATGCGCGCCTACATCGACATCGACGCTTCGCTGGCCGAGATCAATCCGCTGCTGGTGACCAAGGAAGGCAACGTCCTGGCCCTCGACTGCAAGATGAACTTCGATGACAACGCCCTGTTCCGCCACAAGGACGTGGTGGAGATGCGCGACCTGCACGAAGAGGATCCTCTCGAAGTGGAGGCCTCCAAGTTCGGGCTCAACTACATCAAGCTGGACGGCAACGTCGGCTGCATGGTGAACGGCGCCGGCCTGGCCATGGCCACGATGGACATCATCAAGCTGGCCGGGGGGGAGCCGGCGAATTTCCTCGACGTGGGCGGCGGCGCCAGTGCGGAGCAGGTCAAGAATGCTTTTCGTATCATTTTAAGTGATAAAAATGTAAAGGCTATTTTGATTAACATTTTCGGCGGGATCATGCGCGGCGATCGCATCGCCGAGGGCGTCGTCAGCGCCTCGCGGGAAGTGGGCCTGCCCGTCCCCGTCGTCGTCCGGCTCGAAGGCACGAACGTCGACCTCGGCAAGAAGATCCTGGCCGAGTCCGGACTGCCGCTCATCACCGCCGACGGCATGTGGGACGCCGCGCAGAAAGTGGTCGAAGCCGCGAAGCAGTCGAGAAGAGCATCGTGAGGAACGAAGCGGCGCCATTACGATGACACGGAGAGTCCATGGCCATCTGGGCTGACAAAGACACGCGCGTCATCGTGCAGGGCATCACCGGCCGGGAGGGGACCTTCCACGCCGTTCAGTGCCGCGAGTACGGGACGAAAGTCGTCGGAGGAGTCACGCCCGGCAAGGGCGGAACGAAACACGAAGGCTTTCCGGTCTTCAACAGTGTGGCGGAGGCCCGGGAGCAGGCCGGCGCGACGTGCTCGCTCATCTTCGTGCCTCCACCGTTCGCGGCCGACGCGATCATGGAGTCCGCAGCGGCCGGAATCGAGCTGATCGTCTGCATCACCGAAGGCATCCCGGTCAACGACATGATCCGGGCGCACGACTTCCTGACGAAGTCGAACGCGCGCGCGGTCGTAGACGGACGCGGCGCATCGCGTCTGATCGGGCCAAACTGCCCCGGCATCATGACTCCGGGCCAGGCCAAGATCGGCATCATGCCCGGCCACATTCACAAGGAAGGGCCGATCGGGATCGTGTCGCGCTCCGGAACGCTCACGTACGAAGCGGTGGGACAACTCACCAGGCACGGCATCGGCCAGTCGACCGCGGTGGGAATGGGGGGCGATCCGTTGCCCGGAACGGACTTCGTGGACTGCCTGGCAGCCTTCGAGGCAGATCCGGCCACCGAGGCGATCATCATGATCGGGGAGATCGGAGGGACGGCGGAGGAAGACGGCGCGGCGTACGTGAAGGCTCATGTGCGCAAGCCCGTAGTCGCGTTCATCGCCGGACAGACGGCTCCACCGGGGCGCCGCATGGGCCACGCCGGCGCGATCATCAGCGGCGGCAAAGGAACGGCGGCGGAGAAGATGGCCGCCCTCCAGAGCGCCGGCATTCACGTCGTGAAGGCACCCTCGGAAATGGGATCGAAGCTGGAAGAGGTGTGGCGCAAGCGCTGATCATGGCCGTCCTGGCGCTGGCGCTCGATGGAGCGCCGGTGTCCTCACCGTCGCGCGCCGTCGAGGCCGGCGGCGCTCCACTTCAACTCTTCAAAGGCAACCTCCATACGCACACCTCGCAGAGCGACGGCGACACTCCGCCTGACGAGGTGGCGCGGTGGTACCGCGAGCACGGGTACGATTTTCTCGTCATCACCGACCACGACAAGATCACGCTGGCGGCCGCCGTCCCCGGCCTGCTGCTCATTCCCGGAGAAGAGGTCACCGACCGCCTTCCCGACCGTCCGCTGCACGTGAACGCGATCGGTCTCACGCGTCTCGTTCCGCCGCAGGGCGGAGCGACGGTGACCGAGGTGTTGCAGCGCAATGTGGATGCGGTGCGGGCGGCGGGCGGGATCGCCCTGATCAACCATCCGAACTTCAACTGGGCGTTCGGCTCGGACGAGTTGAAGAACGTGTCCGGGGCCTCGCTGCTGGAGATCGCCAGCGGGCACCCGCTGGTCAACAGTGAAGGTGGAGCGGGCGTCGCGTCGGTGGAGAGCATCTGGGACGATGTTCTGACGAGCGGCAGGATGATCTACGCGGCCGGCGTCGACGACTCGCACGACTTCAAAAGCCGGACGGACGGAGGCGGCGCGCGTCCGGGCCGGGCGTGGGTGGTCGTGCGCGCCGCTTCGGCGACGGCGGAGACCATCGTCAAGGCGCTCGCGGACGGCGAGTTCTACGCGTCGACGGGCGTGAAGCTCTCGGCCTGGACGCGCGATCCGGCGCGGTATTCGGTCACCATCGATGCGAACCGGAACACGAAGTACCGGACCCAGTTCGTCGGCAGCGGCGGCCGCGTCCTCTGGACGACCACGGCGAACCCGGCGGTGTACGACATCATCGGCACCGAAGGATATGTGCGGGCCATGGTGATCGACTCGTACGGCCGGAAGGCGTGGCTGCAACCGGTCGCGGTCGGACCCAGATGAGCCGGCCGCTGGAGCTGGCGCTGAACGTGGAGCTGCGGCTTCTCGTTCTCATCGGCGGCGGGGAGTTCTCGTTCGGCGAGACGCGCGCCATCGACGAGTTCATCCTCTCGGAGATGCCCGCGGACCGGCCATCGATCGCCTTTCTGCCGACGGCTTCAGGCTCGGCCGAATACGCGACTCACATCGGGAAGCATTTCCGGTCGATCGATCCGTCAGTGGAGACGATCAACGTGCCGATCTATCGCGGGCGCGACAGCCGCCGCCAGAAGAACCTCGACCTCATCCTCTCCTCCGGCCTGGTTTACCTCGGCGGCGGCGTCACGAACCACGTCGCGGAGACCATCGTGGAATCGGCCGCAGATCTGGCCCTGCGCGACGCGGCGGCGGCGGGGGCGGTCATCGCCGGCATCGGCGCGAGCGCGTCCGCATTCGGGTCGCACATGCGGGACATGCGGGGGGGCGGATCGCTTACGGCGCTGAACTGGCTGTCGGGCGTGGTCATCGAGACTTCGTTCGACCCTGCGAACGACACGGTGTTGCGCCGGCTCATGTCGATTCCGGACGTCGAAATCGGAATCGGTCTGCCTACCGGCGCCGCGCTCGCGGTCCGTTCCGGCGGCGCGACCGAGATCATCGGCAGCGGAAGCGTGGCCGTGTTCCGGAAAGCGTGAGCACGCTAGTTGCAGCGGGCCCGGCGAGACGGAGGTGTTTCATCGCGACGGCTAGAGAGAGCTCGGCGGCCGGCCAGCCGCTGACGACCGAAGAACTGACGAAGTTCTTCAGCATCCTGTCCCATGACCTGAAGTCGCCCATCTTCGCCGTCGACGGATTCAGCGAGCTGCTGATCAGCGACTACAGCGACAAGCTCGACGAGGACGGCCAGGACTTCCTGCGCAGGATCCGGACGAGCGTGCAGCACATGAAGAAGGTGCTGGACGACATGTCGCACATGGTCAAGATGCTCGCGCGCGATACCGTGAAACGGCCGGCACCGCTGGGAGAAATCGTCCAGGAAGTCCTTCTCAAGCACAACTTCATGATCGAAGAGGGCGGCGTGCGCGTCGACGTTCCGGCGAACCTCCCCACCCTCAACGTCGACCCCGAAAAGATGCGCGAGGCCCTCAGCGTGATCGTCGCGAATGCCCTCTTCTTCACCGACCGGCCCAACGGCGAGCGCACGGTGGCCATCGAGTGCACCAGAACCGGTGACGGCCATCGGATCTGCGTCCTCGACAATGGCGTCGGAATCGACCCACGTTACGTCCAGCAGGTGTTCGATCTCGGCGGCGTCAGCAAGCTGGACAAGCAGCGCCCCGGCAGCGGGCCGGGGTACGGCCTGTACCTCGCCAAGCGCCTCATTGAGAGCCAGGGCGGGTCGGTGACGGTGGAGTCCAAGCCCGGGGAGGGCAGCACCTTCTGCCTCAAGGTTCCGAGCTGAGCCGGTTGCCGTAGCCCGTTGCCGTGCCGGGCACGGACTCAGCCATTAAAACTACTCAAATCAATCATTTATGGCTTGGCCGTCCTGGTCCCTCCCTTGCAAATAAGTAGGAGTGACCAGGAGGTCGGAAATGGCCGAGCTGAAGACGTCCAGACCCTATGAAGAGCGCTTCCTCGAAGGCTTCGACCGTTCGCAGCTCCGGATGGAGGTCCAGAAGGTAAAGCCAAAGGGGATGCGGCGGATGAAGCGGAGGTACGCGACGTGGGCCCTGGGTGCTTCGCTCGCAATCGGCGGGCTGGGCGCGCCGATCAAGATGATTCAGAACACGAACGCGAATTCAGCGCGGCAGACTGCCGGAGAGCGCTCGCTCGATGAGGCCATCGCCGGCGACGTGGAGACTGCACAGAGCATCGCCTCTCAGGTCGCCGGTGGCGTCGCCGCGGGCGTGGTGGGGGCAGCGGGCTCGGTAGGAGATGCGGCTTCGTCGTCGCTGAAGACTGTCGCCGAGGCGCCGGCCAGGCTGGCTCTCATCACGGAATCGGCGAGAGAGCAGTTCTTCCGCACCGAAGTTCCCTTCGGCTCGATCATCTACAGAGAGGCGAAGAAGAACGACCTGCGACCGGAGCTCGTCGCTGCGATGATCCAGCAGGAGTCGCGGTTCAAGCCGACGGCGCGCTCGCCGGTGGGGGCGGTGGGACTCATGCAGCTCGTCCCGAAGACAGGCAGGTGGATGGGGGCCAGGGACCTGACCAACCCCACGCAGAACATCCAGGCCGGGACGAAATACCTGAAGTACCTGAACGAGCGCTTCGACGGGAACGAGACCATCGTCATCGCCGCCTACAACGCGGGTGAGGGCAACGTCCGCCGCTTCGGAGGCGTGCCGCCTTTCAAAGAGACGCAGAACTACCTGAAGAAGGTCCGGACTTACGAGAAAGAGTTCGCATCACGGGTTCAGAGCCACCTCGCGGATGCGACCATGGGTGTCGCGGAAGCGCGGTGATGGGGTTTGACTGTGATTGAATACCGGCGTGTCGGGTAGGAGACTGATCGTCGGCGTGATCGTCATGGGCGTGGCCCTTCCGGTCACGCTCTTTTTTCTTCTCGGACTGGAGACGGCTTCGGAGCTGTTCACCATTGCCGCCACGACGTTTCTCAGCTGGGGCGTGGCCGACCTGCTGGCGGGCGTCCTGGAGAGGCCCCGCCTGCGCGATCGATCCGCGCGTCAGGCCATGACCGAGGAATGGGAGAGGCGCGTCAAGGAGTGAATGGATCTGCGTGGCGCTC
Source organism: Thermoanaerobaculia bacterium (assembly GCA_035544675.1). Classification (GTDB taxonomy): domain Bacteria; phylum Acidobacteriota; class Thermoanaerobaculia; order Gp7-AA8; family Gp7-AA8; genus DATKCA01. Next base: position 16,709 of record DATKCA010000179.1, on the reverse strand, counting down.
AGGTCCAGTCGTTCATCTTCTTGAGCAGCTGATCGATGGATATCAGCCGTTCCGCTCCGTCGGACTGGCGGCGGAAGACGGCGTGATACCAGCCTTTCATGCCGATGGGCGTGTAGAGGTCGCGTCCCACGCGCAGGCGACCGCCTGAGACGAGCTTGAGAAAGACCTGCTCGTAAGCCGAGCGAGTGAGACGGCGGTCGGGGAACGGGGTATTGAAGGTCTTCTTGCGGCGCTCGGCGGCCCTGCGACGCTCTTTCGGCGGCTTCCCGACGAGCGAGACGCCGCCGCGGCGGTCGACGTACTGCGTCCCGCGCGGGGGAACGAGCTTGCCTGGTGTGTCGGACTTCCGTCGCGACACCTTCCGCTTCACGGTGGCCGCGATGGCGCGCGGTACAGGGTCCTCGAGCAGGGAGGTCGTTCTAGCGCCGGCCGCCATCTTCTCCTGCAGCGTTCGCTCCCTCGGCTCGATAGCCCGAACGTTGGACATCTCGGAGAGATGCTGCGCACGCGCCTTCTCTCGTGCCGTGACGTATTCGTCGATCGAGTAGGCGTTCCAGACTGCCTGGCGGGGCCGCAGCAGTCGGATCTCCGCGTCGTAGTCCTTGAGCTCGTGGATCACCATGCCCCACCTGCAGAGGTGGCCGACATCCTCGTACGCGCTGGGGCGGTCGATCAGCTCGAGCATCGACGGGGCGCGTCCGCTGAGAATCGCGAAGAGGAGGCGGAAGCTGAACGGGTCCGAGTACTTCCGGATCGACTTCCGGAAGAACCAGGCCGTCTGGGAAGCCATCCGCCGCAGCGACTTCCTCTGGCCGGACTGCGTGGTCCAGACAGGGGAGTTCACGTCGCACGTGTACGGACTCCGCGGGTAGTGAAAGTCCTTGGTCAGCCACCCCTTCCGAGTGGTGTGCTTTCCGGGGATGACTCCGCTCACCACGGGGATGGGAAGCTTCTCGAGCATCGACAGATCGTAGGACGGCCACGACATGACTTCGCGAACGATTCCGACGATCAATGTCGCCGCGGCGACCATCAGCCCGGGATCCGGCGTGAAGTCGACCGTGACCTCGATGCGGGAGCCGCGGGGCCGGACGCCGACGCCGGTGGAGCGGCGGTTCGAGGCCACCAGCATCACCGGAATGGGCAGGATGTAGGCGAGCAGGAGCGCCAGCTTCTTCTCGTTCCTCTTCGCGTTCTGCAGCCGTCTGGGGATCTCGTAGGAGACGTTGTAGTGGGTGCTGTACGCCTTGAGGCGGACGGTGTGGTCGTTCTTCTTCTCCCACTTCGTCAACTGCTCGCGCACGAAACCGATCTGTTCCCAGAGATTGCGAACCATCCTGGCCGTGCTGTGCGGAGCGAGCTCGATCACCGGAGTGACGACCTCGATCACGCCACGGTCGAAATAAACCGCCCCACCGGTGGGCAACTGCAGGGAAGATCTCTCGCGCGGCAGGAGAGGCCTGTCGATAAAGGCCCCGGGATTCCCCCAGAACGGCTTGGGATCGATCTCCACCTCGTCGACCCAGACGTTGAATTCCGATTCCATCCCGATCACAGGCATCGCCAGGCGAGCCCTGCGCGGGAACTTTGCGGAACCGAGGTCGTCTTTAGCGCTTAAAGGCATGAAGCGTTCCGGGAGATGGACGGCGGTTGAAGCAGTGAACTACCTTTTGTGCCTAAGCAAACGGCGGGCCGTTCTCAACGAGGCCTTGACGAGGCCTAAGGCCTAAGACCGCCTCTCGCCCGCCGGCCCGGCATCTGCAGCCAGGGCCCGCCGCTCCTTCCGCCGCCGCTCCTCGAAAGCGAAGCGCGGGCGGTGCTCCTGCGGCTGCTCCATCCGGTCTTCGCTGATCTCCCGCGGGATCAATGTGATGTAGCCGAGGTCGATGTGAACGTGATCGTCGGCATGCTTCCCCGTGACGTGGCCATAGGGAAGCACCGACACGTCTCCGCTGAGGTCTTCCGCGACTTCGTTGTACTTCTCGATCGTTTCCTGCGTCTTGAGGATCGTCGTGCCGATCCGATAGACATCCGCGGCCGTTCCCCACATATGGGGTGACGCTCCGGTGACGAGCTTGTGCGCGGGCGACCTGTAGCCGCCGTTGACCGCGATGTGCACGGATGCGCCGGCGTCGGTCCGGAACTGCTCGAGGTAAAACGCGAGGATCCGAACGGCGCAGGGCACGTAACGCGGAAACTGCTGCAGCCGGGGCGCCTCCTTGAGGTCCACCAGGACGAACTCATTGAGGCCGAAGTGCGGTGTCAGCCGCATGGCGAACGCGGCCTCGTGCGAGAGGATCTCGTAGAAGTAGCGCGGGAGCCGGTGCCGCCGCCCCTGGTCGTCGCGCATCATGTCGCCGGGGCGAAGGATCGATCGGAGCTCGTCGTCCAGATCGAAGGCATCGACGACCTTCAGGATCTGGGGCTCGGCCTCACTCATACGTGCTTCCGGCGAGCGTGTTGAAGATGTCGCGGGAGACCTCCGCCACCGCCGCCCCGCGGCCACGCTCCGCCGTGAACTCGGTGAGAATGACCAGCACGTAGGGCTTGCGCCCTTCCAGATAGACGATGCCGGCGTCGTGGTGCACCGTGGAGATGTTGCCGGTCTTGTGCGCGACGCGCGCGGCTTTCGGCAGTCCGGCCGGAATGCCGCTGCGGTACTGCTGGTCGAGCATGATCTTCAGCATCTCGTCACACGCGTCGCGCGAGTACGCCTTGCCGTCCGCGATGAGCCGCAGAAGTTTGAGCAGCCCGTTGGCCGTGACCTCGTTGTTGAGGCCGGCGGTGAACGCGGCCTGATCCTCGACCCCGCGGAGGATCTTCACCCCGTCGATCTCGAGCTCGTCGAGCGACTGCTGGATGATCGGGATCCCCACGACATCGACGAGGAGATTCGTGGCCAGATTGCTGGACTTGGTGATCATCCAGTACGACAGCTCCCGCACGCTCAGGGTCTTGCCGAGGTGGCCGTACACGTCGGGGTCGGCATCGCGGCCGAGGTCGAGCATGAACGGCTCCTGGTTGACGATGCTCGTGAAGCGGTTGCGCACGTGGACCGGCGACTCCAACCCCAGCTCGCCCCGATCGACCTGACGGAACACGCCCAGCAGCACGGCCAGCTTCATGGTCGACGCGGCATGGAAATACTGGTCGGCGTTGTAGGACCACTGGATCGTCGAGTCGGCGTCGTAGAACGAGATCCCCAGATTCTCGAGGATGTGCTCGTCCCGGATCTTCAGAACGTTCCGGTACAGCGACACTTCCGCCGCGGCGACCGAGTCGGTGGGCGGGGGCACCGGCAGCTTCGATTTCGTCTGAGCTCTGGCAACCATCTGGCAGGAATGTTACTGAATCCCGAACCGCCTTTGGTTGCAAGTTTCGAGCGAGACTCATCCCTCGCCACCCCGGAATGACTTACGCTCCCGATCGCGTGCTCCTCATCGACACCGACAACGGGCTGGGGTCTCCCTCCGGCGACATCGACGACGGCTTCGCCCTGGCCGCGCTGATCCGGTCCGGCCTGCCGATCGCCGCGATCACTACGGTGGCCGGCAACACGACCGCCGAGCTCTCCTATCGCAACACCACCCGGCTCGCCGCGATCCTGGATTACTCCGGCCCGGTCCTGCGCGCGGCCGATGCGGCCGCGGTGATTGGGACGTTCACGGGACGGATCGCGGCGCTGGGGCCGCTGACCAGCGTCGTCGCTGCGAGCGGGGCGTCGGAGATCGTGATCGTGGGCGGCACATTCGAGACGCATGGTCGCTGGCCGCCGCTCTGGCCGTACGAGTTCAACCTGACGTTCGATCGGAATGGCGCACGCCGTGTCTTCCATGCGGACGTTCCGCTCACGATCTTTCCGATCGACATCGCGCGGCGCATGTGGGCCCGCGAGCCGGACCTCGACGACATCCCCGGACCCTTCGGAGAGATGGCCAGGAAGGAATCGCGACGTTGGTTCCGGCACCTGTTCTGGCTGCGCCAGACACGCCGCTTCCCGATCTACGATCTGGCGGCGGCGATGTACCTGATCGCCACAGAGCCCTCTCCCGGCGGGAGAGGGCGCGCCGAAGGGGGGATAGGGGGCGAAGGTTCAGGTTTGACGATGGTCGACACGGTGGCCTCGATGCGCGAGAGCACGTTCATCGAGTTCGGCAAAGGAAGCCGCCCGGTCAGAGTCTGTACGGCGGTCAGGCGTGAGCTGCTGTGGCAGCGCTTTCTGCAGCTCTTTGCGTGATCTCCGCGTACACCTGATCGCGGACGCCGCCGGCGTTCATCTGGCACATCGGCACCATCTCGCCGTTGTGCGGGAGCCGGAAGACGCAGGCCGCCAGCCGCTGCTGTCCCAGCTCGGTGCCCAGCTCCGCGGGCGACATGAAGTGGTGGCTGGTCACGGTGAACGAGCTGAGCTTCGATTTGCCGAGCGCGCATTCGGCCAGGAGGCGCCTGAGCGACAGCCCGGCCTCGGATCGAACGCGGGAGTCGAACCACTTCCATGCGCGCGCGAACATCCAGCGCGGAGCTCGGGCCAGCATGCCCGCGCCGCGGGCGATCATCTCCATGGCGTCGTCGTCGCGGAAGGCCGCGCCGGCGATGCCGAGCTTGAAGTACTCCTCCATGACCGCGATGTCGTCGGGGTGATCGCGGATGAACTGCATGAGCTTCCGCTCGCCGCGGCGCTCGATGGCCATGAACGAGACGAAGCGGGTGCACTCGGGGTGGCCGAAGTGCATCGGCTCGGCGCCTTGAAACCTCGCGCCGGACGGCTCGAGGCCGCGGGCGATCTCCGCCCACACCGTCTGCGGCGTCACGCCCTCCAGGTTCTTGCGCGTGCGCCCGACCTGCGCGAGCGGCTGAAGGCTGATCAGGCTGAAGGCGTCCCGGTTCTCGAACGACCACCGGATGATGTCGGCGAGCTGGCCGATGTTGTCACTGGTGACGGTGACGGTCGTGGCCGCGCGAAGCGGCCGCTTCGTGCTACGACGAGCCTGGCGGACCATGTCCGCGAACTCGTCGCGCAGCGGCATCAGCTCGTTCTCGTTGCGCGGGGCGCGATATCCATCGCGCCCCCGCTGCGTGATGTCGATGTGAATCGAGACCTCGGTCAGGTTCGCCTCGGTCATCAGCCGCTCCAGCAGCCCCGGCTGCCGGCGGAACGTGTCGCCGTGCGTCATCAGCATCGGCACGACCCCGATGGTCCGCGCGTAGCTGAGGATCTCCACCACTTCCTCGACCGGCCGGAGCGTGACTTCGCCGTCCGTGACCTGGACGTTGCTCTTCGGGCCGAGGTGCTGGCGGAGAAGACGGAGTTGCTCGAGGACGGCGTTTACCGGCATCGCCGGAACGCGATTCGCCTCGCTTCCGAGGTAGCAGCCTGTGCAGGAGAAGTCGCATTTGGGCTGGATGCCGACCGTGGCACCACAGCCCGTCGCCTTCTGCCCGAAGCCCTGGCCCGCGATCTTCACCTGCGGTGAGAGTTGCGACCACCGCTCTTTGAGAAGGTTGCGCTTTTCCGCGGTCACCGGATCACGGAACAGATCCCAGGCCCGCCTGATCGAAGCCCTTTGGCCGATCATTTCATTATCACCGCCGCCAGTCGTTGAGTGCCCAGTCGTACGTATCGTAGTCGAAGTCGAACTTGCCGTTGGCCTGGTCGATCAGGCGCTGCTTGTCGGCCGGCACATAACGGCGGATGAATGCAGCCTTGGCGCCGTCGTCGCCGAAGTCCTTGCCGAACCAGTCCATGATCTTGGTCGTGCTGATGTTGAGTTTTTTCGACGTCGGCTTGAACTTCGCGCCGAACTTGCCGTTGAGGAACATGCGGGACTGCTCATCGAGCTGAGCATCCAGACGCGCTCCGACGTACGACTCGGTCCGGAGCGGCGGGCAGGTGAGCGCGGCGCAGTTGATGGCGAAGTGGATGCGCGGATCCTTGAACCCGTCGCGGATGTACGTGTTCTCCACGTCGTTGAGCGAGAGCATCTTGCTTCCGAAGGGGACGCGCTCTTTCTTGAAGACGTTCAGGCGGATGATCGGATCCGTGGAGATGTCGCGAATCGACTTCACCGGATAGTTCTCCAGAATCGTCCCGACGGTGTTCACGTTGTAGACGTTGATCCAGTACGCCAGCTGCTCCTTCGGATTCAGCGACGCCACGTTGACCGTGCCGAGTTGTTTGCGGAGGTTCTGCACCGTGGCGTCATCCTTCGCCTTCAGCGCTTTGTAGTCCAACCCCAGGTCGGCGTTGTAATAGGTCGAGAGAATTCGATTCCACTGTGAGTAATCGGGCTCCGCGGCGAGAGCGTTGCCACAGACGAAAACGAGCGTGAAAAGCAGTAGCGCAAGGGGGCGTCTCATAGGTTCTCCTGTGTTTTGACTGAGATGTTGTTGGACGTGAGAACCGTAAGGTTCCTCAAATAGCTCCCATATGTCCAGAGGGGAACGATCCTGAAGCAGTCCAGAAGCTCCATCGTCATGGACATGTGCGCTCGGAACCCGTTGATTCTGCCTAGTTTAGCTACTTTGGAGCGATGTCCGGTGCCTTTCAGCACCAGGATGGCCGCAGGCAGTCCGTTTCGCGCGATGACCTCGTTGATCATGATCTCGATCTGAAATCCGTTGAGCTTCTCCGGCGGAATCCGCTCGAACACGTCGCGGCGGACGGCGCGCAATCCGGTGATCGGTGGCAGCCGCAGAAAGATCGGGTTGCGCAGCCAGCCGTAGTCGACCAGACCGCAGCACATCGAGAATCCGCCGCTGCTCACCGGTTCGGCCAGCGCGTCGAAGTGCTCGGGACGGGCGCGAGTGATGTCGCCGTCGAAGAACACGAGAACCGCCGCGTCGCTCGCCGCCACACCTGTCGCCAGCGCCTCGGCCTTGCTGGCCTGCGACCGCGACTCGAGGACCTCGGCGCCTGCCGCTGCGGCCACGGCGCCCGTTCCGTCCGACGAGTGATCGTCGATGACGATGACGCGCCTGGCGCCGGATGCCGCGCGCGCGGCCCGGATCACGTCGGCGATGGTCTCGGCCTCGTTGCGCGCGGGGATGACCACGTCGTACGCGGTCATCGGCCGGCCGCCGTCAGATAGCGCCCGATGCGCTCGATGCCGGTCGCGATTCCGTCGATCGGGGCGGCGAACGAGATGCGGACGAACCCCTCGCCCGCGCTTCCGAACGCGACGCCCGGAATCACGAGGACCGCGGCCTCGGTGGCCAGCGCCTTCGCGAAGCCGGCCGTGCCGCACAGCGGCACCGGCACGAACGCGTAGAACGCGCCGGCAGGCGGGGGGAGGGTAGCGCCCAGCTCGTGAGTGATCGCGTGCATGGCCGCCTCGCGCTGGCGGGTGAACTGTTCGCGGGCGCGCCCCAGCCAGTCGCGGTTCCACTCCCCGTTTTTCAGCACCAGCTCAGCGAGGCGCTGCGAGAACACCGACGCGCACGTGGCGATGTACTGATGCGCCTTGATGACCGGGCGCATGATCTCGTCGCGCGCGATCAGCCACCCGATCCGCAGTCCTGTCATTCCATGACTCTTCGACATTCCGTTTGCGAGGACGACATTCTCTCCCATCCCGAGCATCGACGCCGGCTCGCGTTCATACCAGATCTCGCGGTAGACCTCGTCGCTCACGACGAGACATCCCCGCTCATCGGCCAGGCGGGCCAGGCGGCGGAGCGCGTCCTCCTCCGCCACCGCTCCGAGGGGATTGGACGGCGTGTTGACGACGATGAGCTTCGTCCTGGCGGTGATCTTCGCGGCCACCGCTGCGGCGTCGACCCGCCACTCCGGCGGCTCGAGGTCATAGGTCACCGGCGTCGCGCCGCAGATCCTGGCCAGCGTCTCGTACGCGACGAAGCCGGGATTCGGAATGAGGACTTCGTCGCCGCGCTCGACGTACGCCTGGAAGACCGCGTACAGACCCTCCTGCGTCCCCGCCGTCACGCACACTTCCGTCTTCGGGTCGAACCGTGTGCCGGCGGCGATGAGCGATCGCAGCGACAGGAATCCGGCGTTGGGCGAGTAGCCCCACGGGCCGCGGGAAGCTTCACGCGCCAGCTCGCGAAGCGTCTGGTCGGGCTCGAGGTTCGGCTCACCGATGCCGAGGTTCACGGAGAGCGGCGTGGCCAGTGCGTTGATCTGGCGGATGAGCGAGATCTCGATGTCCGCTAAGCGGCCGGCCGGTTTCACAGGATTCAAAGGCTCAAGGATGATGGACGAGTGATGAGTGGAACGTTTTCGTTTCTAATCAGCGTCGTCGTGCATGAACGTTTCAAGGATGAAGGATGAAGGATGAAGGATGAAGGATGAACGCGCGTGGTGCATCCTTCATCCTTCAAACGCGGTGAATCGTGATCGCCAAAAGAACGAAATCGGTCATCACTCTCAATCACGCAAACGCTCACCGGAGGGCCTCCTCCAGCGCCGTGGCCGAGTCGGTCTTCTCGTCGCGATACTTCACGATCATCGGCGTCGCGATCGACAGCTCGTGCTCCTCGGCGAATGCGCCTTTCATCCGCCGCGAGCCGGGCACGACGACGGCGCCAAACGGAATCTCCAGCGGCCGTTCCGGCGTGCGCCGGTAGACCTGGCCGCGCACGAGGTCGTACACGGGAGTGGATCCGGTGATGACCACGCCCGCTCCGATGACCGCGCGCGAGCGCACGATCGTTCCCTCGTAGATGCCGGAGTTGCCGCCCACGACGACGTCGTCCTCGATGACGACCGGCACATTCCCGATGGGCTCGAGGACGCCGCCGATCTGCGCGGCCGCGGAGAGATGGACACGTTTGCCGATCTGCGCGCAGGATCCGACGAGCGCGTGCGAGTCGATCATCGTGTCCTCGTCGACGTAGGCGCCGATGTTCACGTAGGCGGGCGGCATCATGACGACGCCTTTGGCGATGAATGCGCCGCGACGGATCGACGACCCGCCCGGGACGATTCGGATGCCGTCCTGCACCTTGAAGCGGCGCACCGGCATGGTGTCCTTGTCGACGAAGGAGAGCGAACCCGACGCGAACTCGGCGAGCACGCCGAAGCGGAACGCGGCCAGGATTCCCTCCTTCACCCAGGTCTGGGCCTTCCACTCACCCATGTCGTCGCGCTCGGCCGCGCGGACCGACCCTCTCTCCAGCTCAGAGAGAAAGAGCCCGATCGTCTTGACCGCTTCCAGGCGGTCAGGGTTGGACTTCAGCGCCTCGACACGTTCGTGGATGAGCATCGTTCAGAGCAGCCCGCACTCCCTCAGGATCGCCTGCATCTTCTTCCGGCTGGCCTCCGTCATCGGCGCCAGTGGTGGCCGAACGGTATCACTCTCCAGAATCCCCATCATCTTCAGGGCGGCTTTCACCGGCCCTGGATTCGACTCGATGAAGTTGCCCGTGAGCAGCGGCAGCAGGCGGTTCTGAATCTCGATCGAGCGCTCGTCGACCATCCTTCTGATGAGCGCGGGCACCTCGTTGCTGGCCACCGAGACGACGCCGTCCGCGCCGACGCCCAGCATTGCCAGCGTCCAGGCGTCGTCCCCGCTGAGCACGAGAAAGCCCTCCGGGCGGTCGCGCAGAATCTGGAGGATCTGCTCCATGTTCGCGGAAGCTTCCTTGACTCCGATCACGTTCGGCACTTCGCGGGCGATGCGGATGGTCGTCTCGGCGGTCATGTTCACGCCGGTGCGGCCCGGGACGTTGTACATGATCATGGGGAAGCCTTTGCGTTTCTTCTCGATGGCCGCGGCCTGCATCCCGAAGTGACGGCGCAGCCCGTCGGGCGTGGGCTTGTTGTAGTAGGGCGTGATGGTCAGCGCGCCGGCGGCGCCGAGGTCGATGGCCATGAGGGCGAGCTCGATGGCCTTGTCGGTGGAGTTGCTGCCGGCGCCGGCGAGCACGGGTACGCGCCCGTTGGCGCGCCTGATCACGATCTCGACGACACGGCGGTGCTCCTCGACGGTCAGGGCCGGGTTCTCTCCGGTCGTTCCGCACGGCACGAGGAAGTTGACGCCGCCTTCGATCTGAAAGTCGACGAAGCGCTCCAGCGCCTTCTCGTCGAGCGCGCCGCTCTCCTTGAACGGCGTGACCAGGGCAGTTCCCACTCCGCGAAACGTCATGACATCACCAGCTCATCGAATCGGACCAGGCCTTTCCTTCCCTGGATCAACCGCGCTGCGAGCACCGCGCCACGCGCGAATCCCTCCCGGCCGCGGGCGCGGTGGGAGATCTCGATCAGGTCGTCGGGCGAGTCGAAGAACAGGGTGTGCAGGCCGAACTCGCTGCCCACTCGCGACGCGGCGATGGGCGGGTCGATCTTTCCTCCGCTGCCGCTCTTCACTTCGCCGGCGATCCGCAGTGCGGTTCCGCTGGGCGCGTCCTGCTTTCCAGCGTGATGCCTCTCTTCCATCCCCGCGGCATATTGCGGGAAGCGGGTGAAGAGCTCCGCCGCGCGACGCGCCAGCGCGAACAGGACGTTGGCTCCCGGCGAGAAGTTGGACGCGTACACCGCTCCGATGCCCGCCTTGTCGATGCGCTCCCGCATTTCGTCGACACGGTCATTCCAGCCCGTCGTACCGATGACGAGCGCGATGCCTCGCCGGCACGCCAGATCGACCGCCTCCTCCACCGCCGAGGCATGCGAGAAATCGATGACCACCTCGGCCGCATCCGCCGCCACGATCTCGTGGCCTTCTTCCCGCGCCACCTTCTCGACCGCGCGGCCCATCTTCCCGTACCCGTGCAGAGAGACCTTCATACGGCGGCGGGTCTGAGTCCCGGCCCCGGGGTCCTGAGCCCCTGCTCGAACAGGGCGGCGTGAACCGCCTTCACCGCGCGATCGGCGTCGTCGGGATGGACGACGATGCTCAGGTTCAGGCCCGAGGTCCCCATCGAGAACATGGAGACCCGCACGCCGCGCAGCGCCTCGAAGATACGCGCGCCGACGGCGGAGTCACGCATGAGATTGCGGCCGACGATGGCCACGATGCACTGGTTCTCGATCACCTCGACGTCCGCCACCGGTTCGAGCTTCTCGATGAGCTGCGGCAGATTGTGCTTCTCGTCGATGGTGACGGAGACCGACACCTCCGACGTCGTGATGAGATCGACGGACACCTCCAGCGTCTCGAAGATGGCGAACAGGCGGGCCAGAAAGCCGTGCGCGCCGAGCATCTTGTTCGACGTCATGTGCACGACCGTCACGCCCCGTTTGATGGCGATTGCGCGCGGCCCCTGCTCGTGTCCCGGATCGTCTTCCATCACCACGGTGCCGGGGCTGTTCACGTTGTGCGTGTTGAGCACGCGCACCGGGATCTTCTGCTCCACGGCCGGGGCGATCGTCTTGGGGTGCAGCACCTTCGCTCCGAACCAGGCCAGCTCCGCCGCCTCGACGTAGGAGATGCGATCGATGACGCGCGCGTCCGGGATCAGCCGCGGATCGCAGGTCATCATCCCGTCGACGTCGGTCCAGATCTGGATCTCCTTCGCGCCCACCGCGGCGCCGACGATCGCCGCGCTGTAGTCCGACCCGCCGCGCCCCAGCGTGGTCGTTGCCCCCTCACGTGTCCGGCCGATGAAGCCGCCCATGACCGGGATCAGGCTGCGCTCGATCAGCGGAATCAGCACGCGCTGCGCGGCCTGGCGCGTCTCCTCCATCAGCGGGACCGCCTCTCCGAACTTCGAGTCCGTGATGACCACCTCTTCGGAGTCGACGTGCTCGCCGGGCAGCGCCCGCATCATCAATGAGTAGGCGAAGAGGACCGAGGAGAGTTTCTCGCCGATGGCCACGACCTTGTCTTTCGCCCGCGCCGTGATCTCGCCGAGGAGTGCGATGCCGCGGAGGATGGTGTGGATCTGGTCGATCTGCTTGTCGAGCTGCTTGGTGAACGACTCGAAGAAGTCGATCTTCTGCTGGACAAGCTGGATGGCCACGTCTTCGTGGCGCTGCCGGACCGCGCTGACGATCTCAGAGACCCGCTCCGGCTGGCAGGCCCTGGCCGCTTCGGACGCCGCCACGAGCTCGTTCGTCACGCCCGCCAGAGCCGAGACGACGACGATCGGCTGGAGGTGCCGGCGCTCGGAAACGATGTCGATCGCGTTCGCCACGCGCTCTGCGTCGCCGACAGACGTCCCGCCGAACTTGATGACGATCATGGGCGAAACTCAGGGCTCAGGGCTCGGGGCTCAGGGCTCAGGGGATCCCCGCCCGGCTTACAAATTGCGCGCTCGGTCCCCTGAGCCCCGAGCCCTGAGCCCTGAGCCCGGATCACAGCAGGCCCCTCGCTTCGAGCAGCTCCGCGTTGAGAATCGCCGCTCCCGCGGCGCCGCGGATGGTGTTGTGAACCAGGGCCACCATGCGCAGGTCGAGCAGCGGACACGGACGGAGGCGCCCGATCGTCACGGCCATCCCGTTCTCCCGGTCGCGATCGAGCCGCGGCTGCGGCCGGTCGGGCTCCGGCGCGTACTGCACCGGACGCTGCGGCGCGGTCGGGAGCCGGAGCCGCTGCGGCTCGCCTTCGAACGAGTCGATCGCCGCGCGCGTATCGGCGATGAGCTGCTCGATCGTGAACATCGCCCGCAGCTCCGCGCGGTTGCGGAACGAGAACGAGATCGTCATCAGATGTCCGTCGATCGTCGGGACGCGGTTCGTCTGCGCGGAGATGCGGAGCGCCGCGTCGACGAAGCTCCCCTTTTCCCAGCGGCCCAGGATCTTGCGCGGCTCGCTCTCGATCTTCTCCTCCTCGCCGGAGATGTAGGGGATCACGTTGTCCAGGATCGCGTACGACGCCACGCCCGCATAGCCGGCGCCGGAGATCGCCTGCATCGTCGTCACGTGAATCTGATCGAGCCCGTGCTGGCGCTCGATCGGAGCGATCGCCATAGCCAGCCCCACGGTCGAGCAGTTCGGATTCGTGACGATGTATCCACGGCCGCCGCGTCGCTTCCGCTGCTTCTCGATGGCGTCGATGTGATCGGCGTTGATCTCCGGAATGAGCAGCGGCACGTCGTCGTCCATCCGATGGTTCTTCGAGTTCGACACCACCACCAGGCCGCGGTTCGCGTAGTCGTCTTCGGCTTCGCCCGCAACGGAGGAGTCCAGACCGGAGAAGACCAGCCTCGACTCCAGCGCGGCTCCGAGACTCTTGATGGGGAGGCCGGCCGTCGTGTCCGGAAGGGGCGTTCCGAGTCGCCAGTCCGCCGCATCACAGTAGGATTTTCCGGCGCTGCGCTCTGAGGCCACCACCTCGTGGAGACGGAACCAGGGATGGTTCTCGAGGAGTTGCACGAAGCGCTGTCCGACCGACCCGGTGGCGCCGAGAACGGCCACGGGGATGCGCTCGGAACGGCGCGCTGCGGCCGGCTTCTGGGCGGCCAGGCTCTCGGTTGCTGTCATGGATGAGCTCTCTTGCAAATTCTAGGCTCCACTATGATCCACCCGTGCGTCCATTTCAGGATCCGGGCCCCGGCCAGCGCCTCCTGACGGTCGAGGAGGCGCAGGAGCGGGTCCTGGCGGCGGTTGCGCCTCTGGACTCCGAGAGCGTCCGATTCGACGAAGCCTTCGGCCGCGTGCTCCGCGAGGACGTGGCGGCCGCGGCGGACGTCCCGCCGCACGATAACAGCGCCATGGACGGCTACGCCCTGGTCGCGGCGGACGTCGAGGCGGCCGGCGAACAGAATCCCGTCGTCCTAGAGGTCACCGGCGATGTCGCCGCCGGCCGCGGCACGAACGATCGCGTGGAACGCGGCACGGCCATGCGGATCATGACCGGCGCCCCCGTCCCCGACGGCGCGGATGCCGTCGCTCAGGTCGAGATCACGGACGGCGGGGCCGGATCGGTGCGCGTCCTCCGCGCGGTCGCGCAAGGGAGGAACATCCGCCGCCGCGGCGAAGACATGCGCGCGGGACACGTCGTGCTGCGCAGCGGCATCCGGATCGGCGCCGGCGAGGTCGGAGTCCTCGCCACGGCCCGCAAGGTCTCCGTGCTCGTGGGACGACGGCCGCGCGTGGCCATCCTGGCAACGGGCGACGAGATCGCCGATGTCGCGGCCGGCAACGAGGGAAAGACCGTCAACTCGAATTCGTACGCGCTCGCGGCGCTCGTTCGGGAGGCCGGCGGCGAACCGTCGATCCGCGACGTCGTCCCCGACGACCGCGCTGCGACCATCGCCGCGATCGACTCGGCATCCTCGTTCGACTTCGTCGTCTCGTCGGGCGGCGTCTCCGTCGGCGCCTACGACTTCGTGCGCGAGGCGCTCGAGGCGCTCGGCGCCGAGGCCCACTTCTGGCGCGTGGCGATGAAGCCGGGAAAACCGACTCTGATGTCGAAGCTGGGGCGGTCGATGTTCTTCGGCCTTCCGGGGAACCCGGTGTCGTGTCTGGTCTCGTTCACGCTGTTCGCCGGCCCGGCACTGCGCAAGGCCGCGGGGCAGACCGCGGGGCTGCTGCCGCCGGTCGTGACCACGCGGGCGGCCGCGCCGCTCCAGTCGGCCGGCGACCGCCGGACCTATCTGCGGGTCCGGGTGACGGCGCGTGATGGCGCGCTTCACAGCGAGCCGATGCCGTCGCAGGGTTCGGGCGTCTCCACCTCGATGGCGGGCGCGAACGGCCTCGCCGTCGTCGAAGAGGGGGTCAGACTGGTCGAGGCCGGGGCGGCCGTTCCGACGGTGCTGCTGGCAGCGCCGTTCAGCCCCTGACGCTGGCCGCGCTCAACTCGGCCAAAAGGCGCGTCAGCCGGCGAGCCTCGTCGTTGCCTCCCTGATACGTCTTGCAGAGGATCTCGATCTGCTCATCCGGCTCGGCTCCCGAAACGGTGAACCCGTTCTCCGGCTGATCGGGGAGCAGCGACTTGCGGCGTTTCCAGCCGCCGTCCTCGAGCGTCAGGGTGACCCAGGCCTTGGCCTTGAGGCCCGCGGATGCGGCGGTCAGAGTGGCCTCACCAATCTCCTCGCCGATCAGGTTATGCGCTCGATCGCCGCCCAGATTCGCCTTCTGCGCCGCGAGCACCTCGGCTGCCGACTCGGCGATCAGTCTTCGGAGGAGCTCGTTGTCCTCCACGAAATGGAGTCCGGCGCGGTCGTCGCTGAAGTGGATGGTCTCGCACTCGATGGTGATCTCCTGGTCGCGCCAGGTGAATCGCAGCTGGCCGCTCCCGGGCACGTCGTTGTAGTGGTGCTCGATCTGCGCGCCGGTCGCGCTGACGTCGACCACCCGCACGGCCAGATCGCCGAACCACCCTTCGAGTGATCTGGTCAGATGAAGACGCTGGTAGACGCGGCGTTCGTTGACCACTAGGGAGCTTGTCTCACTTCCGTCAGCCAGTAGCCGCGGTCGGTGACGTGAAGCCGCGCCGTGACCCTGGCGCCGTCCGCGGGAAGAGAGCCGACCTGAGCGCCGCGCACCGTGAAGTCCATCGTCATGGCCTGCATGAAGCCGGGGATCTCCCGGTGATCGATGCGCAGCGTGTTGTCGCCGCTGTCTCGCGAGAGAATCGTTCCGGTGAGGTCGTACAGCCGCTCGCCCGGTTCGCTGAGCGGCTTCGATTCGGGCTCGCCGCCGCATGCCGCTGCGAGGGCGGCGAACAACACGATTACGAGGGCGCGCCGCAGCATCGAGGGCGATTATAGGGCGTGATAGTGTGCCCCCATGCTTCCGGAGAAGACATTCGAGGGCCGTGTCGGGATCGTCACCGGCGGCGCCACCGGCATCGGCCTGGCCATGGCCCGGGAGCTGGCACGGCTCGGAGCCACCGTGATTCTGGCCAGCCGTAAAGAAGAAAATCTCCGCGCCGCGGTCGACACCATCCGCGCCGGCGGCGCCGGCAGTGCCGGCTTTCACGTGCTCGACGTCCGCGATGCCGATGCCGTCGAGGCCATGGCGGCGAAGGTCGAGTCCGATCACGGCCGCATCGACTTCCTCATCAACAACGCGGCCGGAAACTTCATCGTCCCGTCCGACCAGCTCACCACCAACGGCTGGAACTCGGTCATCGGCATCGTGCTCAACGGGACGTTCTACTGCACGAGCGCCGTCGGCAAACGGATGATCGCGAAGAAGAACGGCGGCGTGATCCTCAACGTCATCGCGAACTACGCCTGGACCGGCGCGCCCGGAGTCGTTCACTCCGCCAGCGCGAAGGCCGGCGTGCTGGCCATGACGCAGACCCTCGCCGTGGAGTGGGCCCGCCACAAGATCCGCGTGAACGCGATCGCCCCCGGCCCGGTCGACACACCCGGCGCCGCCGCCCGCCTCTTTCCGGACCCGAACGTCATCGAAGGCATCCGCAAGACGATCCCGCTGCGCCGCTTCGCCACCCTCGAGGAAGTCGCCAACGCCGCCTCGTACCTGCTGTCCGAGTACGCGTCGTTCGTGACCGGCGAGGTGTTCGTCATCGACGGCGGCCAGTGGCTCTCAGGCGCCGATTACTGGGGACGTATTAAAGCAGGCCTTAGTCCTTAGAGGACTAAGAACTAACGCAGGTAGTCCACAGTCAGATTGGCCAGCGCCCGCACCCCCAGCCCCAAACCGCTCTCGTCGACGTAGAAGTGCGGTGAGTGGTTCGACGCGGCCTGCTCGGGTGTCTGGTTCTTCGGGCGCGTGCCCAGCCAGATGAACAGGCCGGGGACCTTCTCCTGGAAGAACGAGAAGTCTTCGGCGCCGAGCACCGGGTTCACCACCGTCGTGGCCGGGTTGATGCGCTTCAGCGTCACCGCCATCTTCTCGGTCA
>DATKCA010000178.1:0-8196 GCA_035544675.1 Thermoanaerobaculia bacterium | reverse complement strand
GCACGCTTCACGCGCTGTCGCCCGTGTGCACGCACATGGGCTGCGACGTGGCGTGGAACGACGCCGAGCGGACGTGGGACTGCCCGTGCCACGGCTCGCGCTTCAAGACGACCGGCGAGGTGCTGAACGGCCCCGCCCACGCCCCGCTGAAAAAAGCAGACGTCTAGTCATCCCGAGCGTAGCGAGGGATCTGGGCGGTCGGGTGGTACGTCGACGTGCCGCCCCGCCCCCCGGATTCCTCGCTACGCTCGGAATGACATCACGGAATCAACAACACTTTCCCCGCCGTCTGCCGGCTCTCCAGCAGCTCATGCGCCCTGGCCGCCTCACGCAACGGCATCTCGCGATCGATCCGCAGGCGCAGCGCCCCCGACTCGATGGCCTCGAACACTTCGCGCCCGCGCCAGAGCAGCTCATCGCGCGTGACCGCGTAGTGCGCGAGGCTGGGACGGGTGAGGTAGATGCCGCGTTTGGCAAGCCGCGATGGATCGAGCGCCGGCACCGGCCCGCTCGATTGTCCGAACAGCGCGAGGCATCCGCGCGTGCCGACGCAGTTCACGCTCTTGTCGAACGTCGTGCGTCCCACCGAGTCGTACACGACGTCGACCCCCTTCCCGCCGGTGCCGCTGATCACCTCGGTCTCGAAGTCCGCCGTGGTGTAGTCGATCACGACATCGGCGCCCAGCGCGCGAACCATCTCCAGCTTCGGCGTCGACGCGGTCGCGAACACGCGCGCGCCGCGAGCCTTGGCCATCTGCACGAGCAGACCGCCCACCCCGCCCGCCGCTGCGTGAACGAGTGCGCTCTGCCCGCTCTTCAGCGGCCAGGTGCTCGAGACGAGGTAATGCGCGGTCATCCCCTGGAGCACCGCCGCGGCCGCCGTGCGCCCGTCGATGCCCGCGGGAATCGGCACGAGCCGCGCCGCCGGCACGACGGCGTATTCGGCATAGGCGCCGGGAACCATCGCGTACGCGACGCGGTCCCCCGGCCCCACGCCCGTGACTCCGTTGCCGGCGCTCTCGACGACGCCCGCGCCCTCGGAGCCCGGAGTGAACGGCATCGGCATCTTGTAGAGCCCGCTGCGGTGGTAGACGTCGAGGTAGTTGACGCCGATCGCTTCGAGGCGGACCAGCGCCTCACCGTCGCCCGGAGAGGGCTTGTCAAGCTCGGCGTAGTGGAGCACATCCGGTCCGCCCGGAGTGTTGACCCTGATCGCGTGCATGAGGAAGAAAGTGGCGGAGAGAGAGGGATTCGAACCCTCGGTAGAGCTTTAAGGCCCTACGGCGGTTTAGCAAACCGCTGGTTTCAGCCACTCACCCATCTCTCCGTGGCCTACGGGGAACTGCCAGAAGTCTTTGCGCGGGGATTGTATTTCACCGGGGCGAAGCCGACTCTAGAAAATTGCGCAGCACTTCCGTCCGCTGCGGTACGAAGACGTCCCGCATCGTCTTCGAGATCGCGAACCGTCGACCGCCCTCGCCAGGCTCCGTGACCGACTCGCTGATCTGCTGGTAGAACTCGCCGCCCACGTTGCCGCGGAAGAAGTGACACCCGGTGCAGCTGAGGTGATTCGCACGGGTGACGACGTCGAGCGGCGACAGTCTGCTGCCGGCCTTGCGCAGCTCGGCGGAGATTCGCGAGGAAAAGGCGATGCCCTCCGGCGTGAACTGCCCGGTGATGAACGGAATCTCGAACACCACGTCCAGCTCCGACCCGCCGGGGTTGCTCTCCGCCAGCAGAAACTCCCGCGGGATGCTCATGAAAGCGAGGCCTTCGTCGGCGCCGGTCAGGTTCCGGACATTCGCCACGAAGGCATCGCGGAATCGCCTCGCGGCGGGGGTCGTGTTGCGGGCGTCGAAGAACTGGCCGAGCGGCATGTTCTCGAGCACGTCCGGCTCGGCCACGAGCTGATCGCCGCGCCTTGCCAGGTGGAACTGGTAAAAGCGGTTGCGAAGCGGTCCGCCGGTGTTGTGCATCGTGCGGATGCCGCCGCCGCTCCTCGCGGTGAGATGGTCCGGGTGGATGGCCGGAGCGAAGCCGTCGAGACCGGTGAAGAAGAACCGCTCCAGCGCGGCGCGTCGCTCGCTCACCGAGGTCACGTTCGACAGGTCCGCCCAGAACTGCGCGACGGGACGGCATCCGGCGAGTCCTCTCGACGGCTCGGGATTCGGCAACACCGCCTCGAAGATGAAATGAATCCGGTCGAATGCCGATCTCGATGTCTTCGCGAAGATGACTCGATACTGGCCGCAGTTCGAGCCGCCGGCGGGAGCCATGTCGAAGCGATTGATCACTCCCAGCGGAATGTGATCTCCGCGCGCAAACGGATCCGACGCCGCCAGCGCGCCTTCGGCGGTCGGGCAGCGCCGCGGGAGCCCGTTGAACGCGGGCTTGCCGTCCACGAGGTAGTCGTCGCAGTGCGGCGCATCGGCTGCGACGAGGCCCGGCTTCGCGTTCTGTGTATCGAAGATCTGTTGATACAGCCGGATCGCAGAGGTCCGCGTTCCGCTGCGCGCGACGACCGCGTTCATCACCCGCTCGAACGAGAAGCCGTCGAGGATGGCCTGATCGGTGACGACCAGCGACCGGCGCGCATCGAGGGTGAAGTCCGGCGCGACCGCGCGTCTTCGTCCGGCGCCTGCGAGGAGGACGATGGCGACTGCTGACAGCAACAGCACGCCGGGGCGCCGGGGCATGGGCAGGATTCTACGCCAGAGTGATTGGCGGAGGAGGTGGGATTCGAACCCACGGTACCGTTACCGGTACGGCGGTTTTCAAGACCGCTGCCTTAAACCACTCGACCACTCCTCCCGGGGATCATCGCCAACGCATCGGAAGAAAGACGAATTTCTGCGTTTCTGTGGAGCGCCGCCGACCCGGCGGCTCTGGACGCTGTTGGCCGCCGAGTCGGCGGCGCTCCACAGAGTCGGCGGCGCTCCACCCGGTTCTAGGGCAACAGATTCACATCCAGCGTGATCTTCAGCCGCAGTCGCCGGTAGTGCCGCAACTCCTCGAGCGAGAGGTTCAGCGGGATGCTGACCTCCTTCACCAGCGGCTCGTTGGCGCGGCGATCCGTTGCCGGCGCGGTCGCCACCGAAGCGGTCGATGCGCCACGGTTGTCGAGCTTCGGGAGCGAGTCGCGGATCGACGACGGCAGCGGGATCTCGATCGACGTCACCGGCACATCGAGGCCCGGCGGCGCCGACGGCTCCGGTCCGGAAGTGCTGAAATAGTCGGTCGCGTCGGCGAACGGGTTTGACGGCGCCGGTGAGGATGGCGCCGCCCCAACGAGCTCGGTGGCAACAAACGGTGCCGCCTCATCCGTGGCATCGTCGAGCTCGTACTCGGGCTCCGGCGGGGGCTCGGGGTGGTCAGGGCTCTCGTCCCACAGCGACTCGGCCGGTTTGTTGTCGGCGACGCTCGCGTTCAGGATCTGGATCTCGCGGTCGAGCGGCTCATTGCCCTCCAGGCCGTACTTGCGGACGAGGTGCGACAGGACGAGCTGCGTGAGTCCCTTGAGCGTCTCCTCGACTCCGATACCCGTGGTCGCCACAGACTCGTGGTGCGGGACGCCGAGCTTGTTCAGCTCCTTGTCGATCTCCGCCACCGGCAGCGCGTTCGGCAGATCGCGCTTGTTGTACTGGATGACCAGCGGGATCTCGCGGATCCGCACGCCCTGGCGCTTGAGGTTGTCCTCGAGGTTCTGCAGGCTCTCCATGTTCGCGTCGAGCGCGAAGTCCTGGCTGTCGGCCACGAACACGATCCCGTCCGCGCCCTTGAGCACGAGCTGGCGCGTGGAGTTGTAGTAGACCTGGCCCGGCACCGTGTACAGCTGCAGCTTCGTGCGCATCCCCCGGATTTTTCCGAGGTCCAGGGGGAGGAAGTCGAAGAAGAGCGTGCGGTCGGTTTTCGTCGACAGCGAGAGCATCTTGCTCTTGTTGTTCGACGGCAGCGACTCGTACACGAACTGCAGGTTCGTGGTCTTGCCGCACAGCCCCGGCCCGTAGTACACGAGCTTCGCGGTGATCTCTTTCGTGGCGTAGTTGAAGAGGACCATCGGTGGGGCGTCCGGTATCTGAGGGTAACGGCACCCCTGAGGCAGTGTCAACGGAACCGGATATCATCCGCGCCCGCGGAGGTCCTGATGAGACGAGGGGTTGTAACGGTTGCCCTTTTGCTCGTGCCGCTGATGGCGCGAGCCGACGCCCCGGGCGTGTATGCCATCACGAACGGAGTCGTCCATCCCGTTGCCGGGCCACAGATCGGCAGGGGCACGGTCGTCATTCGCGACGGCCTGATCGAGTCGGTGGGAGCGGGCGTGGCCGTGCCGCCGGACGCCACGGTCGTCGATGTGGGAGGCGCGCACGTGTACCCGGGCTTCATCGACGCGTACACGACGCTCGGATTCACGGCTCCCCGTCGCACCGGAGTCTCGGTCAGCGATCAGCGGCGCGACGACGCCGCGATCAACGCCGCGTCCATGGCGGCCGAGCGCGTGAGCCTGAGCGACGAGGAAGTCGATGCCAAGCGCGCCACCGGCGTGACCACCATCGTGGCCGCTCCCACCGCCGCCATCTTCAACGGCCAGTCGGTCGTCCTGAACCTCGGACCGGGCGGCACGCCCTCGAGGGTGATCCGCAATCGCGCGGCGATGCATGTCGCATTCAATACCAGACGCGCGTCCACCTACCCCGGGTCACTGATGGGCGTCATCTCGTACATCCGCCAGACTCTCTTCGACGCCCAGCAGCACTCCGTGGCCATGGCCGTTTACGAGCGGAGCCCGTCCGGATTGCGCAGGCCCGAGAGCGATGCCGCACTGGAGGCGCTCGTTCCCCTCATCCGCCGCGAGATGCCGGCCGTCTTCGCTGCAGACGGCGAGCTGGCCATGAGGCGAGCGATGGCCATCGCGCGCGAGTTCAACCTCCGCCTCGTCCTCGCCGGCGCGCGCCAGGCGTACAGGATGCCCGCGGATCTTCGCGATGTGCCGGTGCTGGTGTCGGTGAAATGGCCGGTCGCACCGTCATCGGCGGAAGACCGCGCGGAGCAGCCGCTGCGAGTGATCCGCGACCGCGCCCTCAGTCCGACCACGCCTTCGGTGCTGGCCAGAGCAGGGGTGCGATTCGCGCTCGTCTCCGCGCCGGGCAAGACGGCGGATCTCATCCCCGGGATCCGCAAGGCGATGGAGAACGGTCTCACCGCGGACGACGCGCTGCGAGCGGTGACGCTGACGCCCGCGGCGATCTTCGGCGTCGACCGCCAGCTCGGATCGATCGAGCGCGGCAAGATCGCCAACCTCGTGATCAGCAACGGCCCGGTGTTCAGCGAAGGGTCAAAGATCACGCGGCTGTTCGTGGACGGTCGTGAGGTGCGCCTGCCGGCCGAGGAGAAGAAGGAGACCGCGGACGCCGCGGCGTCGCCGATCGACGGGAGCTGGGCTCTGAGCGTCAGCACTCCGCAGGGCAGCGTGGCCATCACGGTTTCGCTGCGACTGGAGAATGAACAGGTGACCGGATCGTTCTCCGGCGATCGCGGTTCGGGTCAGATCCGGCCGGGCACGTTCGACGGAACGACGCTGGAGTTCTCGATCTCCGCCCAGGTGGAGGCGGAGCCGGGCGAATGGCTGTTCCGCGGCACCGTGCGCGAAGGCGGCATCGAGGGGACCGTCACCACCTCGGCCGGCACATTCCAGTTCACCGGGAGGAAGTCGTCATGAGAAGAGAACCGAAATGGTTCGCCCCTCACCCCGCCTTCGGCGTGCCCTCTCCCGCCGGGAGAAGGCTCTGTGCGTTCGCCGTCGCGATCTTTTTCGCGACTTCCCTCGCCGCCCAGGAGCGGGTCGTGGCGATCCGCAATGCTACGGTGCTGACGATTACCGGCGGTGTGATTCCCAACGGCACGGTCGTCATTCGCGGCTCGAAGATCGCCGCGGTGGGATCTGCCAACGCTGTGGCGGTCCCGGCCGGCGCACAGGTCATCGACGGCACCGGCAAGTTCGTCACGCCCGGCATCATCGACTCGCACAGTCACAGCGCCGTCGAGGGGGCCGTCAACGAAGGCACGATTCCGAACAGCGGAATGGTGCGCATCTCCGACGTGATGACGAGCGAAGAGGCGTCGCCCTACCGGCAGCTGGCGGGAGGGACGACGACCGCGCTGATCCTCCACGGCTCGGCCAACGCCATCGGCGGACAGAGCCAGATCGCGAAGTGGAAGGTGGGACGGCCGGTCTCCGAGTGGCCGATGAAGGACGCGCCGCGAACGATCAAGTTCGCGCTCGGCGAGAATCCGAAGAGCTCGAACCGCCGTCCGCCCGAGGGTATCGCGCGGCAGTATCCGGCCACGAGAATGGGTGTGGAGGAGGTGATCCGCAGCGCGTTCGTCGAGGCCCGGGACTACATGGCCCGCTGGGATGAATACGACGCCCGCATCAAACGCGGCGAACAGGCCATCCCGCCGCGCCGCGACCTGCTGATGGACACGATGGCAGACATCCTCCGCGGCCGCATCGACGTCCACTCGCACTGCTACCGCTCCGACGAGATCGTCATGCTGCTCAACGTCGCGAAGGAGCAGGGCTTCAAGGTCAAGACGCTCCAGCACGTGCTCGAAGGCTACAAGGTCGGCAAGGAGATCGCGGCGGCGGGAGCGGGTGCCGGAACGTTCATCGACTGGTGGGGCTACAAGATCGAGGCATATGACGCGATCCCGCACAACGTGGCGCTGATGACGCGCGCGGGCGTGCTCACCTCCGTGAACTCCGATTCCGACGAGCTGGCCCGCCACCTCAATCACGATGCGGCCAAGGCCATGAAGTACGGCGGTCTGACCGAGGAAGAGGCCATGCGGACGTGCACGATCAATCCGGCCAGACAGCTCGGGATCGATCACCGCGTCGGCTCGCTGGAGGTTGGGAAGGACGCCGACCTGGTGATCTGGACCGGGCATCCGCTCTCGACGTTCTCGCGCGTCGACACGACGTTCATCGAGGGCGAGGTCTACTTCGATCGCGCCCGCGACCTCCTGCAACGGCAGGAGCTCGCCCGCGAGAAGGCGGAGCTGCTGAGGAAGGAAGCGGAGCAGGCCAGGGCCAGGGCGGCCAGGGCGGCCAAGGAGAAGAAGAATGATTAAGCGTCTCCTGATGTGCTCCTTCCTCGCGGCGCCGCTCCTGGCGCAGTCGGTCATCATCAACAACCCGGGGACCAGGGGCACGTTCGCGATCCGCAACGCGACGATCCATCCGGTCACGTCCGCGCCGGTGCCGAACGGCACCATCGTCTTCTCGAATGGGGTGATCACGGCCGTCGGTGCCGGAGTGGCGGTTCCCGCCGGCGCGACCGTCGTCGACGGAACGGGGCTGTCGGTCTACCCGGGACTGATCGACGCCGGAAGCAAGGTCGGTCTCGTCGAGATCAGCTCCGTGGCGGGCACCGTCGACACGACGGAGCTGGGCGACATGAACCCGAATGCGCGCGCCGACGTGGCCATCAATCCGCACAGCAACCTCGTCAACGTCACGCGCGTGAACGGCGTCACCGCCGTGCTGACCGTTCCCGCGGGTGGTGTGATCTCGGGACAGAGCGCCCTCATTCAACTGGCGGGATGGACGCCCCCGGAGATGGTGATCAAGTCGCCCGTGGCGATGCATCTCCGCTTCCCGCTCCTCCGCAGCAGGCCGCTCGTCGAGCTGCCGGCGGAAGAGGAGGCGGAGAAGGAGCTGCGCAAGACGTACTCGCGGCAGCTCGACAAGCTGCGCGATGTCTTCCGCGACGCCCAGGCCTACGGCAAGGCCGCCGCGGCCCGCACGACCGACGGAACCGTGCGGCGGTTCAACCGCGATCTCGTTCTGGAGGCGCTGGTGCCGGTCGTGGAAGGAAAGGTGCCGGTCATCATCGAGGCGAACCTCGAGCGCGACATCCGCGCCGCGCTGGAGTTCGCCGACGAATTCAAGCTGAAGGCGATGATCTCCGGCGCGCAGGACGTCGTCCCGGTCATTCCGGAGATCAAGCGGCGCAACATCGCGGTGATCATCGGGCCCATTCTGGAGCTGCCGCCGCGCGAGGACGATCCATACGATCTGCTCTACGCGAATGCGGCCGCGCTGCACGAGGCCGGCGTGCCGTTCGCGATCCGCACGGACGACGATCACAACACGCGCAACCTGCCGTATCACGCCGCCACCGCGGCGGCGTTCGG
>DATKCA010000177.1:0-2076 GCA_035544675.1 Thermoanaerobaculia bacterium | reverse complement strand
AAAAGGCGGCCCGCTGACGTGGCGCGCCACCGCCGGACGATGGGAGCACGTGACGAGCTTCTCTGAGCTCGATGCCTCGCCGTTTGACTTCGTCGTGGGCACGTTCTGGACGACGCTCGAGGATGCCTATGCTCTTGCGGGAAACCGGGCCGTCCATCTCTGCCAGGGTTACGAGGGATCGTTCACGGGGTATCAGAGCCTCAAGCCGCAGATCGATGCCGCTTACTCGCTTCCGATCCCGAAGATCACTGTCTCTCCCCACCTGGTCCCGATCTGCCGCCGGTTCTTCGACGATGCGACCGCGGTAGGGCAGATCGTCGACGACGAGTTCTTTCAGCTTCATCCGCGCGTGGACCGCCGGCCGCGGGTCGTTCTTGTCGGTCCAGCGCAGGCGGACTTCAAAGGCATCGACCTCGGATATGAAGCGGTGCGTATCGCGCGCGAGACCGGAGCGGTTTTCGATCTGATTCGCGTCTCGCAGTGGGTTCCGGCAGCCGAGGAGCCCACCGAGCTGGCCGCTGAGTTCCATGTCGGGATCGACACGCGCAGCATGGCTGCGATTTTCGCGTCCGCGGATGTATTCCTCGGACCCAGCCGGCAGGAGGAAGGATTCGGCCTTCCGGCGGCCGAGGCGATGGCGGGCGGCGTGCCGGCAGTCTTGTCGGAGATTCCTTCCTTCCTCTCGTGGAGCGAGAGGCGCGATTACGCGCTGTTCGCGCCGGAAGGGGACAGCAGGACGATGGCGGCTCAGCTCATCCGGCTGCTCGATGATATCGACCTGCGCGAACAGGTGGCGTTGCGCGGCCGCAGCGTGGCCGAACAGTTCAGGGCCGCGGTGACGGGACGACGCGTGGAGGAATGGTTTCAATCGCGCGTCCGCACGACGGCCCGGACGCGCAGGTCTGGTCGATGATCCGGACATTCCGGCACTTTCGCGAGCTGAGACGGCTGCAGCGGCTCTACTACCGCGCAACTTCGGGCGAAGAGGTGATCGTCGGTGAGTACCTTGCCGCGCTCGCTCGAGCGCGAGAGGACGAGCTCGTACCGTCCACGACAGAAAAGAAGCCGATGTGTCTGCACGCCGGTTCGGGAGGACATCGGATCAGCGGGTGGATCAACATCGACTTCTCATTCGATCCAACCGTCGACGTCACGGCGGATCTGGCAGTATCGATCCCGCTGGTGACGGACTCGATCGACTACATTCACTCGGAAGATTTCATCGAGCACCTCGATCGTGAGGACGGCGAGCGCTTCCTGCGCGAGGCGTTCCGCGTTTTGCGCGCCGGGGGCGTGATGCGCCTGCTGACTCCCGACCTGCGGGCTCTGATCTCCCGCGTCTATCTCGACGGAGAAACGTCTCATCTCCGGTGGTGTGCGAATCACTTTGAGGCCGGAGATCGATGTGGTGCATTCAATGTGCATATGCGGATGCAGGGAGATCACCGCTTCATCTACGATGAGCCTCATTTGAAGCGGCTCCTGCAGGCGATCGGATTCGAGGTCGTTCCGGTCCGGTTCAATCGGTCGAAGCACCGATACCTCCGGTTTCTCGACCTCCGCGACTTTGGGCTGAGTCTATTTCTCGAATGCACGAAACCGGGGAACTGAATCCTTTCATGGCGATCGGCGTGTTGTTTCCCTCGTACGATCATCCAGCCATCGAAGAGAGGTACGCGAGCTGGCAGGCCGAGCTGCGCCTGCGCGGTGGAGCGGCGCATTTTCACTATTACCCTGTCGGTATTCCAGCGCGCGACGCTGCCGCCGCGGTCAACGAGGAGTACGTGCTCGTCGTCACCGATCCGTTGATGCTGGCCCCGGCCGGGCTCGCCGCCTCGCTGGTTCGCATGCTTGGCGACGCCCAGGCGGTGGTTCCGGCTTCGAACGTGGCCGGCAATCCCGCGCAGAGCGCTTCACTCCCCTCGCTCTACATGACGCTGCGCGAGCTCGAGCTGGTGATGGAGCAGATCCGGCAGGCTGCCGCACCGGTCGAACGGGTCACGTGGGGCGGCGAAGATCCTTCGGTCTTCCTCTGCCGCACCGAGATGCTGGATGACGTCGTCGCGCCTCTCCCGC
>DATKCA010000176.1:0-2708 GCA_035544675.1 Thermoanaerobaculia bacterium | reverse complement strand
GCGCGTGTCGAGCGTGACAAGCACCTGGCCGCGCTGCACCGGGCGGCCCGAGTCGAAGTAGATCCGCTCCACGACGCCGGAGAGATCGGCGCTGACGGTCACGCCCTGAACGGCCTCGACGGTTCCGATGGCGTTGAGGGTCGTGTCCCACATCTCCTGCTTCGCAATCGCCGTCGTCACCGCCTCGGGCGGCATCTGAAACGAGCCCTGCTGGGCCATGGCCGTGCGAATCTGGAAGAACTTGAACCCGCCGACCACCGCGATGAACGCGATGACCACGGCGAGCATGATGAACATGCGTTTCTTCATGAGGAGGCCTCGAAAGATATAACCGCCCGGCCCGGGAGGGCGTTCGGCTGGACGAAAGGTTCACCAGATGTTGAGCGGAGTCTATCCGAAGCGCCGGCGGTTCCGGCGATACTGCCAGGGCGGCACGGGGCGGGCGTCTGCCCACAGACCCAGCCGGGATTCTCTCGCCGACCGTTGCGCCGCGAGGTACTGGGCGCGATCGGCGCTACTCATCTCCTTCTCGTAGTGCGTGTAGAACCAGGCCAGGCCCGACCGGAGCTGCTCGAGTGCGGCGTCGCGGCCGTTCACGAGAACCTTTCCGACGATCCTTCCGTACTGGTCCGTCTTCTGCGGCACGACCACGACGTTCCGCCCGAAGACGAGCTTGCTGAGCGCGGACTTCGAGACGCTGCTGAACGGCTGCCCGCGCTCGGGCGCGTCGATGCCCTGCAGTCGGACCCGATACGAGCGCCTGGCCGCATCCGTGATCGTGAGCGAGTCGCCGTCCGCCACCGCGGTGACCTGGCCGGAGATCTCTTGACAGGACGCATCGACGGCGGCGAGCGCGAGAACGAGTGCAATGGCGGCGGCGATGCGCATGGCCTGAGGCCGCAGTATGTCAGGTGGCGGGTTGACGCGCACCGGGCTATCGTGTGTCGCGCATGGGCTCCCCACTGCTTTCGTTCCTGACCGGCCGCGGGTCCTCGCGCGGAGTCGACAGCGTCACTCCCAGGCGGACCTTCGACGACGTCGTGCTGGCACCCGGCACGCGCCGGGCGCTGGACGAGGCGCTCGCTCAGGCGCGCAACCACGCCCTGATCTTCAGCCGCTGGGGCCTCGGCGAGCGACATGCCAGCGGACTGGGACTGGCGTTCAACTTCGCCGGCCCGCCGGGAACGGGCAAGACGATCTGCGCCGAGGCGATCGCCAACGCACTGGGCATGAAGCTCCTCGTGGTCGACTATGCGGAGGTGGAATCGATGTGGATGGGCGAGACACCCAAGAACATCGTCAACGCCTTCCGCGCCGCTGCCGAGCAGAAGGCCGTGCTGTTCTTCGACGAGGCGGACGCCATCGCCTCACGACGGTCGGCGGGGGTGAGCACGCCGTACCTCCGCGAGACCAACATGACCGTGAACGTGCTGCTCCGGGAGCTGGAGGCGTTCAACGGCGTGGTCATCTTCGCGACGAACCTGGCCGCGAACTTCGACCCGGCCTTCGAGCGGCGGATCCGCACCCACGTCCTTTTCGAGATGCCCGGGGTGGAGGAGCGCGAGCGGATCTGGGCCGTGCAGGTCCACCCGAGCAAGACGCCGCTGGCCGCCGACGTCGACTTTCGCGCGCTCGCCGCGAAGTTCGCGGTGAGCGGTGGCGACATCAAGAACGCGGTGCTGAAAGCGGCCGCCGCGGCCGCGGGCGAACCGGGCGCCGACCGGACCAAGCGCATCCATCAGCTCCACTTCGAAAGGGCCGTCGCGGACGTGATCGCGGCGAAATCGGTGATGCAGCAGTCGTTGTTCTCCGCCGGGCTGGACGATGCGCTGGTGCGCGCGGTCAGGGTGATGGAGCTGCGGTGGCTGGCCGCTCTCGCGCTGGCAGGAGCGGCGCTCGTCAGCTCGCTCGTGGCCATCGCCATGATCTTGTTCTGATCACGATCAGCCCCCGTAGAGCCCGCCTGCGCGACGACTGCCGTTAGTACCTTCTGCCCGCCGGCGCGGGGGGAGGGAGCTTTCTCAAGCGCCGCTGCACGCCCCACCAGTACATCAGGTAGTAGCCGATCACCATCGCGCCGGCGGCCATTGAGCCGGCCACGCCGACGGCGGCGAGCAACGAGCTCTCATCCGACGCGGAGCGCCAGGCCTGCCAGCCCCGCCAGAAGCTGTAGCCGATGCGCGCCGTGACCACCAGCATGATCGACAGCACGAGCCAGCGATTCGGCGTGAAGTGCACGGACTGCGGCGTCACTTCCCAGCGCGTCGTCCCGAGACCGATGAGGCCGAGGGTGCAGCCGGCCGCCATGCCGAGCGACGTGTACGCGAAGGCGTCCTGCACCCACGCGCTGGTCACCGCGGCGGTGATGAGGAAGAGCGTCGCCGACATGGCCATCCCGTACGCGTTCAGGGTGGCCACCCAGGTGCGCGCGCGCCGGCGCGCCGTTCCCATGCGATACCGCTGAACGATCGTCAGCGGCACCATCACGGCCATCACTCCGAACACGAGCAGCAGCGCCAGGATGACGGGAATCAGGGGCACGGCGGCGTCAGACCCGCTCGATCTCGACCTTCACAGGTTGAACGCGCCAGATGTCGCGGGCGTATTCGGCGACGGTCCGGTCCGCGGAGAAGTACGCGCTCCGCGCCGTGTTCAGGATGGACATGCGCGTCCACTGATCCCGGGCCAGCCACGTCTCGGCCGCGCGC
>DATKCA010000175.1:0-3684 GCA_035544675.1 Thermoanaerobaculia bacterium | reverse complement strand
TGAGCGCCCAGACCGGATCGCCGGCCGGGAACATCAGCTCCGACATGACCACGGCCAGGCTGCCGAAGATGTAGAAGTCGTACCACTCGATCATCGTGCCGAGGCCCGAGGCGAAGATGATCCGCTTGATCGGGTATTCCTTCATGGAAGCCTGCCTCCGCGTGGTGTAGATCGTAGATCGTAGTCGCAGATCGTGGAATTGATATCTTCCTGCGATCTACGATCTACGATCTACGTCACCACCGGCGGCCAGCTCAGAGCCATGCGGGGGCGTCAGCGGCTCTCAGTGGGATCCGGCGTGAGCCTTCTCACCCCAGCCGCCGGCGAGGCCTTTCGAATCGGCAGGAACATCCGGACCTCCCGGCGGTACTGCTCGTACTTCTTGCCGAAGGAGCGGAGGAGATCCCGCTCCTCGAACTGAAGCGCCACGAGGATGTAGCCGGTCGTCGCGACCGCGAAGAGGAGATGACCGGCCGTCATCGCCGGCGTCGCCCAGAACGCCAGAAAGAAACCGGCCATGATGGGATGACGCATGTAGCGATACAGCGCCCGCGCGTCGAATTCCGGATCCGTAAGACGTTCACCGCGCAAATGCTGATGCACCTGTTTCAGGCCGAACAGATGGAAGTGACTGATCATGAACGTGGAGAGCAGCACGAGAATCCACCCGCTCCAGAAGATGACCTGCATGATCGTGCCTGCAGCACCATCGAGGTCCCAGATTACGGTCTTCATCGGCCGCCACTGCCAGTAGAGGATCACGAGGGCGAGGCTGGCGAACAGCACGTACGTACTCCGCTCGATGGCGTGCGGAACGAATCGCGTCCACCACCGCTTGAACCACGGACGGGCCATCACGCTGTGCTGAACCGCGAACAGCAGGAGAAGCGCCGTGTTGACGAGCAGCGCCGGAACCAGCGCGGACTGCGCGCCGGAGTCGATCGACTTCGGCACGAACAGGTTGCCGACGAAGCCGATCGCATAAAGAAACGTTCCGAGAAAGATGACGTAGCTGACCGCACCGTATGCGAAACCAAGGGCTCTGGACATGTGACCTCCGGCAGATCGTGATCGATGCCGGAAGAATAGAGTCGCAGCCGGGATCAAAAATCGGGAGAACTCCCCGATTTTGCTGCGGGTACTCCTCAGTTTTGAGTGCGGAGCCAGCCGCGGCGCATCGCCGCGGCGGCGGCTTCAGTGCGGGAGGTGGCACCCAGGCTGGCCAGGACGGCCGAGACATGATGGTCGACCGTCTTGGCACTGATCCCGAGCCGCTCGCCGATCTGGGCATTCGTCAATCCCACGGACACCAGATCCAGGACCTCCATCTGTCGCGCGGTCAGCCCCCCGTCATTGGACAGGCGTGCCCGGCCGCGCCCGCGGCGCCGCTTCATGCCGAGCCGCCGGCGCATCAGCGCGGCGACGCCGCCCGCGCCGATCCGTTCGAGCATGGCCAGACCCTCGGCGGCCGTGTCTGCGTCGCCATCGAGCAGCGCCATGGCCTGCTGGTACGGACACCCGAGCGCTCCCCACTCTTCGGCGGCCCGGCGCAAATCCCCGCGCGCGTGTGTCGCGAACGGCAGCGCGGCGAGATCAGGGAGCTCGCTGAGCTCTCCGCCCCGCCACATCCAGAATCCGAGCTCCGCGATGCTCTGCGGCTGCCGGCGATCGAGCGCCTTCGCGTACGCATCGCGCAGCACACCGAGCACCGGCCTCATGTCTCCGCTCAGCCAGGCCGCTTCGGCCAGGCTCGCAACATTCAGCGCCACGCGCTGCACGGAGTCCATCGAGAGCGAGATCCGCAGTGCCTCGTCGAGCACTTCCGCTCCCCGCGGATCGAGACGCCGCACCAGAAGCCGGCCGTAAGTGGTCAGCGCAGGAATGCGATCGACCGCCGCCCGCGGCTCGGACGATTCGAGCACAGTTCTGGCATCCTCTTCCGACTCTACAAATCGTCCGGCGTCGAGCAGGGCGAACGCGCGCCAACCCTGGAGGTAATGAGTCCAGCAATCGAGATCGTGCTCCGCGGTGTAGGCCATCCCCTCTGTGGCCGTCGCGATGGCGCGGTCAACGAGGCGGCAGACCGCCAGGCTCGATACCAGCCCGGCGTAGACGCGCGAGGTGTGCTCGTGAAAGTCGTTCTCGAGGCAGATACGGAGGGCCAGATCGAACTTGCTCAATCCCTCGTCCAGGTCGGCGAAGATTCGAGAAGATGCGACGTTGGTCAGCGCGTGGACAAGGACTTCGGTGTCGCCGAGGCGCTCAGCCAGCTCGATGGCGCGGGCGCCCCAGCGGAGCGCTTCGTCGTCCTCGTCTGACAGCATGGCCAGCTGGGATCGGCTGCTCCACGCCATCGCCAGATCGGAGCTCTCGGGAAGCTTTTCGAGCACGTCGATGGCCTGGTCGAGCCAGGCCCGGGCCGGTGCCATGCCGCCCAGAAGCCACGTGATCCGGGCCATCCAGCGGAGATCACGACCTTCCGCCATCCGGTCGGCGCAGCGGCGCCGGATCTCGAGTGCGTCGGCGAGCGTGTCGCGCGCCTGTTCCGACCAGCCGAAGAGCTGCAGCTCGTAGAAGAGCCGCTCGAGCAGATCGGCGAGCACTTCGGGCTCGAGCAGGTGCCTGCGACCGAGCACCTCCTGATAGTGCGCGGCCGCCTCGCGGTGCGCGCCGAGGGCAGAGGCGCGCTCGCCGGCTGACATGAGGTGCCGGAGCGCCGATTCCTCGTCGCCGGAAAGGATGGCATGGTGGGCGAGGCGTGCCGGCTCGACCTCCTCCGGGCGGCTCTCGAGCGCAAGAAGCACCTGCCGGTGGAGCGCCGCGGCGCGGTTCCGCGGAAGAGCCTCCTCGATCGCGCGCCGCGCCAGCTCGTGCCGGAACATCACTGCGTCACCGGTCGCGATCAGCGCCCCGAAGCCGATGCACTCTTCGATCGCCGCATCGGCATCCGCGCCGTCGCCGAGGAGCCATCGCTCGGCGCGGGACGGCACCACCGACCCGAGCTCGAGCATCTCGCGCGCCATCGGTGTCAGCCGCGCCGCCCGTGACTGCACCGCGTCGCGAATGCTTTCCGGGACACCCGGTCCGTCGTGCGTGAGGATCTCGACGACGAAGAACGAGTTTCCGCCGGTCACCTCGTAGACCTCTCGGCCGTCGCGCCCCGCTTGCGCGCTGAGGCGTTCGACCGCTTCACGCGAGAGACGACGCAGACGCATCCGCTCGAGAGTTCCTGCCGGAATGTCGCCGAGCATCAGACGGAGCGGATGGGCGGCCGCAGTCTCGTCGTCGCGGTAGCTGATGACGACGAGAACCGGCAGGCGCGCCACGCGCCGCCCCAGGAACTTCAGGAAGTCGAGGGTGGCGTCGTCGGCCCAGTGCGCGTCCTCGACGATCAGCACAGCCGGCGCTTCCCGCGTGAGCTCGTCGAGAGCGACGGCGAACAGAGTGCTCTTCCCCTCCCTCTCGCGGAGAGCGCGCTCGAGCTCGCCACGGACGAGCCGCGCCACGTCGTGCAGCGGCCCGAGCGCCCGGGGCGTGGAGAGCGGCTCGCATCCGCTCCAGAGGATCCGCGCTGTCTCCTCGTGCGCGGCCGCGAACGCCTCGAGAAGGGACGTCTTCCCGATGCCCGCCTCGCCTCCGACCGCGACGACTCCGCCGCGGCCTGCTGCCGCAAGACTCAGCCGT
>DATKCA010000174.1:0-13045 GCA_035544675.1 Thermoanaerobaculia bacterium | reverse complement strand
ACTTTGCGAACTGAAACGCCCGCGTGAAGTTCTTCCGGCCGCCCAGCGACTTCCGGAGCGCCTCCTCGACCTGGGGGCGGATCGTGGCGGGGTGCTTGGACAGCCGGCCGATCTCCTTGAGGACACGCAGCCGCTCCGGCCAGCGACCCTGATCACGCAAGGCGTCGGAGAGAAGACCGAGGAGCGTGTCGGACTGCGTACGTTGCTCGGCTTTCCGGAGGGACTTGGCGATGAGGAGGAAGTCCTCGATGTCGCCGGGATCGCCGTCGAGCCGCCCCATCCAGAGCGCCTCGACATCATCGTAGTTCTTCTGCTGGATCAGTTGCTGCGCGTTGTCACGAAACGCCATGAGGCGCGGATTGTAATAGATCGTGGATCTTAGATCGTAGATCGCAGGAAACCGGGCCCTCCTACGATCTACGATCCACGATCCACGATCTACCTCAGCGCCGCAGGTCGACCAGCGCCTTGAAGACGTCGAACGGCAGCTGCTCGGAGTGAACGATGTTGCGCAGGTGATGGAGGGAGTGCTTCCGCTCCATCACTTCCTGGACGCTGATGTTGTGCTTGCGGAGGAGGTCGTTTGCTTTGTTCTTCGGCATGGTCGCGGCATCAACGAGACGGACTGGGCGCCTATTCCGGTGGAGCGCCCCTCCACTACCCCCGCAGCTTCGCCAGGATCTTCTCGTGCACGCCGCCGAACGCCCCGGACGACATCACCAGCACGACGTCCTTCTCCTCCCCCTCGCTGGCGATGCGCTCGGCGATCCGATCGACGTCGTCGATCTGTTCGGTGGGGACACCGTCCGCGCCGAGCCTCTCGATGATGGCCGGCACCGACATCATCTTGTCGAGGCCGTAGCGCGTCTCGTACCGCTCCTTGTGATAGATGGGGCCGATGACCACGCGGTCCGCCTCGTGGAAGGCCTCGATGTACCCGCTCTCGAACTCCTTGCGGCTGGAGGAGATCGAGCGCGGCTCGAAAAGCGCCCAGATCCGCTGGCCGGGATAACGCTTCCGGGCGCCGTTCAGCGTCGTGGCGATGGCGGTGGGGTGATGCGCGAAGTCGTCGATGACGGTGATGCCCCGCTCCACGCCGCGCACCTCCATCCTCCGCTTGATGCCACGGAACGACTGGAGTCCTTTCTGGATGTCTTCGGCCGTCACGCTCCGCAGGCGGGCCACGGCGATGTTCGCCAGCGCGTTCAGCACGTTGTGCCGGCCGGACATGGTGGTCTGGAAGCGAAACCACTCCTTCCCCTCCCACCATGCCGTGAAGGCACTCCCCTCCGGCGTGAACTCGGGGTCGGTCGCGAAGATGTCGGACTGGCGGTCCCATCCGAACGTGAGCCACCGCGCGCGCGATTCCTTCCGCAGCGGCCGCGCGTTCCCGTCGTCGCCGTTGGCGACGATCACGTCGCCGGGAGCCACCTGTCTCACGGCGTTGCGGAACGCCTCGACGATGGCCTCGAGGCTGGAGTAGATGTCGGCGTGATCGAACTCGATGTTGTTCAGGAGCAGCGTGTTGGCGTGGTAGTGGAGGAACTTCGGCCCCTTGTCGAAGAACGCGGTGTTGTACTCGTCCCCCTCGATCACGAAGTCGGGGCCCTCCCCCAGCTTGAAGTTGTGATTGAAGTTCAAAGGAATGCCGCCCACGACGAAGCTGACGTCGCGCCCGGCCGCCTCCAGCATCCACGCCAGAAGCGAGGTCGTGGTGGTCTTGCCGTGCGTGCCGCTGACCACGATCGAGTGCTTCCCTTTGATGAAGAGGTTGTAGATCGCCTCGGGCATGGACGTGTAGGGCAGGTCGAGCTCCACGGTCGCGGCCGCCTCGACGTTCGTGCCGGCCGCCGCGTTCCCGATGACGACCACATCCGGCCGAAACGTCTCGAGGTGCTGTTTCGTATACCCCTCGAGCACCGGAATCCGCAGGCTCTCCAGGTACGTCGACATCGGTGGATACACGTGCTCGTCGGACCCGGTGACCTCGTAGCCGCGCTGCTGGAGCATCCCGGCCAGCGAGGCCATGGCAGTCCCGCAGATCCCTATCAGGTAGACCCTCTTGACGTTGACCGGTACTTCGCTCAGATGCGGCATCGGTGACCTCGGTAATCAGACCCTATCGCGGCCCGGAGCAAGAAGCGTGCTTTTCGCCACGGAACTCATACAATCGAATCACACTTGGCGGGGGAATGGCCCTCGGACAGGGGCTGTTCGCACCACCACTGGCTCGTCTTCAAACAAGGGAGGTTTTCTCACAATGTCGAAGCGTTTATCTGTCATCACGCTGGCCCTGCTCGTCTCGCTGGCCGGCTCCGTGTTCGCGCAGGACGCCGCAAAGGCGCCGCGCCTGACCGTCGTCGATCCGGTGAAGGACTTCGGGACTGTCGCGAAGGGCGACAAGCTCGAGTGGACGTTCACGCTCAAGAACACCGGAACGTCCGATCTGGAGATTCTGGCCGCGAGGCCCGCATGCGGCTGCACGGTCGCTGACTTTGACAAGGTGATCAAGCCCGGCCAGACCGGCAAGGTCGTGTCCCTCGTCGACACGGCCAACTTCACCGGCCCGATCGCGAAGGGTGTCACGCTGGAGACCAACGACCCCTCCACCCCCAGCGCACAGGTCACGATCCACGCGGTCGTGAAGCCCTACGTCGACGCGCATCCCGCCGGATTCGTCCGCTACAACATGATCCAGGGGGACGCCGAGACGCAGTACATCACGCTCTACTCCGAAGAGAGGGAGCCCTTCCAGATCGTCAAGATCGAAGCGCCCCAGGAGTGGATCAAGGCTGACTACAAGCCGGTGCCGAAGGACGCGCTCGTTCCGGGCATCGGCCGGGCCGGGCAGAACCAGTACCGCCTGGCGGTCACAGTGGGCGGACCCGACGCGAAGATCGGGCCGCTGGCCGAGAAGATCCGCGTCGTCACGAACTCACCGCACCAGCCGGAGTTCCTCGTCAGCGTCTCGGGCGTCGTCCGCCCGTCGTTCCGCGTCGAGCCGAGCGGTGTGAACTTCGGCGAAGTGACGGCGGCTGACGCGGCGGCAACCCGCTCCGTCATCCTGAGGTCGAACAACCTCAAGACGCCGGAGTCGTTCGTCGTCACGAAGGCCGAGTCGAGCGTGCCGGGCGTCAAGGCCCAGGTCAAGCCGACCGCCAACAGGGGCGAGTACGAGGTCACGCTGCAGGTCGGGAAGGACGCCAAGGCCGGAAACATCGACGGCACCGTCACGATCTACACGAGCGACGTGGTCAAGCCGAAGGTGACCGTGCCCGTGACGGGCACCATCAAGTAAGTCGAATCAACCGGAAGCTGATCGAAAGGCCGCCGCAAGGCGGCCTTTCCTGTTTCCCGTCACTTCGCTTCGACGGCTTCGCGCAGCCTCTCGGCCTGGAAGTGGCCGATGAGCGGCTCGATGACCACGTCGAGGGCGCCGTTCATCACGCTGGGGAGGTTGTGAACGGTCAGCCCGATGCGGTGATCGGTGACCCGATCCTGCGGGAAGTTGTACGTGCGGATCTTCTCGGAGCGATCGCCGCTGCCGATCATGCCCTTGCGCGTGGCCGAAAGCTCGGCCTCGCGCTTCTGCCGCTCGATGTCGTAGAGCCGCGCCTTGAGCACCTTCAACGCCTTAGCCCGATTCTTGATCTGCGACTTCTCGTCCTGGCAGGAGACGACCACGCCCGTGGGCAGGTGAGTCATGCGCACCGCCGAATACGTCGTGTTGACGGACTGGCCTCCAGGGCCGGACGAGCAGAACGTGTCGATCCGCAGGTCCTTCTCCGCGATCTGGATGTCGATGTCTTCCGCTTCCGGCAGGACCGCCACGGTGATCGCGGAGGTGTGGATCCGCCCCTGCGTCTCGGTCTGCGGCACGCGCTGGACGCGGTGCACGCCAGACTCGAACTTGAGCCGCGAGTAGACCTTGGCGCCCTCGATCTGGAGCGTGGCGTCCTTGATCCCGTTCACCGACGAGTAGTTCGCGTCCGTCACGTCCACCTTCCAGCGCCGCGTCTCCGCGTAGCGGATGTACATGCGCATGATCTCCGCCGCGAACAGTGAAGCCTCGTCGCCGCCAGTGCCGGCCCGGATCTCCACGAACACGTTCTTCTCGTCGTTCGGGTCCCGCGGCTGAAGGAGGACCTTGAGCTCGCTCTCCAGCGCCGGCTCCTGCCCTTCCAGCTGGGCCAGCTCGAGCTCGGCCAGCTCGCGCAGCTCGTCGCCCGCTTTCAGGGTGGCCAGCATGCCCCGCGTATCGGCGAGCCGCTTCTTCACCTCGCGGAGCTGGCGATACTTGACGACGACCTCTTCGATCTCCGAGATCGCCTTCATGGCCTCGCGAAAGGCCGACACGTCCGTCGCCACGGAAGGATCTCCGATCTTCCGCTGCAGCTCGTCGTAGCGCCGTTCGATCTCGTCGAGTTTCTCGTGCATGTGAAAAAGGCTCTGGGCTCTGGGCTCTGGGCTCTGGGCTCTGGGCTCTGGGCTCTGGGCTCTGGGGAAGCATAAGCCTCCCAAGAGCCAAGAGCCCAGAGCCAGGAGCCCCGCCAGGCTTCCGCTACGCTACGGCAGCCTGCTTCGGCTCAACCGCGTCGAACATCAGCGCCTCTTTCAGCGCGATGATGGCGATCTCCAGCTGCTTGTCGTCCGGCTCCTTCGTGGTCACGCGCTGCAGCCAGAGGCCCGGCGTGATCAGCGCGCGGCAAAGCTTGCTGTCCAGGTGACGGGCGGAGAAACGGATGACCTCGTACGCGAGGCCGGCGATCAGCGGGAGCAGCACGATGCGCGCGCCGAACTTCAGGAGGAAGTGCGACGACGACGGGATCAGCGAGAACACCAGGATCGAGATGGCCATCACGAAGAGCAGGAAACTCGTGCCGCACCGCGGGTGCAGCGTCGACTTGCCCCGGGCATTCTCGACCGTCAGCTCCTCGGACGCTTCGAACGTGTAGACCGTCTTGTGCTCCGCGCCGTGATACTGGAACACGCGCCGGATCTCTTCCATGAACGAGATCGACCAGATGTAGAGGAAGAAGAACAGCGCCCGGATCACGCCGTCGATGGCGTTGTAGAGGAAGTTCCCCATCTCCGGGTACACGTAGTGACGGATCAGATTCGTCAGCCCCAGAGGCGCCAGGATGAACAGGCCCACCGCGAGCAGCAGCGCCATGATCATCGAGCCGGCGATCGCCCAGTTCGAGGCCTCCTCCTTGCCGTCCTTCTCGATCCCGCTCGCCACCGCCGAGAAGTTCAGCGCCCGGATCCCCAGGATCAGAGACTGGATGAGTACGACCGAGCCGCGCAGGACCGGAGTCTTGAGGAACTTGTACTTCTGGGTGATCGAGACGAGCCGATCCTTCTTGATGGCCACGCCGCCGTCCGGCTGCCGCACGGCCACCGAATAGCCCGTCAGCGAGCGCATCATCACGCCTTCCAGGACCGCCTGGCCACCGATGAGCATGTCGACGTTGCGGTCAGAGGCCGCCGGCATCGACGAGGTCAGTCCGTTGGTCAGGGCGCCGAAGGTGCCAGTGAGGAACTTCGCCGCTCCGAGCCACGCGCGGCGGATCCAGGTCACTTCTTGGCTCCGGCCGGTTCCGCAGGCTTGGCCTTCTTGGCGTAGCGCTGCTGGAAACGGTCGATCCGTCCGGCCGTGTCCATGAGCTTCTGCTTGCCCGTGAAGAACGGGTGGCACTTGGCGCAGATCTCGACGCGGAGCTCTTTCTTGGTCGAGCCGGTCGTCCACGTCTCGCCGCACGCGCAGTGCGCCGGAACCTGCTGATACTGAGGATGAATGTCTGGCTTCATGTG
This sequence comes from Thermoanaerobaculia bacterium, assembly GCA_035544675.1. Classification (GTDB taxonomy): domain Bacteria; phylum Acidobacteriota; class Thermoanaerobaculia; order Gp7-AA8; family Gp7-AA8; genus DATKCA01. The sequence continues at coordinate 7,231 of DATKCA010000174.1, read as the reverse complement.
TGGATCCTTCTAAACCCTTTAGGCAGTGAAAGAACGGCGAGTATATCGGAAAAATTCTAGGGAACCTCCGGACTCAGCCCACCCGGCGGGCGGCAGCACTGAGCGGTAGCCGGAACTCGAATGTCGCTCCTTTGTCCCGATCAGGCCGGTTGAAGGCGCGGATGGTCCCGCCATGCGCGGCCACCAGGTGCTTGGCGATGGCCAGGCCGAGCCCGATCCCCGGCACGCTCTGCGAGCGGCTTCGATCCACGCGATAGAAGCGATTGAAGATCCGCTCGGCTTCGGCCGGAGGAATCCCCTCGCCTTCGTCGGACACACGGACGATCGCCTCATTCCGTTCGGCGGACACATCGACCAGGACCTCATTCTCCGCTCCTCCGTACTTGCAGGCGTTGTCCATGAGATTCGAGAGGATCTGCTGGACACGGGAAGGATCGGCCCAGGCCAGCACGTGACTTCCGGTCACCGACACGGAGACGGATAGGCCGGCGAATCGCCCGGTGAACTCTTCACAGAGGTCGGTGGCCATGTCCAGCAAATCGACGTCGCGGCGTTCCAGGACGATGACGCCGGACTCGATGCTGTTCAGCTCCGACAGGCCATCAACGAGCCGCTCCATCCGGCCGACCTGGCGCAGGAGAACGGCTCGGAGCTGCTCCTCCTCCTGGGCCGTGAGAGGGTTGGCCAGGGTCTCCGCCGCGGAGCGGATGCCGGCCAGAGGAGTGCGGACCTCGTGGGAGAAGTCGTCGAGGAAGTCCTTGCGCACGCGTTGAAGGCGCTCGATCTGTGTGACGTCGATGAACAACGCCACGGCGGCAATCTCGCCCGAGGACGCGACCGGGAACACGCGGATCTCGACCTGGCGCTCGTTTCCGCCGCTGCCGATGGTCGTCCGCTCGACCGATCCCTGACCGCTGAGGGCGAGATCGAAGGCCGCGATCAGCGGCTGCTTCCGGACGACCTCCAGATAGGAGCGGCCGGGGATCAGATTCGAGTAGCCGAACATATGCGCGACGCGGGCGTTCGCGAACGCGATCTGGCCGCGGTGATTCAAGGCCAGCAGCCCGTCTCCCAGCGCGTCGACGATCTGCTGGATCGTCCTGCGGTACTCGTCGAAGGCGGCGTGCTCCATGACCAGCAGCTCACGCAAGTCCTCGCTCAGCCTGGCCAGCTCGTTCAGCTCGCCGTGGAAGGGCCGATCGGCGATGACCTCGTCGTAATCCCCATCGGCGACACGGCGAGTGCGCCTGCTCAACTCGGCCAGGTCGGCCGCGCGACGGAGAGTCCAGGCGAAAGCGGCGCAGGCAGGAACGAAGAACGCCAGGAACGCGATCACGCCGAGCGCCACGGCGGCAAACGTGGTGAAGCCGACGCGAGCGAGCGCGAAACCGAAGGCAATGCTGATCGCGAGCGCGACGATCAGCGAGACGAACAGGATAGTCCGCAGTGGCCGCATGGCCGGGACTCAGGGACGGATGATCACGAACAGCCTTCGCTGAGGGGAAGACCGGGCCTCAACTGCGCGATCGCATCGACGATTTTCCTGGCCTCGGCTGGTGTCACGGTCGAGATCCGGTGCTTTCTCTTTGCCGTCCGGAGCTCGATCACGCCGCGCGAGCCGTAGGTGTAGCAGACGCCGGTCAGCTCGTTCCAGTAGAGGTCGTAATCCGACGGCCTGCAGCCGCGGACTTGCGCGCCGGCGCTGTCGAGGCGCAGCTCACCGGTGTCACACCGGCTCGTCCTGGTACGGTGGATGGAGACGTCGAACCGGCGCGCCCCCGAGGCCGGCCGGGCCGGGGAGGGCGTTGAAGCGACGGGTGGAGCCGTGGCTTCCACACGCATGTCCGCCTGGCGCGCGATCATCGCCCTGATGACGCGGTCGGGAACACCGCGCTGCGTCAGATCGATGAGTGCGTCGGCATCGGTCTGGAAGCTCGTGGTGGAGTTGAAGATCTTCGTCTCGATCGTATCCTGGGTCAGTCCCGCGTTGACGAGCTTGATCACGTCGTCATTCGTCAGGGGTGCTTCCGCCGAGACAGCGAAAGCGAGCAGCATCAGCACCATCAGCAGTCGTTTCATCGCGCATCCTCACCTGGGGCCTCGAACCGGTATCCGTAGCCGATCACCGTGCGGATCCTGTCCTTGCCGATTTTCTTCCGCAGATTGCGTATGTGGGCGTCGACGGTGCGGGTCTCCACGTCGTCGGCGACGTGCCAGACTTCCGAGAGAATGCGATCGCGGGAGACCACGGCCGGTCGGTTCCGTACGAGCATCCAGAGAAGCTCCAGCTCTTTCTTGGCCAGACGGACTTCCTGGCCATGGACGTAAACGCGGAGTGTTCGACCATCGATACGCAGCTCGCCATCATCATAAACCGCCACGTCCGGCTCACCCCCTCTGGACCGGCGGAGGATCGCGGCCACTCGGGCGAGTAACTCCCGTACGCTGAACGGTTTGGTGAGGTAATCGTCGGCGCCCAGCTCGAGTCCGGTCACGCGATCCTGCTCGGACGTGCGCGCGGTGAGCATCAGCACCGGAAGCGAGGACGTGGCCGGCGTTCGACGCAGCTCCCGGCAGATGGTGAAACCGTCGAGGTCGGGGAGGTTGAGATCGAGGATGAGGAAGTCGAACCCTCCGTGCTGGACGGCCATCAGACCCTCGTGGCCGTTGCCGTACGTGGCCACGCTGTAGCCTTCGCGCTCGAGATTCAGCCGGATCGTGAACGAGAGGTCCGCGTCATCCTCGATCAGAGCCACGCGGGGCGACGGCCGCGCGGCCTCGGCAGTAGCGTTACGCCGACTCATTGCTGTGTTTGATGACCTTCCCTTCGACGAGGTACACGACCATCTCGCAGATGTTCGTGGCGCCGTCGGCGATTCGCTCGAAGTACTTGCCGATGAACGTGAGGCGGATGGCACGGGAGATGTTGCGGGAGTCTTCGAGCATGTAGGTCAGCAGCTCGCGGAAGGACTGTTCGGTGAGGCGGTCCACCTCGTCGTCCCGGGCAATGACCTCGCGAGCGAGCCCCGCGTCGCGCCGCACGAAGGCGTCCAGCGACTGCCGGACCATTTCCTGAGCGATGCGGGCCAGCCTGGGGATGTCGATGAGCGGTTTGAGAGGGGGCTCCCGGTTCAGCTCGATGGCCCGCTCGCAGACATCCACGGCCAGATCGGCGATGCGCTCCAGCTCCGGCGTGATCTTCATGGTGGTGGTGACGAAGCGGAGATCGACGGCGGCGGGCTGCATCTTCGCAATCAGCTCGACGGTGTGCTGGTCGATCTCCAGCTCCATCTGATCGACCTCCGAGTCCGATGCAATGATGCGCTCGGCGAGCGCGGTGTCGCGCTCCAGGAGGGCCCGGATGGAGTCGCTCATCGCGTCCTCCACCATCGCACCCATGCGCAGCAGAAGTTCCTTCAACTGCTCGATATCTCTGTCGAAGTGGCGCATCGTCCTCTCCCCTACCCGAACCGCCCGGTGATGTAGTCCTCGGTCAGTTTCTGTCGCGGCGTCATGAAGATGGTGCGCGTGTCGTCGCACTCCACCAGCTTGCCCAGCATGAAGAACGCCGTCCGGTCCGACACGCGCGCGGCCTGCTGCATGTTGTGAGTCACGATGACGATCGTGTAGTTCTCCTTGAGCTCGTAGACCAGCTCCTCGATCTTCTGCGTGGCGATCGGATCGAGCGCCGAGGCCGGTTCATCCATCAGCAGAACATCGGGATCCACAGCCAGGGCCCGGGCAATGCACAGACGCTGCTGCTGGCCTCCCGACAGCGCCAGGGCACTGCCGTTCAGACGATCCTTGACTTCGTCCCAAAGCGCCGCGCGAACCAGGGACTTCTCCACCACTTCCTCGAGAACGCGCTTGTCGCTCACTCCCGCGATCCGCAACCCGTAGGCGACGTTCTCGTAGATGGACTTCGGAAACGGGTTGGACTTCTGAAACACCATCCCCACCTTGCGCCGCAGCGCGACGACATCCACCGCGGGCGCATAGAGGTCCTGGCCATCGATGGCGATGCGGCCCTGCACACGCGCGCCCGGAATGATGTCGTTCATCCGGTTGATGGAGCGCAGGAACGTCGACTTGCCGCATCCCGAGGGGCCGATGCATGCCATCACCTGCTTCTCGGGGATGTCCAGCGCCACGTCATAGAGCACCTGCGTATCACCGTAGAAGAAATTGAAGTCACGCACCTCGATCTTGCTGGGCGCCGCCGCCGCCGTGTTCTGAGGCGCGGCGACGCGGGCAGGCATGACCGGCTCCTGAACTGTCATCGGCTCCACGGTGGGCATCCTCTACGCTCCTCTCCTCACGCGCGACCTGGTCCGGGCGCGAATGATCACCCCGGTCAGGTTCAGCATGAACGTCAACGCCAGAAGAACGAATACCGTTCCATAGAGTAGCGGCTTCGTGGCCTCGACGTCGGGTGACTGCGTCGACAGGATCAGAACGTGGTAGCCGAGGTGCATGAACTGATCGGTCACACGCTGGGGAAGATAGGGGAGGTAATAGGCGGCGCCCGTGAACAGGATGGGAGCGACCTCTCCGGCGCCGCGCGAGATCCCGAGGATGGCCCCTGTCAGAATTCCGGACACCGAACCGGGTAGCACGACCCTCCGAATCGTCTCCCACTGCGTGGCGCCGAGGGCCAGAGAAGCCTCGCGCAGGTCCTGCGGGACCGTGCGAAGGGCTTCCTCCGTGGCCACGATCACGGTCGGCAACGTCAGGAGCGCCAGGGTCAGGGCCGCCCAAAGGAGCGATCCCTGGCCCCACAGCAGCTCTCCCTCAGGCTGGGTGGCACGGTCGATGGAGCGGCCGACGAACTGGATGAAAAAGCCGAGGCCGAACAATCCGAAAACGATGGACGGAACACCTGCCAGATTCGCCACCGCGCTCCGCGTCACGGTCGCCAGCAGCGCGGAGAGGAACCTCCCGAAGAGTTTCCGCTTCATGCTGCCCGGAGGAGACTTTTTGAACCGCTGCCAGCCCAGCTTCAGCCCTTCCGCGGGCGTGTACTCGTGCAGATAAACCGCGGTGGCCACACCCAGCGGCACGGCGGCGATGCTCATCAGGATCACCAGCGCCGCGGTTCCGACGATGGCCGGCAGAATGCCCCCCTCCGTCAGGCCGTTGCGCGGCGGCTGTGAGATGAACTCCCAGCTGATGGTGGAGGCGCCGTGCAGGACGACGTTCCCGATGATGACCACCAGGATCGTCACCACCAGAACGATGCTGGCACCGAGCAGAGCCACGGCCACCACGTCGGTCGGCCGGCTCCGACGGCCGAGCAGCACGCCGGGAGTCTGCCCCGGCGCGCCAAAGGAGACGCTGCTCATGCCTTCTCACCCTGCATTCGCGTCTGCATCCGCCTGATCACCCACAGGCCGAGTGTGTTGCTCACGAACGTGATGAGAAACAGCAGCGTGCCCATGAAGAAGAGCGCGGAGTAGTGAGCGCTGCCGACGACGACTTCGCCGAGCTCCGCCGCGATCGTCGCGGAGAGCGTTCGCAGCGGATCGGCCAGGTCGAACGAGGTGACCGCCGCGTTCCCGCCGGCCATGAGAAGAATCATCGTCTCGCCGATGGCTCGCCCGAAAGCGAGCACGAAGGATGCGAAGATGGCCGGCGCGGCGGCCGGCGTGACGACGCTCCATGCCGTCTGAAACCGCGAGGCGCCGAGGGCGAACGAGGCCTCGCGATAGGCGCGGGGAACGGCCGAAAGCCCGTCCTCCGAGATCGTGAAGACAATGGGAATCAGCGCGATGCCGAGCGCCAGACCGGCATTGTAGGCATTCAGCCGGTAGGTGAAGCCGAACAAGTCCTGCAGCCATGTCGCCAGAACGATCAGCGCGAAGAATCCGAGCACGACCGAGGGGATTCCGGCCAGCAACTCGATCGTCGGCTTCACGATCTCCCGCATCCGGGCCGGTGCAAATTCCGACGAGAAGATCGCCGCCGCCACCCCGATGGGACACGCGAACAACAGCCCGACAACCGTCGCCTTGAGGGTGCCGAGGATGATCGGAATGAGCGAGACCTTCGGGGGTTCCGATGTGGGCTGCCAGATGAACTGATCGATCAGGTCGGGCCGGTCCTGCCTCTCGAGGAAGAACCCGTAGAGACTGGCCTCCTCCTGGACCTCCTCGTCCACGAAGATCGGCAGCGTCTCCTTGAACGTGAAGAGGAAGATCAGGAGAATGAACAGAATCGTCACCCAGCCCGAGACGGAGAACAACACCGTCATTGCCGAGTTGCGCCGGAGCCGGCTGCGCTCCCGCTGACCGAACAGCGCTTCAAAGCGCCGGCTCATTGAGGTGTCGCCGCCGGCTGCGCGGTGTCACCCTCCCCGCTCTGGGTACGAAGAGGAAAATAGCCGACCCTCGCGACGAGAGCCTGAGCCTCGGGAGTGAGGGTCCACTGCACGAAGTTGGTCACACGCTGCGGCGTTCCGGAGGGATAGTAGAAGAACAGCTTTCTGCTGAGCGGATACGACCCGTCGGCGACGGTCGCTTCCGACGGCGCGACGGCGGGGACATTCGCTTCCGTCTTCATGCCGACCGCCCGCACATCTTTCGCGTAGGCGATTCCGCCATATCCGATCCCGTTCGGGTCCTTCGCAACGGCGTTGATGATCGCCGCGGTACCTTGCAGCGTCTGAGTCATCGAGGCGAAGTCAGCCTTGTTCAGCACGTGCTCCTTGAAGTAGTCGTACGTGCCCGACGAGCTCTCGCGCCCGTAAATCACGATCGTGGCGTTCGGTCCCCCGAGCTCTCTCCAGTTCTTGGTCTTCCCGGTGTACACGTCCCGCACCTGTGCGATGGTGAGCTCGCGGATGGGGTTTCTGTCATTCACGAAGACAGCCAGCGAGTCGAGAGCGATCGGCGTTTCCGTCACCCCGCCCCGGGCTTTCTCGGCTTTCGACATCTCGTCCGCAGAGATGGCACGCGATGACTGTGCGATGTCGGTCGTTCCATTGATCAGAGCGGCGATTCCCGTCCCGCTTCCACCACCCGTCACCTGCACGTACAGGCCCGGATTGAGTTTCATGTACTCCTCGGCCAGACGCTGGCCAAGGATCACCATCGTGTCGGAGCCTTTGACCGTGACCGGCTTGGAGTCCTGGGCCGCCGAATCGGCCCCCTCTCCTCTCCGCTCGCCGCCCCCACACGCGGCGAACATGGCGACCAGGGTTACAGAGACAATTCCAGCGGAGAGGCGGTTTCTC
>DATKCA010000173.1:0-12328 GCA_035544675.1 Thermoanaerobaculia bacterium | reverse complement strand
GACTCTGACCGGGATCCTGAACGACGAGCCGGCCACGCTGGAAGACTCGTTTCCCGAACCGTTCATCTGGGTCGTCGACCGCTGTCTGGCCAAGGATCCGGCCCAGCGCTATGGGTCGACGTCCGACCTGGCGCACGACCTGGCCAATCTCCGCAGCCGTCCGGAGACGGGCACACGGCGTGTTGCCTCATCCTATCCACAGAAATGGATGCTGCCCGCAGCGCTGGCAATCCTTGCAGCAGCGATCGGATTCGCGCTGCTGTGGCCGCGAAACCCACGGGAGCGGTTGATGCCCGTCCGCGCCAGCGTCGTTATACCGGAGCTGACCAGCATCGATTTCGGCGAAGTGGGCATGCCGCTCGACATCTCGCCCGACGGCCGGTACCTGGTGATCTCCGGATCGAGCGTCGATCAACCGCGAGGTCTATGGTTGCACGACCTGCGCACGGGAACGACACGCCTGCTCAGCGCGGAGGGGAGGTTGCCGGCGTTCTCGCCCGATTCGAAGTCGGTAGCGTACTTCGCGGAAGGAAAGCTGAAGACCATGTCGGTGGAGGGCGGGCCGCCGCGGACGATCTGTGCCGCGCGGCCGGAAGGTATCCCGTCATGGCGTGGGGACACGATCCTCTTTGTGCAGTACTCGATCGCGCCCGGCATCTATCGTGTGAGCGCTCGAGGTGGTTCTCCGCAACTCGTCGTTCCTGCAGAGCGATCGGCCGAACGACTCATGGCGCCGTGGTGGCCCCACTTTCTGCCCGGCGGAGACCGGTTCCTTTATCTGACACTGGAGGCCGAAGCGGACGGCGTATTCTTCCACCGGCTTTTCGTGCACTCCCTGGAGAGCGGCAGCTCACTCTTCATCGCGACCCTCGACTCGCGCGCCGTCTACGCTTCCGGTCATCTTTTGTTCGTGCGCGACGGTACCTTGCTGGCGCAGCCATTCGATCCGGAAAGCGGACGACTGACAGGCGAGCCGGCCACGCTTGCCGGCGACATCGCCTACTTCAAGAACACCGGTCTCGCCTCGTTCGGCGTATCCGATGACGGAACGCTGGTGTGGCGCGCGGCGCGGCGGCAGGCGATGTTGTCATGGGTGAACCGGAACGGCGATGTGCTGTCGACGATCGGCGTTGCGCCGTTCGTTCCCGATGGACGGTTGTCGCCCGACGGGCGCCGATACGCCGTGGGGATCATCGACCCGAAGGACGGCGCGTCGGACATCTGGGTCTACGATCTCGAGCGAGAGAGTCCCGAGCGGCTGACGTTCGGCCCCGCCGACGAGAAGTCGCCGGTATGGGCGCCGGACGGCGCGAGTGTGTTTCACCGGTCCGACGGTTTTCGCAATCCGCCTGACGTCGTTCGCCGGCAACTCGGTGCCGATCGCTCCACCATGGTCTATCGCGGACCGGGCGTCGAGGAGCCGCACGACGTCTCCGCGGACGGCAAGTGGCTGCTTTTCATCGATTACTTCACGACCGGTGCTGACATCAACGTGATGCCGCTCGACCCGCCCGGGCCGCCCCGCCCGTTCGTGGCCACGCCGTTCAACGAGACATCGCCGCGTTTCTCGCCGGACGGCAGATGGGTGGCGTACACGTCCGACGTGTCAGGTATGCCTGAGATCTACATCCGGCCCTTCGTTGGAGCAGGCGAGTCGACCCGCGTTTCGAAGGAGGGAGGAACGCATCCGCGCTGGCGCCGCGACGGCAAAGAGCTGCTCTTCCTGGCACCGCGCGGACGGGTGATGGCGGTGTCGTTCGCGAACGGTGTCTTTGGAGCCCCGCAACTGCTGTTTCAGGCGGTCGACGCGGTCCACTTCGAGCCCGCGGCCGACGGCTCGCGCTTTCTCGTCCAGTTCGAGCAGAGGTCCAACGCCGGGTCGATCAACCTGCTGATCAACTGGCCCTCGCAACTGAAGGCCTCGCCGTAGAGTCCCCCCCTCCCCGCCCGGGGCGCTCCAGGCGTTGTGGCGCGTGCCCTCATTTCTCCACTCACCGGGCCCGGGCCGCCGTTCACCGGCGCGCCGCTGACGTCCCGGCCCACCACGCCGTATCTTCGCCAGGACATCAGAAGGAGCCGGACATGTTCGTGGAACGACTCGACGAAGCGCCCCGCAGCAACATCGGCCTCAAGCTCATCGCCGGGGTCTCCTTCACCATCCTGGGCATTCTGCTGACGGCGGACAATCTCGACCTTCTCGTGGCCGACCGCTTCGTCCGCTTCTGGCCGGCGATGGTCGTCCTGGCCGGCCTGGTCAAGATCTACGAGCCGGGCAGCGCGCTGATCGGGATCGCCCTGATCGTCGCCGGATCATGGCTGCTGGCCTACAACGTCGGGCTGATTCGCTTCAGGATCTTCGACATGTGGCCGCTCGTGCTGATCGGCATCGGCGTCGTTCTGGTCGGACGCGCCTTCGGCGTCATGCCGCAGCCGCGCATGCCGAAGAACCTGGCGATCTTCTCGGCGCAGACGATCGAGGAGACGGCGAAGGACTACGCCGGCGGACGTCTGACCGCGGTCCTGGGGGGATACGAGCTCGATCTGACGCGGGCCGGCATCAGGCAGAGTCCGGCCGTGCTGGAGGTGTTCGCGCTCATGGGTGGAATCGAGATTACCGTGCCGGAGGAATGGGAGGTCGTCTCGGAGGTGACGCCGGTGATGGCGGGCGTGGAGGTGAAGACGCCGCGCTCCGCCGCCACAGATCCGAAAAAGAAGCTGATCATTCGAGGCGCGACGGTGATGGGCGGCGTCGAAGTGAAGAGCGCGCCGCAGAGGCAGCTGTGAACGACACGAAGCCGCAGCGAATCGACCCGGGGTCGCTGACCGGCGGCATCGTGCTGATCGTCCTCGGGCTGCTGTTTCTTCTGGACGAGTTCCAGATCGCGGACTTCGGCGACCTCATGCGCCGTCACTGGGCGATGCTGATCGTTCTCTTCGGTGTTGCGAAAATGTGGAGGCGGGAGACGCTCTGGTCCGGCCTGTGGCTCGTGACCGTGGGAACGTGGCTGCAGCTCGTCACTCTGCGCATGTACGGGTTGACCTACCGGAACTCCTGGCCGCTCGTGCTCATCGCTCTCGGCGCCGGGATCATCGTTCGCACGGTGGTGGAGTCGATGGGGCGGAGGGAGGAGCGGCATGACGGGTGAGCGGCGCGAGTCGCCGTGGCCGAAGCTGGTCTGGGGCGCAGTCCTTCTCACGGCCGGACTGATTTTCTGGTTCGACCAGATGGGCCGGATCGACGCGACCGAGTACCTGCGCTGGTGGCCGCTGGCGTTGATCGTCACGGGCCTCTCCCATCTGCCGGCGCGGAGGTGGGGCGCGGCGCTGGCGTGGGTGGCCATCGGCGGATTCTTTCTGCTGCCGAAACTCGGATATGCGATCGAGCCGTGGCGCGTCATCGGGCTGTGGCCGCTGCAGATCAGCGTCGCCGGAATCGTGCTCATCGCGCACACGATGCGGCGGCCGTCGAAGGAAGTCCGCGGCGATACCTTTCGCTCGGTCGCCGTCATGGGCGCCGACATCCGCATCGTCCGGTCGCCGACTCTGGCGGGAGGAGAGGCGGTCGTGCTGATGGCGGGATCGGAGATCGACATTGCGCCGATCCGGCCGCCTCTGGCCGACGTGGTCATCGACGTGCTGGCGGTCTGGGGCGGAATCGAGATCCGGATTCCTCCGGGATGGCGCGCGGTGAATCAGGTCGCCGTCATCCTGGGCGGCTACACCGACAAGACTGCCACTGCGGGCGAGAGTGCGCCGCGCGTCATCATCCGGGGAGCGGCGATCATGGGCGGGATCGAGGTGTCGAATCCTGCCGTGGGGCTAGCGTGAGTCAGTGGAGACCGGTGCTGCTGGCCATCGCCGCCGTTGCGGTTGCCGCGGCCGGCGCGTCGACTCTGCTCCTGATGCGGGACGGCATGGCGGTCGAGAGCGCGCTCATGCTCTCGATCGGTCCGTCGGTGCTCTTCGGGTTCATCGGTGTGGCAGCGCGCTACCCGTGCCGCGCCATGCCGCTGCGATCGACGTCCACGACGCGCATCCTGCTCGTCCACGCCGGCGGGGCCGTTGTGGCCAGTGCGGTCTGGCTGGCGGTGTGGAACGCATGGACGCCGAGCGTCGATTCGACGACGATGTTCGCGCTGGGAGTGGCGTTGTACGCACTGACCGTGACGATGCATTACCTGCTGCTGGAGCTCGACACCTCGCGTCAGGCCGAAGAGGCGGTGCTGCGCTACCGCGTTCTGGCGCGCGAGGCGGAGCTGAAGGCGTTCAAGGCCCAGGTCGATCCGCACTTTCTCTTCAACAGCCTCAACGCGGTGGCGTCGCTCTGCGGCTCGCGGCCCGACGAGGCGCGCCAGATGGCCCAGCTCATGGCCGACTTCTTCCGCCAGACGCTGCGGCTGGGAGCGCAGGAGCGCATCTCCCTGGAGCAGGAGCTCGACCTGGTTTCGCGATACATGGCCATCGAGCGGGTGCGCTTCGGCGACAGGCTGGCCGTGAACATCCATATCAATGATGCGGCGCGACAGTGGCAGGTCCCGCCGCTGCTGCTGCAGCCGCTCGCCGAGAACGCCGTCCGCCATGGGATCGCCTCCATGGTGAGCGGCGGCGCCGTCGACGTCAGCGCGGTCGCCGAGGGCGGCCTGCTGCGGATCCGCATCGAGAATCCCGCCGATCCCGACCGCCCCGCCGGCGGAGGCGAAGGGATCGGGCTGGCCAACGCGCGCGGCCGCCTGGCGGCGATCTCCGGGGGGCGCGCCCGGCTGCAGACGAGCGAGGCCGGCGGGCGCTATCGCGTCGACATCGAGGTGCCGGCATGATCCGCGCGGTCGTCGTCGACGACGAGCCGCTGGCGCGCGACGTCATCCGCGAGTTCCTCAGCGGCGACGAAGAGCTGGAGATCGTCGCCGAGTGCGCGAACGGGTTCGAGGCCGTCAAGGCGGTCACCGATCACGATCCCGACGTCCTCTTCCTCGACATTCAGATGCCCAAGCTCGACGGATTCGAGGTGCTGTCGCTGATCGACCGCTCTCCCGTCGTCGTCTTCGTGACCGCCCACGACGAATACGCTCTGCGCGCCTTCGAGGTCCACGCGCTCGACTACCTCCTCAAGCCGTTTTCCGAGGAGCGCTTCCGGGCCGTTCTGCAGCGGGTCCGGGGTCAGCTGGCGGCGCGCGACCGAACACCCGCCGCGCGCCTCGGCTCTTCCTTGCGGGGGAAGCCGCTGCAGCGGCTGGTCGTGCGGAGCGAGGAGGGGGCGATCGACGTGCTGCCGGTCGCGCGGATCGACTACATCGAGGCGGACGACGATCGCGTGCTGATCGCGACGGCGGGGCGAAAGGTGCCGAAACAACAGACCATCGGCGACGTGGCCGGCGAGCTCGACCCTGACCGCTTCGTCAGGGTCCACCGCTCCTACCTGCTCAATCTCGACCGTCTGGAGAAGATCGAGCTGTACGCGAAGGACAGCCGGGTGGCCATCCTGCGGGACGGGACGCGCCTGCCGGTCAGCCGGGCCGGGTACGCCAGGCTGAAGGAGCTGTTGTAGTGGAGGACAGACAATCTTGTCTGTCCACGCCGGACAGGCAGGATTGCCTGTCCTCCACTTCAGGGAATTACGCGCTTCTGTGGAGGACAGACAATCTTGTCTGTCCTCGCCGGACAGGCAAGATTGCCTGTCCTCCACTGGATCTGTCTGTCCACCTCGCCGGACAGGCAGGATTGCCTGTCCTCCACTGGATCTGCCCGTTAACCTTTTCCCCTGCTCCTGCGTAATAGCTCATATCGCATTGCCCGCAGGAGGTTCGTCGATGGAGGCGTCTATGGAGATCACGGTGCCGGTTGCTACGGAACGGAAGCGTTGGCTGATTCCGACCGCGATCGTCGCTCTGATCCTTGCTTTGGCCGGGGGCGGCTTCGCCCTGTACAAGAACAAGAAGGCGGACGGCGCGAAAACAGCCGCAGCCAAAAAGGACGGCAAAGAGAACGGCAAGGAGAAGGCGCCCGTCCCGGTCAACGTGGCCGGGGTCGTTGCCGCGCCGATCTCGTCGTACATCAGCTCGACCGCCAATCTCGTGGCCGACAACGAGGTCAAGATCGTCTCTGAAGCGGACGGCCGCATCGAGCGGCTGCTCGTCGACGAGGGTCACTTCGTCCAGCAGGGCCAGCCGCTGGCCATGCTCGCGCGCGGCGACGCCGAAATGCTTCGGGAAAAGGCGCGCGTCCGCGCGGCCAACGCACGGGTGGCCTTCAACCGCGCCCAGGACATGCACGGCAAGGAGCTGCTCAGCCAGGGCGACTATGAGAAGGCCGCCATGGAGAATGCCGTCGCCCAGCAGGAGCTCAACGAGGCGGAATGGCGCCTCGGCAGGACCGTCATCCGCGCACCGTTCACCGGCCAGGTGACCGAGCGCATCGTCAACGCCGGCCAGCACGTCCGGCCCAACGACCAGCTCTTCACGCTCACCGACTTCGATCCGCTCATCGCCCGCATCTTCCTGCCGGAGCGCGACGTCATCGCCCTGCAGACGGGCCGCGATGTCCGCCTGACGCTCCGCGCCGCCTCCGACATCGTGTTCCAGGGTCGCATCCGCCAGATCAGCCCGGTGGTGGACACGTCGACGGGAACGGTCAAGGTGACTGTCGAGGCGGTCAATCCGCCGGCGGTGGTCCGGCCGGGAGCGTTCGTCACCGTCGACGTCATCCGCTACACCAAGGCGAGCGCGCTCCGCGTTCCTCGTGAGGCGGTCATCCGCGAGCTCCGCGACGCGCACGTGTTCGTCGCCGTGGGCAATGTGGCCAGGCGCCGCGAGGTCACCCTGGGAATCGAAGAGGGCGCCTTCGTCGAAGCGGTGTCCGGACTCGAGCCGGGCGAGCAGGTCATCGTGGCCGGACAGGGCGCGCTCAAGGATGGATCGCCGATCAAAGTGCTGGCGAAAGGGTAGTCGGGTCATCCCGGGCGTGACGCTCGGAATGACGTAAGGCAAAAGCATGAATCTCGTCGAGTTCTCGCTCAAGCGCCGCGTCACCGTCTCCATGGCGGCGGTGGCGATGGTGATCTTCGGCCTCGTGTCGTTCACGCGGCTGCCGATGAACCTGCTCCCGGACATCTCCTATCCGACACTCACCGTGGAGACGCGTTTCCCGGGCGCGGCGCCCGGAGAAGTCGAGACGCTGGTCAGCCGCCCGGTGGAAGAAGTCGTCGGCATCGTCGCCGGCGTTCAACGCCTCACGTCGGTCTCGCGTCCGGGCCTCTCGCAGGTGACGCTGGAGTTCGACTGGGGCCGCAACATGGATTTCGCGGCGCTCGACGTCCGGCAGAAGCTCGACCTCATCACGCTGCCGCGCGAGATCGACAAGCCGGTCATCCTCCGCTTCGATCCAGCCAACGACCCTGTGCTCCGCCTCTACCTCACCGGCGGCAAGAGCCTCTACCAGCTCCGCTACGTCGCGGAAGAAGTGCTCAAGAAGGACCTCGAGTCGACCGACGGCGTCGCCGCGATCAAGGTCAACGGCGGGTACGAGGAAGAGATCCAGATCCGCATCGACGAAGGAAAGCTCTCGCTCCTCGGTCTCTCCGTGCAGGAGCTGAACGACCGTCTGCGCCGCGAGAACATCAACCAGGCCGGCGGAAGCCTCTACGAGCAGGAAGCGCGCTACCTGGTGCGTTCGCGCAACGAGTTCGAAGAGATCGGCGACATCCTGGAGATGGTCATCCTGACGCGCGAGGGGCGCAACGTCACCATGGCCGATGTGGCCGAGGTGGTTCGCGGCCACAAGCAGCGCGAGGTGGTGACGCGGTTCGGCGGCAAAGAAGCCGTCGAGCTGGCCGTCTACAAGGAAGGCGACGCCAACATCGTCTCGGTCGCGCGCGCCGTGCAGAGCCGCCTCGAGAACGTGAAGAAGGAGATGCCGGAAGGCGTCGAGATCATCACCGGCGTCGATCAGTCGCGTTTCATCCGCGCCTCCATCGACGAAGTCCTCAGCAATGCCTTCCTGGGCGGCCTCATCGCCATCGCCGTGCTGTTGCTCTTCCTCAAGGATCTGCGCAGCACGATCATCATCGGCATCTCCATCCCCATCTCCATCATCGCCACGTTCTTCCTCATGCTGCGGACGGGTACCACCCTCAACATCATGTCGCTGGGAGGGCTGGCGCTCGGGGTGGGCATGCTCGTCGACAACGCCATCGTCGTCCTGGAGTCGATCTTCAAGAAGCGCGAGGCGGGCCAGAGTGCGTTCATCGCCGCGCGCGACGGCGCCGCCGAAGTGGGCATGGCCGTCGTGGCATCCACGCTCACCACCGTCGCCGTGTTCCTTCCGGTCGTCTTCCTGGAGGGCATCGCGGCTCAGCTCTTCAGGGACCAGGCCCTCACGGTCTCGTTCTCGCTGGTGGCGTCGCTGGCGGTGTCGCTGACGCTGATTCCGATGATGGCGGCGCTGGCCTCAGGGAAGAACGACGCCGTTGCCGCTGCGCCCGCGGCCGGGGAGACGAAGGTCTCGCGGGCTCGCCGGATCTTCGTGAACGGCCCGGCCAGGCTGATTTACTGGATCCGTGCCGGCGGTGCCAGAGCCTTTCAGTTCATCGCCTTTGCCTTGCGCCCGGTCTCGAAGGGCTTCGATCGCGGCATGGCGGTGCTCATGGCCGCGTATCCACACGCGCTGCGCTGGGCTTTGCGCTCGCGCGGGATCGTCCTGGGCATCGTGGCGCTTTTCCTTCTGCTCGCGCTCGCGCTCGTTCCGACGCTCGGCCTCGATCTCATTCCCACGTTCACACAGGGTGAGTTCCACTTCCAGATCCAGCTGCCGGAAGGCACGCCGCTCGAGGCCACCGACCGCTACGTCGCTTCCATCGCCACCGTGCTCGACGGCCAGCCGAACGTGGCGGGCTACTCCGTCATCTCCGGCGGAGCCGGCCTCTCGCTCTCGAACACCGGAACGGAGGGGGAGAACACCGCTCGCCTGCAGGTGCAGATGAAGCCGGAGGCCACGACGGGGGACGAGGAGGCGGTCATCGCCGCGATCCGCGGCAGGCTGGAGGCTTCGAGCAACGCCCGGTTCAAGTTCGAGCGTCCGACGTACTTCACGTTCCGCACGCCCATCGAGGTCGAGGTCTACGGCGACAGCCTCGAAGAGCTGCAGGCCGCGACGACGAAGCTGAAGGGCGAGGTTGAGCGGGTCTCCGGCTTCGTCGACGTGAAGAGCTCCGCGGAGCTCGGCAATCCCGAGCTTCAGGTGACGTTCAATCGCGAGCAGCTCGCGCAGCTCGGGCTGGACCTCGCGCAGGTGGCCGAGACCGTGCGCGGCAAGATCCAGGGCAACGTGGCCACCCGCTTCACGCAGGGCGACCGCGAGATCGACATCGTGGTGCGTTCCGTCGAAGTCGGAGCAGCCAGTGTGGCCGACGTCCGCCAGATGATCATCGGCCAGCGGGAGAACCGCCCCATCTTCCTCAACTCGGTCGCGGAGGTCCGGCTGGTGTCCGGTCCGAGCGAGATCCGCCGCATCGGACAGAAGCGCGCCGCGGTCATCTCAGGCAACCTTTCCGGGCGCGACATGGGAGCGGTGGCTGCCGACGTGCGCAACGTCCTCCGCGCCGCGGCACTGCCGGCCGGTGTGATCGCGTCGCTGAGCGGCCAGGAAGAGGAGATGCGGCGCTCCATGCGCTCGCTGATCCTGGCCATGGCCCTGGCCATCTTCCTGGTCTACCTGGTCATGGCCTCGCAGTTCGAGTCGTTCCTGCATCCGTTCGTCATCATCTTCACGCTGCCGCTCGCGGCGATCGGTGTGGTCTTCGCGCTGGCGCTCACAGGCCGGTCGGTCAGCATCGTGGCCATGATCGGCGTGGTCATGCTGGCGGGGATCGTGGTGAACAATGCCATCGTGCTGATCGACGCCGTGAATCAGCTCCGCCAGCGCGGCATGCGCAAGAACGACGCATTGCTCGAGGCCGGCCGCAACCGCATGCGGCCCATCCTCATGACCTCGCTCACCACCATCCTCGGCCTCATGCCGATGGCTCTCGGTCTGGGCGAAGGCGCCGAGCTTCGCGCGCCGCTGGCCATCACCGTCATCGGCGGACTGGCCCTGGCCACCGCGCTGACGCTGATCGTCATCCCTGTCGTCTACTCGCTGCTCGACCGCAAGGTCTTCGCCGCCGACAGTGGAGGACAGGCAATCCTGCCTGTCCAGGAGGCAATCCTGCCTGTCCAGGATGATGCCCTTCCCGGAGACGTGGTGACGTCATGAGCCTGCCGTCACTGGCCGTCCGCCGCCCCATCACCACCATCATGGGGCTGGTCTGCGTCCTCATCATTGCCGCCCTCGGCATCTCCCGGATGCGGCTGGCCTTTCTGCCCGAGATCGACGCGCCGTTCATCGGCGTGCAGATCCCCTATCCCAACTCCAACCCCTGGCAGGTGGAGAAGGAGATCGTCAAGCCGGTGGAGGAAGCGCTCTCCACGCTCTCGCACATCAAGAGGCTGAATGCCAGCGCCAACGCCGACAGCGCCGAGATCTTCATGCGGTTCGACTGGGGCCAGGACCTGGACATCATCCGCATGCAGGTCAGCGAGAAGATCGATCAGATCAAGCCGCAGCTGCCGGCGGGCATCGGCCAGGTGCTGATCTTCTCGTTCAACACGAACGACATTCCGGTGATCGAGGCGCGCATCGCGGCCGAGGGCGTGGACCTGTCGAGCAACTACGACCTCATCGAGGCACGCATTCTCAACCGGCTGCGACGGGTTCCCGGTGTGGCGCGGGTCGATCTCGACGGTGTCGCGCCGCGTGAGATCAACATCGACCTGATCATGGATCAGATCAAGGCGCACAACGTCGACGTCGGCGATCTCATCCGCAAGCTCCAGGGCGCATCGTCCAACATGGTCCTCGGCCAGGTCAACGACGGCGGGATGCGCTACACGGTCCGGGCCCTCGGCGCGTTCGGCTCGGTCGATACGTTCAAGGACCTCCCGGTCAACGATCGCGGGCTGCGCCTCGGCGACATCGCCGACATCCGTTACGAGGAGCCGCCCATCGAGTACGGCCGGCATCTGGACGGCAAGTCCGCCGTCGCCCTGAACGTGTTCAAGGAGTCGACCGCCAACACGGTCGAGGTCGTGCACGCGGCCATGAAGGTGATCACGGAAGACATCGCCGCCGACCCGCTGCTGGAGGGGATCAAGCTGTTCACGTGGGACGACCAGGCCCAGCAGATCACCAACGGTGTGAACGGGCTGACGCAGTCCGGTCTCATCGGCGGCCTGCTGGCCATCCTCATCCTCTACTTCTACCTGCGCCGTTTCCACTCCACGATGATCGTGGCGATGTCGATCCCGTTCTCGGTGATCGCCGCCTGCGGCGTCATGTACTTCATGGGCAAGACGCTGAACATCCTGTCGATGATGGGGCTGATGATCGGCGTGGGCATGCTCGTCGACAACGCCATCGTGGTGCTGGAGTCGATCGACCGCCAGCAGCGCGTCGAGCCTGATGCGAAAAAGGCTGCGCTGCACGGGGCGGGGGCTGTGGCCATGGCGGTCACCGCGTCGACGCTGACGTCGCTGATCGTGTTCCTGCCGCTGATCGTGGGCGGGACCACCGAGCTGACCATCTGGCTCGGCGAGGTCGGCATCGCCATCTCCCTGGCGCTGATCTGCTCGCTGGTGTCGTCGCTGACGATGATCCCGCTGATGTCCGCGCACTTCCTCAAGGCGGCCAAAGAGCCGAAGCCGAATCGGATCCTGGAGTGGATGGAAGAGCGCTACGTGCGGATGCTGGCGTGGACGTTGTCACACCGTGTCAAGATGGCGTTCATCATCATCGGTGTCGTCGCCCTGACCGTCGTGCCGTTCGCGACCAAGCTCGTGAAGACCGGGATGTTCTCCGCGCAGAAGAACAACCGCGTCCGCCTGCAGTACGAGTTCAAGGAGTTCTCGTACAAGTCCAAGAGCCAGGGGGTGGTGACGCAGGTCGAGCAGTTCCTCTGGAAGAACAAGGACCGCTTCGAGGTGCAGGGGCTCTACAGCTTCTACACCGACAACAACGCTGCCACGTGGCTCACTCTGAACCGCGACAACATGAGCGACGACGAGATCAGCGATCTGCGCAAGAAGATCCGCAAGGACTTGCCGGAGATCGCCGGCGTCAGGCTCTACTTCAGCGAAGACTCGGACGAGGGGGGGAACACCCGGTCGTTCGCGGTGAAGATCTTCGGGCAGGACAGCACCGTGCTGCAGGGGCTGGCCGAGGAGGCGGAGCGGCGGCTGGATACGATCGACGGGATCGAGGACATCAATACGGGGCTGGCGCGCGGGCGCCAGGAGTTCCA
>DATKCA010000172.1:0-4872 GCA_035544675.1 Thermoanaerobaculia bacterium | reverse complement strand
ATGCCGTCCAGAAGATCGGGGATGAGCAGTGACCGCGAGTCTTCCGCGACCCGCTCGTACATGCCCTCGTAGTTGGCGGTGAGGCTGGGAAAGCGGAAGCCCAGGAGGACGACGATCGCCCCGCGCTCCTGGATCCGGCCGATGATGGCGCGCAGATTCGCCTCGGTCGTGGCGATGGGAACGCCGCGGAGAAAATCGTTGCCGCCGAGCCCGACGATCACGACACGCGGATCTTTCTCGAGCGCGTCGGATGGGAGACGCTGCAGCGCGCTCCCGGTCGTGTCACCGCTGACTCCGGCATTGATGACGGCCGACCCTGTGAGGGTGGAAAGGCGGGAAGGATAGTCTTCACCAGGCCCGGCGCCATAGCCCGCGGTGAGCGAGTCGCCGAACGCGACGATCGCCGAGCCGCCGGAGGCGAGGTTCGCCACGCGGCCGAACGGCGAGGGCCACGCAAACCAGGCCACGACAGCGAGGACGACGACAGCGGCGAGCACGAGCTGCCGGTTCGAGGCCACCCGGCTGGGCGGGCTCTTCTGACGCGCGGAAGGGCGGCGCTCCACCTTCATCAGGCCCGATTATCCACGTCATCGCGAGCGAGGTGTAGCGGCGGTGCGGCCGAGAGCGTCGAAGCGCGAGGCAGCCCGGCCTGATCGGCAAGCCAGTCGCGCGTCAGCAGCAGTCCGGTATTCCACGCCGCCCATCCGAGAAAAGCCGGCGCGAGGTGGAGGAGAGAATCGTATCCGACGACGAGATGGACGCCGATGGCGATCGCGAACGCGATGTTTCCACTCCAGGCCAAGGCGATCCACAGCCATCGCGCCCCGGCCCGCATGCCCCACTGCGCGGCCAGCCAGACCACGATCCCGTTGGCGATGAGCATCCCTCCGAGCGTGGCCCGGTCGTGCGCGATGAGCGGCACGAGCCGGTCGAACGACACGCGCAACTGCGCGGCGGTCGTTCGCATGAAAGCCAGATCCGTGTCCACGAAGACGACGGTGCATCCGACCACAGAGATGACCACGCCGGCCCCGGTCAGACCCGCACCGATCATCACGAAGAGCAGTTGTCCCCACTGGCCGCGGCGCCAGGCCCGGCTCTCCCGCCACTCGGCAACGGGGAGCTGTCGCGGCGACGCCGGCAGGGCAACGCAGAGCACGGTGAACTGCGTGAGGATGGCGGTGACGAACGCGTGAAACGGATCGAAGTATTCGAAACCGAGGAAATAGAAAAACGTGAAAAACCCGACGGTGGCCGACGCGATGACGGCGGCCCGCGCCCAATGCTCGCCGCGGCGAATGCCGAACCACGCCAGTGCGCCATAGAGGATGCCGATGCTCAGCATCGTGCCGGCCAGCGAGAGCCGGTCGTGTGCCATGAACGGGAGAAGCCTTGGATTGATGCTGGCCATTTGCGCTCGCGTCAGCCCGCAAAGGCTCTCGTCGTAAGGCATGACCACGCGCGTCGATCCGATGATCGCCGCCATCACCCCGCCGGAAAACATCGCCGTGCCGAGAAGCAGAGCCCAGAACCACGAGCGCCGGCCGGCATCGAGCGAGAGCGGTTCAGGCTCCGGAGGAGCCGGCATCGTCGAGAGGATCGCCTCGTTGCAGCGCTTCACGAGACCTGGACCGGACAGGACCAGACCGGCGCTCACGACCACGACGTCTGCACCGGCATCGAGAAACCGCCAGGCATCGGCCGGCTCGTTCACGTGCCCGGCCGCGACGATCGCGGCGATTGGACCCACGCTCTTCCGCAGCGCGCGGACAGCGGCGTCCTCGGCGTCCATCAGCCAGAGGCCCGCAGCGCCGGAGTCGACGGCCCGCCGCGCCAGCTCGTCCGCGTCGTCATGTGACGCGTCGATCCTGACCAGAACCGGTCGATGATCGCCCGCCGCCGCAACGAGCTCCGGCGTGTCGACCGCGAACAACGCCGCAGAGTCGCGAAGACGATCGGCGATCCGTCGAACGGCGGCGGGATCGCTCTCGCCGATCCAAACGCATGCCGGAACCGCTCCCGAGCTGCGGGCGAGGTTCGCTGCGATGACATCGACGTCGAATGTCGGGGTGACAGATGGGGCGATCTCCCCCGACTGCAGGTCGACGTTCCACTCCGGGATGATGCCGTTGCCCCGTTCGACGACGGGCCCGAGCTCGACCAACCCGCCGCCGAAACGTGAGAACGCCGGGAGAGCCTGGCCCGACGGATCGACCAGCGCGCCGAGAGCGATCGGCCCTGTCAGATCGATCCCCGCAGCCCGGGTGCGCAGCCGTTCATCCGGTCGCATGTGCCCGAGGAAATCAATGACCGTGAGGCCGGCGGGCATACGCGAGAGCGTCCGCAGCATCGTCATAGCAAGACGGCGCGAACGCTCGCTGCCGAACGAAAGCATCAGCGGCCGCAGAACCGTCCGATAGCTCCAGTCGGGCATGGAGTCATGGTAGCAGCGTCATGCGGCGCTGCTCACTCACGAAGCGTTCGTGGCGCCTGGAAGCCGCTATAATTGAATATTCCTACCGAGCGAGTGGCGCTTGATCTTCCATGGCCGCGATCGCGGTCCTCGCCACGCCGCCTCCCCTTTCCGGACCCAGATCCACCGCTCTCCCGTGCGTCATCAGTTGAGAAAATCGTTTTCGATGGAGGACCCGCGTGATGGAACGAAGAATGATCCGAACACCTCTGCTCGCGTTTGTTGTCGTGATCGCCGCAACGGGGATCGCAGCAGCCGCCGACGTCGGGGGCAACGTCTACTCGAATCCCGGGACGATCACCCTGAGACTGGAATGGGGCTCGAGCTACGAGAGCTCCAAGGAGATCACCAAGACGGGCGACGGCAGTTACTCGTTCGGGGTGAACATCCGAAACAACACGAAGTACCGGCTCATCGGCAAGGCGGCGCCGGCGGGATGGGCGTGCCGCGGCAAACAGATCGACCGGTTCATGACCAGTGCGGCCGCGACGAGCACGCACGTCTACTGCGGCACCGCCAGCTCTGCCGGCGTCCGTGTGGCGTCATGGAATCTGGAGTGGTACGACAGCGCCGATCCGGTGGCCAAGAAGCAGGCCATCGCCGGGCTGATCAATCAGTACAACTTCGACGTGATCATCCTCAACGAGGTGCTCGACGAGGCCTCGTGGAACGACTTCATCCAGAACTACCTCGGGAATGCCAGCGGCTGGGATTACCGGATCTCCCAGGCGGGCTGTTCGTTGCGGCAGGTCACGATGTGGCGCAAGAGCAAGGTCACTTTCGAGTCGGGCCACGATCTGAACTGCGCCACGTCGAACTGCATCATCAATGAGAGCAGCTCCACGTGGGACGACTGCGCGGGACGCCGGCCTTACGTGGCTAACTTCGCCATCAACAACTCGACGGTCAAATTCACCACGGCCACGATCCACTTCAAGGCCCTGACCACTACGACCGACTGTCAGTTGCGCAAGGAGCAGGTGGACAGCTTCGTCCAGTGGGTGGACTGGGCCGGTATGGGAGACAAGAACTTCCTGGCCGCGGGCGATTTCAACGACACGCTGCCCGGTGCGGGCAACTGCTCGTCGATCGATACGCTCACGGCCATGGAGAATCATTCGAAGTTCTGGTTTGCCACGGCGCAGCCCGATTACTTCTACTCGCACATGATGGGAAACGGCCTGGTGACCTACGATACGAAGAGCTTCCAGAACACAATCGACCACTTCTGGGTCTCGAACGGCGTCTTTGATCTGCTCGAGACGACCGTCGACACGTTCGGCAACAGGGCCAACGCCGTCCAGGCCAACATGACCTTCACCGATTTCGGCGAGCCGGACCACAACCCGCCATACATCGTCATCTCGACCAGTGGCGGAGGGGGCGGCGACACCACGGCGCCGGCCGTTTCGATCACCTCCCCGTCGAACGGCGCGACGGTTTCGGGCACGACGCTCGTCACCGCGGACGCTTCCGATGCCGGCGGCGTCACCAAGGTCGAGTTCTACCTCGATGGAGCTCTGGTCTGGACCGACACCAGCTCGCCCTACGAGTGGAGCTGGTCCACGACCACCACATCCGACGGCTCGCACTCGCTCAGCGCAAAAGCGCACGACGCGGCCGGCAACGTCGGCACTTCGGCTACGATCGGCGTGACGGTCGCCAACTCGGGCGGAGGAGGCTCGGGGATCACCCTCTCGGCGACCGGTTACAAAGTGAGAGGCCTGCAGAAGGCGGACCTTTCGTGGAGCGGCGCGAGCTCGACCCAGGTCGACATCTATCGCAACGGCGCGGTGATCACCACCACGGCGAACGACGGCTTCCATACCGACAACATCAACAACAGCGGAGGGGGCTCCTACACTTACAAGCTTTGCGAGGCGGGTACCGCGACCTGCTCGAACGAAGCGACCGTGACGTTCTAACCGCCACTCGTCCGAGTGCGGTCCGTCGAGCCCGTTCCTGTGGCGGGAGGTGTGAAGCGCCGCGCGTGCCGCGCGGCGCTTCACGGGCTCTGGTGCCCCTCCTACCGGCGCTACCGCAACGCGGCGACGATTCTCTCGATGGCCTCCTCGAGCGTCCCGCTTCCGGAGAGATAGGGATTCCAGAACTTCTCGATCGGCTCGCGGTACCGGGGCCAGACGCGGGTGAACAGATCTTTGGAAGAGGGAACGAATGCCTCCCCGCCGCGTCCGGCCAGGGCTCGTTGCGTCAGCTCGCTCGACGTGTCGAAGAGGATGGCGTGCCACAGGTCGGGAGGCGGCTCGATTCCAATCTTTTTCGAAGCAGCCGTGATGGCCGTGCCCACCGTTCCGCCGCCCGGCCACACGATCGAGTGCGAGCTTTCGTGGAGCATCATCTCCAGCGCGGCAAGACCCTGAAAGCCGGCGTCCCGGCTG
>DATKCA010000171.1:0-4722 GCA_035544675.1 Thermoanaerobaculia bacterium | reverse complement strand
GGCACCCCGATCATCCTCATCTCCATCGACACGCTCCGCTCCGACCGCCTCCCGGTCTACGGCTACAGGGGGGTGGCCACGCCGCACATCGACGCGTTTCGCGGCGATTCGATCCTCTATGAACGTGCGTACAGTCACTGCCCGCTGACGCTCCCCTCGCACGCGTCGATGTTCACAGGGCTCCTTCCATCGGAGCACGGCGTGCGCGACAACATCGGCTACCGCCTGGCCGGAAACATTCCGACGGCCGCGGAAGTGCTGAAGAAGAGCGGCTACGCGACCGGCGCCGCGATCTCCGCCTTCGTCCTGCGGCGCGAGGCAGGCCTGGCCCGCGGATTCGATTTCTACGATGACGAGGTGGAGCCGCTGGGAGAGTCGAACGTCATCGGCCGCGTGCAGCGGCCCGGGAACGAGACGATCGCCGCCGCGGAGCAATGGCTGGAGAAGACTTCCGCACAGCCGTTCTTTCTCTTTCTTCATCTCTACGATCCCCACACTCCGTACGAGGCGCCGCAGCCGTTCCTCAGCCAGTACGAAGACCGCTATGACGGGGAGATCGCCTGGGTCGATCACCTCCTCGGAAAATTCTTCGAGTCGCTGAAGCGCCGCGGTCTCTACGACCGGTCGATGATCGTGGTGACCTCCGATCACGGCGAGGGGTTGAACGATCACGGCGAGGAAGAGCATGGGATCTTCCTCTACCGCGAGGTGCTGCAGGTGCCGCTGCTCCTCAAGCTGCCGCGCTCGCATCGCGCCGGCTCGACGGTCAAGACGTCCGTGCAGCTCATCGACCTCTTCCCCACGATTCTCGAGAGAGTGGCTGCGAGCGTGCCGAAGCACGACGACGGCGCCCGATCGCTGCTCTCATTCCTCGAAAAGGATGAAGGGCGCCGCCGCATCTATGCCGAGAGCTACTACCCTCGCTTTCATTTCGGATGGAGCGATCTCCACTCCCTGATCGACGGCGATCATCACTACATCCGCGCTCCCATCCCCGAGCTCTACAACCTCGCCTCCGATCCCGGCGAGAAGAAGAATGTTCTGGAAGAGGAGCGCCGCACCTATTTCGCGATGCGCGAGGCCATCGAGCCGTTCGTCAAACGGGCCGAGGAGCCGGCTCCGATCGATCCCGAGGATGCGGCCCGCTTCGCCGCCCTCGGATACGTCGGCTCGAACGTCTCGACGACCGAAGGCGACGAGCTGCCCGATCCGAAGACGACCGTCGATGTCTTCCGCCAGATCCGCCTCGCCTACACGTTCTTCCGCGACTACCGTCTGGCCGAGGCCCTGGCGCTGACCGACGATCTTCTGGAAGACAACGAGCGGATCGTCGATCTCTGGGATCTCAAGTCGAAAATCCTCGGGCGCCTCGGGCGCGTCGAGGAAGCGGTGGAGGCGGCGCGCAGCGGGCTCCGCCATCAGCCGCAGTCGGTGCCGCTCATCATCACGGTGGCGAACCTCTCCATCCTCATCGACGAGCTGGAGCAGGCCGAGAAACATGCCGAGCTGCTGCTCGGGATCGAGCCGCCGCGCGCGCATGACATCATGGCTCGCGTGGCCATCGAGCGCGAAGACTACGACCGCGCCCGCGCCGAGGCGGAGAAGGTACTGAAGACGGGACACGATCCGTCCGCGGGGCTGATGCTCCTCGGACTGATCGACAAGCAGCGGAACGATCTGGCCGCCGCGCTCGGACATCTGAACAAAGCGGTGGAGGGCAGCGCGCGGAAGAAACGCCCTCCGGCGAATCTGCACCTCTACCGCGGCGACGTGCTGGCGCGGCTCGGCCGGACGCGCGAGGCCGAGCAGGCCTTCCGGCGCGAGATCGCCGCCTTCCCATCGCAGACCGAGGCGTATGCTTCGCTGATCCTCCTGCTGGCGGCGGAGGGGAGAGTGCAGGAGGCGACCCGGCTCGTCTTCGACGTGATCCGCGCCTCGCCGACGCCGCCGGGCTACGTCGCGGTGGCGGAGACGCTGCAGGCCATCGGTGATGAACAAGGGGCCGTCTACTGGACGCGGCAGGGGCTGCAGAAGTACCCCGATGATGCGTCGTTGCGCCGTCTGGCGGAACATGTCCGCCCGGGCGTGCGCGGGAGTTGACCAAAGGAGAAAGCCATGAAACGCCATCGGATGTTCATCGTCGCGGCAACGATCCTCGCCGGCACCGCTGCGGTCATCGGGCAGGAGCGCTTCGGCGACCTGGTGGAGGTCACCATCATCGAGGTTCCGGTGACCGTCTCCGACAGCGCCGGGAAAGCGGTGCGCGGTCTGACGCGGGAGAACTTCGAGCTGTACGACGAAGGGAAGCGCGTTCCCATCGACTACTTCGAGGTGGTCGACCTCCGAGGCGTGGCGACACAGAAAGGAGCGGCGCTCCCGGCCGCGGCAAGGCGCAATTTCCTTCTCCTCTTCGATCTGGCCAACTCCAGCCCCGGCACGATCGGTCGCGCCCAGGATGCGGCGCGGGAGTTCGTCAACGAGCACATGACCCCTCTCGACCTCGCGGCGGTGGCCACGTCGAGCGCCGACCGTGGACTGAAAATCCTGACCAGTTTCACGAATGACAGGAGGTTCTTGAACGGCATGATCGCCACGCTGACGCACGAGGCGGGATTCAAGGTGGCCGATCCGCTGATGCTCACCTCACTCACCGAGGGCCCACTGGATCCGAAGTCGCGCCCGATGGCCGATCCGAACGAAGGGAAAGCGGAGGAGCGCCGGCAGTTGAACGCGATCACCGATCAGGTGGCGGCCGACGAACGGCGCAACCGGATCCGAAACCAGCTCCGGAACTACGGCGCGGTAGCACGAGCCCTCGACCGGCTGCGCGGGCAGAAACAGATCATTCTTCTGTCGGAAGGCTTCGACGCCAGACTGATGACCGGTCGTGAAGAGCTGGGATTCCAGGCCACGCAGCGCGAGAACGACGCCGTTCTCTCGGGCGAGCTCTGGAACGTCGACAGCGAGCAGCGGTTCGGCAGCGCGTCGGGGGCCACGGAGATCACCGAGATGGCGGAGCTCTTCCGCCGCTCCGATGTCCGGCTGCATGCGATCGACGTCAAAGGCGTCCGCACCGATGTCGATGCCAGCGCGGGCGTGCGCAGATCATCGAACGAGGCACTCTGGCTCCTGGCTCGCCCGACCGGCGGCACGGTCTTCCGCAACTCGAACGATCTTGCAAAGAACTTCCAGCGGCTCGTCGAATCGCAGGAGGTCATCTACCTCCTCGGGTTCCGGGCGAAGACCTCGAGCGCGGGGAAGTTTCACTCGCTGCGCGTGAAGCTCGCCAACACCCGCGGCGAGGTCTCGCATCGCGCCGGCTACTTCGAGCGGAGCGCCACGGCCGACGGCGTCGAGCGCGTCCTCACCACGGCCGAGATCATGATGAACAACATTCCGGTCAACGACGTGCGCGTCAGCGTCCTGGCCGTCCCGCTCCCCCGCGAAGGGGGGGTGGCCGATGTGCCGGTGGTCGTCGAAGTCGACGGAAAGACGCTGCTCCGCGGCGCCGCCGGCGAGGCGCTGCCGGTCGAGTTCTTCATCTATGCCTTCGACGAGGAGGGACTGATCCGCGACCGGCTCTACCAGCGCGTCGCCTTCGACCTCACACAGTTGCGCGACCGGCTGTCGGCAGCGGGGGCGAAGTACTACCACACGCTGCGCCTTCCGCCCGGCGACTATTCGGTGCGCGTTCTGGTGCGGGCCAGAGGCGTGGTCAGCGGTCTCCGCTCCGTCGACGTGACCGTCCCGAAAGAGGGGGGGCGCATGGTCGCGCCGCCGCTCGTCTTCGATCCCGACATGGCGCGCTGGGTCGTGATCCGCGGGGAGACGCGGCCCGAAGTCTCGCCCGACTATCCGTTCCAGGTTGGCGACAAGGTCTTCGTCCCGGCGGCGGAGCCGGTCTTCGCCTCGGGCGGCCGCTACGACGTGGCGGTGTTCGCCTTCAACCCTGGCGCGAACATCGACGCGGCGGCGACCATCGAGAAGAACGGCGTCAGCCGGCCGGCCGCAGTGTCGCTGGTGGGGCGCTCCGAGGGGGCGAACGGGATGGAGAAACTGCTGCTGAGCGTGGAGGCACCGAAGCTGGCCAGCGGGGCGTGGGACCTCGTCCTCACCGTGCGGGAGAAGGGGATGGCAGACCAGCGCGTCTCGCTGCCGATCATCGTTCGTTGAGGGAGGGGCGTTTATACTGGGTGCGACCGCGTGGATCTTCCTGAATTCGAACGGCGTATCGGCTACACGTTTCAGCAGCGCGAACTCCTGACTCGCGCCATCACCCACAAGTCGTATTCGCACGAGGCGCGGCACGAGAACGCACGCCACAACGAGATCTTCGAGTTCCTCGGCGACTCCGTGCTCGGATTCGTCGTCGGCGATCTTCTCTTCCGCCATTTCCCCGATCTCGACGAGGGGGCGCTCTCGAAGATGAAGGCCTATCTGGTCAGCGCCCCAAGCCTCGCCGAACAAGCGCGCCGCCTCGGCATGGGCGACGTCCTCCTCCTCGGAGTGGGGGAGGAGAAGACCGGCGGCCGCAGGAAGGACTCGCTCCTGGCCAACCTCTTCGAGGCCATGATCGCCGCCGTTTATCTCGACGGCGGCATCGACGCGGCGCGGAAGCTGATCGAAGAATCGTTCGCCGGTGACATCGGAGCCATCGACCGCGAGGACCTCCTCTTCCAGGATTACAAGACCGCCCTGCAGGAGCTCGCGCAGGGGAAGGGT
>DATKCA010000170.1:0-13599 GCA_035544675.1 Thermoanaerobaculia bacterium | reverse complement strand
GATCCCGAGCATCGTCGAGACCGATCCGGAGAAGAACCTGCTGCTCTGGGGCGTGTGCACGAGCATGGACGCCGTCAAGGAGCGCAAGTGCTCGATCGACTTCGCGTACGGGATGGAGCGCGACTTCAACAAATGGCTCGCGTCGCTCGGCCCCTCGGCGCCGGTGAAGTCGCTGTCAGAGCTGCGCGCGTGGAACCGCAACCACGTCAAGGCCGGCGCACTCAAGTACGGCCAGTCGCTGCTCGACATCTCCGATGCGATGGACCAGGAGCTGTTCCGCGCCCGTTATGAAGCCGATCGCGCCCGCGACATTCTTCTGGCCGGAACGAACGGCATCGACGCGGCGATGAAGGCGAACAACCTCGACGCGCTGCTGTTCCCCGGATCGTTCGGAGCGGCCATCGCTGCCCGGCCCGGCTATCCGACGGTCCTGGTCCCCTTCGGAATGATCCCCAATGCGCCGGCAACCGCGTTCCCGGAGGGGTTCAACGCGAAGAATGCGCCGTACGGCGTGAGCTTCACCGGGATGGCGTGCAGCGAGCCGGTGTTGCTGCGGCTCGGCTACGCGTTCGAGCAGGCCACGAAAAAGCGGGTGCCACCACCGCTCTTTCCCTGAAGCTCCGGTTTCCGGTTTCCGGTTACCGGTTACCGGTTACCGGTTGCCGCTGCGCAACAAGCCATTGCACCACGCCTGTAGTTCTATAAGCCGGATCCCACGAGTTGTGGTTCGCGTTGTCGAACTCGGTGTACGCGGCGTTGACGCCGAGGCGCGCGATCATCTCGCGCGATTCTTCAGGCGGGACGACGTTGTCCTTGCCGCCGTGAAAGATCCAGGCAGGCATGTGGTCGAGGCGCCGGGCCACTTCGTCGAACGGCTGGCTCGAGTTCACGAGCCAGCCTGGCGTATCGACCACCGTGCGAAACGGCGGCGGCTTGCTGACCCATCCGCAGACCGGTGCGATGGCCGCGAATCGCCGCGGGTTCTCCGCGGCCAGGATCCACGTGCCGGTCCCGCCCATCGACATGCCGGTCATCGAAATGCGTCGCTTGTCGATGGAGAACTCTCCCTCCACGGCGTCGAGCGCTGCCAGGGCGATCTTCCGCGCCTCCCCTGCCCAGTAGCCCTCTTCCGGACACTGCGGAAAGACGATGACGGCGGGAACGGAGATCGTCCCGTCGCGAAGAGCCGGCCCGAGGCCGACCGCGACCTGCTTCGTGTTGTCATTGCCGCGCTCGCCCGCGCCGTGGAGAAAAAGCACGGCCGGCCAGCGCCGTGAGTCGTCGTACCCGGCCGGAATCCACACCTGGTACCGGTGCGAGGCCCCCCTCACGTCGACCGCGCGCTCGACAAAGTGGCCCTGCGCCACAACCACCGCGAGAATGAGGAATGGGGTCAGGTCTTTCCTTTTCTCTTTGCCTACAACTGGTAGACGGCGTAGAGAGAGAATCGAGTTTCTTTGCGCGCGATGATGCGGCAACGATAGCGCGCCCTGGAGGGGATTTCTACCACTCGTAGCAAAAGAGAAAAGGAAAGACCTGACCCCAATAGAATGCTCGCCCACTGAGGCCCAGAGCCTCGGATGGGAGGCCATTCGCGGCGGGCGGCACACGCTCATCGCCGCGCCGTTGGAAGCCGCGTCAGCACTGGCCGGGTGCCGGGTTCCGGTCGCGAGCGGATTCGTAGGACGCCAGCCGGCGACGACGTGTACCATTTGGCAGCGTGAAGCGGCAGGAAATCGAGGCGTTTCTGGGGCGGAATTGGGAGGCAGTGGCGTCTCTCAAGGCGGACTACTGGGCCGAACGAAAGCGCAGCCTCACTCCCACCGAGGCGCTGGCGATCGGCGATCGTCTTCGCCGGCACACTCTCACCCTGAGAGCCGATTGGCCGAGCGAGAGCGAGCGAATCGACGACCTCGCCGTACACCGGAGAGTGTCGGAGAGCTTTCGTCATGTCCGACGATCTCGCGGTCGCTGATGTCCTGCATGCGCTGGCGGCGGTTCTGCGCGCGCGAGGCGCGCGCTGGTATCTGTTCGGCGCGCAGGCCGTGATGGTCTGGGGCCGTCCCCGGTTGAGCGGCGACGTCGACGTGACGGCTGAAGTGGCGCTGGCCGATGCCAGAGGCTTCGCCGACCAGATGTCGCGAGCCGGCTTTCAGCTTCGTATCACCGATGACATCGAGAAGTTCGTCGCTGAGACCAGGGTGCTTCCCTTCGTCCATCTCGCCAGCGCCTTCCCTCTCGATGTCGTCCTGGCCGGTTCCGCACTCGAGGATGAGTTTCTGAGCCGGGCCGTTCCGGTCCGGATCGGAGACGCCAGTGTGCCCGTGATGAGCGCGGAAGATCTCATTGTCACGAAGCTCTTGGCTGGACGGGCCAAGGACCTCGATGACGTGCGAGGAATCCTTCGCGAACGCGCGGCGCGGCTCGATCTCGGCAGAATCCGAAAACTGCTCCAGCTTCTGCAGCAGGCCCTTACCCGGAGTGACCTCCTGACGCAGTTCGAAGCGGAGCTTCTCAGTCATGGTGGCGAGGGTCACTGAGCAGGTTGCCCCGCACCATCAACGCATGGCCCGATTCCCAGATCCCCCCCGGCGCCGGGATTCACCCGGATGCATCCTTGCGTTCGACGCCGCCGCGAAGCTCCTCATCCTTGACCCGAACGCGTTGCGCTCCTCGAGCGCCCTCTGCCGGCAGGCGTCTTCCGTCGCGAACTCCGCCGTCTCGATCGCGGTGATCAGACGCTCCACCGACCCTCGCACGTCATTGATGTGCTCCTGCTCATGTGGCAGCTGCCGGAGATTGTGCAGCACGATCCACGGACGGAACGTAGCCGAGGCGCGCAAACGCCACCCCCGGTCCGCGGCGGCGCAGCTGGCCTGGAGCCGGAAGCCGATGAAGTTCGTGCACGCGTCGTAGTCGCCGTCCACCAGACACGTCTGTTTGAGGTGGTCGATGGTCGGAGCCAGCCGGACCACCGCCGCCTCGACGACAACCGTCTGGCGTGCCGTTTCCGTGGCGTGACCTGACCCCGCGGCGCAGTGGAGTAGGATGAGGAAGATCGAGATTTCTGGTCGCATCGTGGGCGCAAAGTCGGTCTGACCGCGGCGGCGGTCGATGCACCGGAGATCAATTCGCGCTCATCCGCAGATGACCTCGTAAATGATTGAGGCTCCTGAATTTGCACCATCAGGTAATCTCGCCACGGAGCGCCGGGAGTGGTGCGTTTCGGTGTGTTCGAGCTCGACGCGGCGCAGGGCGAGTTGCGGCGCGACGGCGTCAAGGTCCGCCTTCAGGATCAGCCGCTGCGGCTGCTTCAGGTTCTGGTGGAGCGTCCGGGCGAGGTCGTGACCCGCGAGGAGCTGCGCGAGCGGCTCTGGCCCAGCGACTTCGTCGACTTCGACCACGGACTCAACACCGCCGTCCGCAAGCTGCGCGCGGCGCTCGACGACACCGCCGAGAAGCCCCGCTACATCGAGACGCTGGCCCGCCGCGGCTATCGCTTGATCGCACCGGTCACCTTGACTGGGGATTCAGGGCCCCCGCGCGATGCACGTGGCGCGTCACCCGGAGCGATTCGCCGCGTGCCGATCCTGCTGATCGCGAGCGTGGCAATCGTGGTGCTGGCCATCGCCGCCGCTCTCTGGCTTCGGCAGCGCGGCCAGACGGCCGCGCGCAGCGCCATCACCGCGGTGGCGGTGCTCCCCTTCGCAAACGACGATGCCGCAACGGAGCACATCAGCGACGGTCTCTCTGAGATCCTCATCGACAAGCTCTCGCTCACACCCGAGCTGCGTGTCACCGCCCGCACGAGCGTTTTCCGGTACAAGAATCAGGACATCGATCCCTGGCGTGTGGGCAAGGACCTCAGCGTCGGCGCGCTCGTCATGGGGCGGGTGCAGCGCGACGGGGACCGCTACACCATCCGCGTCGAGCTCATCGACGTTCGAAACGCCACGCAGATGTGGGGGCGCCGCTTCGAAGCGAAGGCCTCCGAGCTGTCGGCCGTCCAGGGCCGCATCTCCGAGGATCTGTCGCGAGCCCTGCGTCAACGCATCGGCGCGGAGCAGAAGCGGCTGATCGGACGCGCTTACACGAGCGACGCCGAGGCATACGACCTCTATCTGCAGGGGCTGTACGCCTGGAATTGCCGCACGAAAGACGACATAAGGAAGGCGGTGGATCTCTTCCGCCAGGCCATCGACCGCGATCCTTCATTCGCTGCCGCTCATGCCGGACTGGCGAACACGTACGGCATCATGGTTGGCAACGGGCTCCTCACGCCCGACCTGGGCACCCCGATGGTCCTGGCGGCCGCGCGAAAGACCCTCGAGCTCGACCCCTCGAACGCCGAGGCGTACACGAGCATCGCCACGACTCAGTTCCGCAATCTCTGGGATTTCGAGGCGGCCGAGCGGAATTACCGCCGCTCTCTCGAGCTGAATCCGAACTACGCGACGGGACGGTACGGAGACTACCTCCGCAGCATGGGCCGGTTCGAGGAGGCGCGCCGCGAGGTCGACCTCGCCTACGCCCTCGACCCGCTTTCCTCGGCCATCACCGGGGCGAAGTGCGGAACCCTCCTCTCGGAACGGAAATATCGCCAGGCCGTTGCCTTCAGCCAGAGAGTGGCGAGCGTCGACGCGCGCCTCCGTCCGTCGATGTGCGAGCGCACGGCCCTCGTCGCGCTCGGCGAATACGAGGCGGTGATGAAGGACCTGGAAGCGACGGGGGAGCCTGATCCGCTCGCGCTCGTTGCCGCGTATCGCCAGGGCGGGATGGAAGGCTTCCTGAGGAAGCGGCTGGAGATGTTTCTCACGCGTCAGTCGGACAGCTTCAGCTCACCCGTTCAGATTGCCGAGGTCTACGCGTTACTCGGCGACGAGGAAGAGATGTTCGCCTGGCTGGAGAAGGGGTACGACGGGAGAGCGTCGCAGATGACGAACATCAACACGCATCATGCGTTCGACCGCGTTCGCGATCACCCGCGTTTCGTCGAGCTGCTCCGCCGGATCGGAATCCCCCAGGTCAGCTTCCCGGCATCCTCCCCGGCATCCTGGTGGCCTGTAACGGAGGCCACTAGGGAACCTCTGCGTAAGCTCTGCGTCCTCTGTGACTCTGTGGTTTGACGTCAACCACAGAGTCACAGAGATCACAAAGTTGCGCAGAGGCTCCTTAGTCGTTCTAGGGGACTCGCGCCCGTCCGATCGTGTTCGCGTCCGTGCCGAACCAGAGCTCGCGGCGCTTCGGCTCGAAGATCATGTGGCGAACCGTGCTCGCGCCGCTCGGAATGGGCGCGCGCGCGAAGAACTTCCCGCTCTTCGGATCGAAGCCGACGAGCATGTTCGGCTGCGGGCCGGTCTCCACGAACCACATCCGCCCGCGGTCGTCCCGCGCCATCGCGTACGGCAGCGATCCGGCGCCGCCGGGCGTCTGCCATTCGTTGACCTTTGCGGTCTTCGGGTCGAACCTGGCCAGGAAACCGCGGCCGTAGTCGACGTACCACACCGATCGATCGTCGCCGAGGGCGATGCGACGCCCGCGCGTCCGCTCCGGGAGGGGATACTCCTCGAGCTTCATGGTGCGCGCGTCAATCGCGCCGAGATAGTTCCGGCCGAACTCGTTGAACCAGACGCGGTCCGCTCCGTCGACGACGATCCCGTAAGGACGCGACCCCGGCGCCGGGACCTTCACCAGCCGGATCTCGCCGCTCTTCGCCTCGCGGCGGCCGACGTAGCTTCCTCCCTGCACCGTGAACCAGATGTCGCCGTTTCCGGCTTCCACGAGCGTGTGCGGGTCGCGCGCGGCGGGGTCGGGCATCGCGTATTTCGCGATCTTTCCAGTGGCCGGATCGAGGCGTCCGAGGTACGCCTTGCGGTTCCCGGCGAACCAGATCGCCCGATCCGCCCCCACGATCAGATTGTGCGGGCCGGTCCCTTTCTCGAGGTCGAACCGGTCGAACTTCCCTGTGGCCGGGTCGAGCCGGCCGACGTAGTCGCCGGTTTGCCCGACGAACCAGACGTGGCCCTTCGCATCCACGGCGGGATCGCGCGGCCGCGTGTCCCCCCACGGAACGGGCCACTCACGGATCTCGACGTCGGCGGCGAATGCGGCGGTGGCGACGAGGAACACGAAGAGGGCTGTGCGCATGCAAAGATTCTCTCGCAAACGGTGAATAGAGTGTCAGGGGGAAAACGGATGAGCTCGGCCGACGAAGCGATGCAGTCCATGATTCGCAACCTCGAGGAGAAGACCGGTGCACGCCGACGAGGGCGACCTCATCGAGTCGCAATACGCCGGCCCGAGGGCGGCGCTGCGTTAGAAAACCTCGGGCCAGAGCTGCAGCGACTGCTTGATCCGGAGCCATGCCGCCGAAACGTCGGGCTGGACCCGGCCGATCTTCTCGTCGACCTCGGGAATCCATCTCCGGCGATCGGTTTCGACGAGTGCCACGACGTCCTGCAGATCGATCGGTCCGCCGGCGACGAGCTTCAGCAGGATGAGATCGCTCGTGAGGGGCACGGGCACGACGATCCCGCCGACGTCGATCGGCTCCGCGCGCTGGATGACCTCCAGTTCCCACTTCCATCTGGCCAGCAGCACATCGGCTTCGCCGCCGTCTGCGAAGTGCAGGTGCACGACGCCGGCGATCGGATCGTCGTAGTCACCTTTGCGAGGGTCGGCCGAGACGCCGGTTTGTTCGAGAGGTCGCCAGACCTCGGGGTTCAACACCCGGTCATCGGCGGTCAGAAAATCGTAGTCGAGAGTCATGCGCGGATATCCGCGGGCGCCGACGGCGCGGGCGCCGATGAGCGCATAGGGAGCGTCGATCGACTCCAGGAACCGGGCCACGACCTCAAGGACGTTCATCGAAACAGCGCGACGGCCGCCGGCCCATGCGCCGTGATCGCTTGATAGCCCGGACGGCGGTGGGGCGGTCGACGCGGTGCGCCGACATGTACTCCGCCAGCCCTTCTTCGCCGAGTCTCTCGGTGAGCGCCACGCGCTCGGCAGGAGACATACTGGCAAACCGCGCGCGTTGCTCCTTCTTGAGCTGTTCGGCCAGTCTGCTGCGCATCTCCCCGAGTATAACGTCGTCCCGTCCCATGCTAGCCTTCGCCGCGAAAAATGCGTCATGCGGCTGTGCTGGCCCCGCTCCTTCTGCTGATCGGCTGCGCGAGCAGCGCCGATCTCGCGCGCAACGTCGACCGCATCATCGCGGCGAACGGCAGGCAGACGATCGCCGTCGCATATTACGACCTCCGTGACGGCAGCACGTTCCTGCGGAACGAGCGCGAGGTCTTTCACGCCGCCAGCACGATGAAGGTGCCGGTCATGCTGGGCGTTTTCGAGGCAGTGTCGCGCGGCGAGCTGCGGCTCGATCAGCCGGTACGGGTGCGCAACGAGTTCGTGAGCATCCTCGATGGATCGAAATACGCGCTCGATCCGAAGGAAGACTCCGACCCGCAGCTCTATGAGCTCGTCGGACGCGACCTCCCGCTCGAGGAGCTGGTGCGCCGGATGATCGCGCGCAGCTCCAACCTGGCCACGAACATCGTCATCGAGCTGATCGGCGCGCCGCGCGTCATGGTGCTCATGAAACAGATCGGGGCGAACGACATCAAGGTGCTCCGCGGGGTCGAGGACGACAAGGCCTATCGCGCCGGAATGAACAACACCACCACCGCCCTCGACCTCATGCTCATCTTCCGCTCCCTCGGCGAGCAACGAGTGGTGTCCGGGGAGGCGTCGGCGAAGATGATCGAGATCCTGTCCGGGCAGGAGCACACCGGCGGCATCCCCGCCGGACTGCCCAAGGCGACACTCGTCGCGAACAAGACCGGCTCCATCACCGAGATCGCGCATGACTCCGGCCTGGTGATGACGTCCGACGGGACGTCGTACGCGCTGGTCGTGCTGACGCGCGGCTTCAAGAAGCACAGTCAGGCCGAAAAGGTGATCGCGGCGATCTCACGCGCCGTCTGGCGCCATCGGGATCAGATCCACTCGGGTGCGATAGTGCTTCTGCGATCGACCCGACGATCTCGAGCTCGCGCTGCGGCGTCGTCTTCACGTCACCCTCAGCACGATCTTCCCGCGCGTGTGCGTCGTCTGCATCCGCGCGTGCGCTTCCGCGGCCTTCTCGAGCGGGAGTACTTCCACGTGAGGGTCGATGACTCTCTCCACAGCGAGACGCGCCAGAAGATCGAGGTCGTCGCGCTTCGATCGGGTGATGTGCGAGAAGCGGGTGCGCACTCCCTGGTAACGGCGGATCGTGCTGTAGAAATTGAGCACGGGATTGCCGGCCAGATCGACGAAGACTCCGCGTTCGGCCAGCCTCTTCCTGGCGCGTTTGTAGAGGTGCTTCTCGAGCATGTACACCTGGAAGATGATGTCGTAGCCCTCGCGCGCCGCGAAGACGTCGCCCGTCTTGTCATAGGCGATGAACTCATGCGCGCCGTTCTCGCGGCAGTAGCCACGGTTCTTCCACCGGCTGACCGCCGTGACGTGCGCGCCGAAGTGTTTCGCGAGCTGCGTGGCCGCGGTTCCCACGCCGCCCGATGCGCCGTAGATCAACACCCGCGAGCCGGGCCGGATGCGGCCGCGATCGCGCAGCGACTGCAATGCCGCGAGATATGCACACGGCAAGGCCGCCGCCACGTTCGTATCCAGCCCCTCCGGCACAATCGCCGTCCACGCCTCCGGAACGGCGAGAAGCTCCGCCGCGGCGCCGCCGTGCATGTGCTGGAGGTATCCGAACACGGTCTTCCCGGCCGCCTGGTGCGGATGCGTGATGACGCCGCAGAAATCGGATCCTGTGATCTGGGGAAATCGCTTTCCGCTGAAGAGTCTGTACGCGCCGGAGCGGATCCACGCGTCCTTCGGGTTGACACCCGCGGCGATGACGCGCACGACGATCTCGCCCGGCTTCGGCAGCGGCGCGGGCAGCTGGGCGACTTTGACGACTTCCGGTCCACCGTATTCGTAGTAAGCGGCGGCGCGCATGAGGGACATTCTGGTGGAGCGCGCCGGTTCGGCGGCGTTTTCGTCGCCCACCGCCCACCCAAAGCGCCGCCGGGTCGGCGGCGCTCCACTTGACAGCGTCGCTTGGTAAGCCGATACTAACGGTTAGCAATGACTAACCAATCCGAGCGCTTCGCCGCTCTGGCCGACCCGACCCGCCGCGACATCTTCGAGCGTCTCTCGAAGCGCGCCCTGTCCGTCGGCGAGCTCGCCGCACAACTCCCGGTCACGCGCCCCGCCGTCTCGCAGCACCTGCGCGTGCTCAAGGACGCCGGGCTCGTCGGCATGCGCCCGGAGGGAACACGGAACGTCTACGCCGTCGACCCGAAGGGCGTGGCGGCGATGCGCGCGTACCTCGACCGCTTCTGGACCAACGCTCTGACCGCCTTCAAGGAAGCGGTCGAACAAGAGGAGGATGCCTGATGCCCGCCGAATACCCGCCCGTTCGCAAGGAGATCGTGGTGGAAGCGCCGCCGGAGCGCGCCTTCCGCGTGTTCACGGACCGGTTCGATCAGTGGTGGCCGCGCGAGCATCACATCGGCCAGGCCCCCCTGGCGAGGGCCGTGCTCGAGCCGGGCGTGGGCGGGCGTTTCTACGAGATCGGCACCGACGGTTCGGAGTGCAACTGGGGAAAGGTGCTGGTGTGGGAGCCGCCGCGACGCCTCGTCATCGCGTGGCAGCTCAATCCCGAGTGGACATACGACCCGAATCTGATCACGGAGCTCGAGCTCAGGTTCACAGCGGTCGGTCCGCTGCAGACGAAGGTCGAGCTCGAGCACCGCAACATGGAGCGTTTCGGCGAGAAGGCCGTGGCGACCCGCGAGGGACTGGCGTCCGAGCAGGGTTGGGGCGGGCTGCTTCTGCTGTACGCGAAGGAAGCTGCCGAGGAGAAGACCCATGCGTAGACTTGCAACCGCTCTTCTGGTCATGGCCACGCCTCTCCTGGCCGGGTCCGCGCGGAGCATCGAGCGCGAGGCCGTGGTCAGCGCGCCTCGCGCCGCGGTCTGGAGGGCCTGGAGCTCGAGCGAGGGTGTGCAGACGTTCTTCGCGCCCGATGCGAACATCGAGCTGCGCCCGGGCGGACCATACGAGATCCTGTTCGACATGTCGCAGCCGCCCGGACTGCGCGGCGGCGAGACGAACACGGTGGTCGCATTCGAGGAGGAGCGCATGCTCCTGTTCACGTGGAATGCGCCGCCCAGGTTCGGCGCGCTGCGCAACGAGCACACGTACGTGCTGCTCCGCTTCGACGACGCGCCGGGCAGCGGCACCCGTGTGCGTCTCACCCACTTCGGCTGGCGGGAGGGCGGCGCATGGAACGACGTGTACGACTACTTCGACAGTGCCTGGACGCGCGTGATGGCCAGCTTCACGAAGAGTTATCAAGACCGACATCGTACAAGTCGGTTCGCTCACCCATCAGATACTTGTCGAACCAGCGCACGATGTGCTGCAGGCGCTCCACGCGATGCCACGGTTTCCCCGAGCGCGACAGCTCGTGCGTCTCGCCCGGGAAGCGCACCATCACCGCCGGCCTCCTGAGGTACTTGAGGGCGCGGAACATGATCTCGCCTCCGGCCGCCGGCGG
Organism: Thermoanaerobaculia bacterium; assembly: GCA_035544675.1. Lineage (GTDB taxonomy): Bacteria > Acidobacteriota > Thermoanaerobaculia > Gp7-AA8 > Gp7-AA8 > DATKCA01. Next base: position 2,990 of record DATKCA010000170.1, on the reverse strand, counting down.
CGTGCGGTAATCGAGCTCTCCCTCGATGAACATCATCGGCGTGCGGACGCGGTCCACGTACGTGATCGGTGAGCGGGCCTGGTAGTCCTGGCGGTCCTCGAACGGCGCCTTGCGGAACCAGTTCGGCTGGAACAGCGTGAAGTCGGCCGTGTACCAGAAGTTCGCCCAGTCCGAGATCGACCGCTGCGAGACCGCTGCCGCGAACCGATCCGTCTGCGTGACCGCCCAGTTCGTCAGCAACCCTCCCCCGCTCCCTCCCGTCACTCCGAGCTTCTTCTCGTCGATGAGACCGCGGCGGATCAGCTCGTCCACGCCGGCCATGAGGTCCTTGTGATCGTCGCCGGGATATCGGTACTGAATGATGTTGCCGAACTCCTGCCCGTACGTCGTGCTGCCGCGCGGATTCGGATAGAGCACGACGTAACCCTTCGCCGCCATCCACTGGATCTCGTGAAAGAACGTGTACCCGTACGCCGCGTGCGGGCCGCCGTGGATGTTGAGAATCAGCGGGTAACGCCTGCCGCTCTCGAAGCCGGGAGGCTTCTGCACCCACGTCTGAATCATCTTCTCGTCGAAGCTCTTGTAGGTCAGCTCGTCGGGCTCGGTGAGGGTCAGCTCGTCGAAGAGCGCCTTGTTCACATTCGTGAGGCGCGAGAGGCGTCCCCCTTCGCCGACGGCGTGCAGGTCGCCGATCATCGTCGGCGTCGATACGAGAACGACGGGGCGCGTCATCGACGGCGTGGCGGTGAAGGTCTGCACTTCGTGGTTGCCGCGGGTGATCGGGGTGATGGCACCCGACGGCACCGCAACGCGCGCCAGGTTCGCCGTCCCGCGCTCGGCCGTCGTGACCAGCAGCGCACGCGAGTCGGCCGACCAGATGGGCAGCGCCGCTTTTCCGCCGCGGGGCGCGCGCTGATCGCCGGTCAGCCCGGCCAGCACGTCGTTGTCATAGCCGGCGGTGAGGTTGCGGGCGGGCGAGCCGCCGGCCGTGCTCACCACGAAGAGGTCGGGCTGGTTGTACGAGCGCGCCGGCCTGTTGATCTGGCCGCGGAACGCGATCCACTTCCCGTCGGGGCTCGGCGCGATGCGACCGATGTCTCCTTCGATCGAGGCGATGGCCACGATGTCTCCTCCTGACGCAGGCGCGGCATAGAGCTCCGTTCGCGAGAGCTGGTAGTACGGCTCGCGCACGCGGGTGGACGTGAAGTACACCTTCGAGCCGTCGGGAGACCAGACCACATCCTCCTCGTCGAACTCGCCGGCGGTGATCTGCTTCGCCTCGGGCTTCTCGTCCGCGGGACGGACGGTCCAGATGTGCGAGCGCCGGACCGGATCGAGGTAGCCCTGCCCATTGAACCGGTACACGGCCTGGTTGACGACGCGCACGTCGCTCTCGTACGCGCCCTCGTCTTTCTTCGCCGGCGCTTCGCTCTCTCCAGGATTCGTCTTCGTGGTGAAGGCGATCCGGTCGCCGGAGGGCGACCACGCCATCGTGCCCGCACCCCTGGCCAGGGTGGTGATCGCGCGCGGCTCGCCGCCGCTCATCGGCAGAACGTGGATCTGCGCCGGCTCCGGCTTCCCGTCCTTCTCCAGGGCGCGCAGAAACGCCAGCGACCTGCCGTCCGGCGACCAGCGCGGCGACGAGTCGCGCGGTCCGTTCGTCAGCTGCCGCGGCTGCTCGGCGCCGCTGGTGGCCACGCTCCAGATCGCCGTGTCGTACCCGTCTTTCTTCTCATTGACGGTGACGCGCACGAACGCGACACGGGCTCCGTCGGGAGCGATCTGCGGATCCGCGATCCAGACGAAACGGAAGATGTCGGTCTCGGTGATCGGCCGGGCCGTTATCGACACGGCGGCGCAGAGGAAGAGGAGTGTCGGGAAAATCGATCGCTTCATGTTGTGATTCTAGTGCGGTCATGCCTTTTGCACAGAGGGCAAGGCCAGGGAGACCCTGCATGCGTTCCCGTCTTGCTCTTTTCTGTCTCGTTGCACTCTGTTCCGCTCCGGTGTTCGCGCAGAACGGCGAGCTCGGCCTGTGGGTCGCGGCCAGCCAGGTCGGCGACACCCGCGACGACGAAGCCAACCTCGCGTTCGACAACGGCCTCGGATTCGGCATCAGCCTCAATCAATACTGGGGCAACATATCCTTCGAGCTCGGCGCGACCGCGCTCACCCAGGAAGAGGAGATCAGCGCCGACACGATCGACGACATCGAGATCGGCGATCTCGACCTCATTCCGATCACTGCCATGCTGCAGCTTCACTTCCTGCGCAACAGCGCGTTCTCGCCGTACATCGGGGCGGGCGCCGCGTACATCCTGGCCGATGATTTGAGCTCCGGTGAGCTCATCGAATTGGGACCGATCGAAATCGAGGACGAGTTCACGTGGGCGCTTCAGGCCGGCGTCAACATCAACCTCTCCAGAAGCCTGGCCATCGGACTCGACGCCAAGTACATCTCCTACACACCGGGTGCCGCTCCGGCGGAGAACAGGGACGACGAGATCGACCTCGATCTGAATCCGCTGATTTTCTCGGCCGGCGTCAAGTTCCGCTGGTGACCTCGACGCGCCGGACGATCGCCTCGGCGAACCGGCGCGAGCTCCCCGCCGCGGATACCAGAAATAGGTGGGGCTCGATCAGCTCGAGCTCCATCAACATCACGCCCTGCGCGCGCGTGACGAGATCGACGCGCGCGTAGAGCAGATCGCCGTCCACTTTCCCGAGAATGGCCCTGGCCTCATCGACGAGAGCGGCCGGTGCGGTTGCCGCTTCGGCGGACCCACCCAGCTCCATCTGCACGCGGAAGTCGCCGCTCCCCGGGGACTTCTTCACGGCATGACTGAGCTGGCGATCGATGAAGACGAGCGACCACTCGCCGTCCGCGACGATCTCGGGGACGAATTCCTGCACCACGACTTCGCCCTCGCGAATCAGCCGCGTGATCGTACTGACCGCATCGCGCGCGCGTCCGAAGCGGTGGGTCTCGT
>DATKCA010000169.1:0-21335 GCA_035544675.1 Thermoanaerobaculia bacterium | reverse complement strand
GCCCGGGATCAGCGCAACCTGGTTGCCGTAGCTGTTGACGGCCGCCACTGTGAATGTGTAGGTGAGGGTCGGATCGAGGTTCGTCACGACGCCGGTCGTGTTGGGACCGGCATCGCGAATGAACGGGAAGACGGTGTTGCTCCCGGTCGTGTTGTACATGATGGCGTACGACTCGACCTGTCCCTGTCCGGTGGTGCCGATGGGAGCGAGCCAGTTCACCTTCACCGCGCCGCAATATCCGTAGATGACGCTCTGCAGGATGGGCGCGCCGGGCGGGTTCGGCGGAATCTCGCGCATGCCCTGGCGGCCGATGTTGCGCGGCACCACGAGGCTCTCCAGGCGGTAGGTGCGATAGCCACGGAACGGTCCCTGCGTCTCCAGCGGATTCGTGAAGTTCCGCTCCTGCGCTTCGGTCATGCCGGTGATGGTCACGCGGACGGACTGAATCAGCGCGCGGGCGTTTCGCGGCGCGGTGTTCGTATTCGGAGCGTCCGGGTTGAACTGGCCGCCGCCGGCATCGGTGAGACGGGTCGTCGTGGCCCACCCGGCCGGCACCGCCGCCGCCGGAACGCCGGTCACGTTGTTGTAGTACTTGAAGGCCATGCTGCGGATGTTGCTGGCCAGCGGCGTCTCGACGGGATTGCCGCTCTCGTCCAGCGAGAAGCGATAGAGCGTGTAAGGAGCATCGGGGAAGCATGGATCGTCCGCTGTACACGTCTGCCCGGCGAACGTTCCCGTCGTCTGGCCGAAGTTCACGCGGGTGATGCGTACGAGGTTTTCCGGCCTTCTGCCGACGCCGCCATGCGACTTGCGGCCGTCCACGTCTGCATAGAACGCGACGGTATCGTTGTTCGGCCCGCGGTCCGAGCGCAGGGCGTAGGTCACGATCTCGTCGTTCCCCGTCGTGACGACCGGGAACTCGGCGCTTTCCAGACCCGGCTCGCGTCCGTTGTCGGTGTCGCCGGGCATGTTCAGCTCGTAGTCGAAGTTGGCGCGGATGGTGACGGCGGCGGCGTGCGCGAACTCGATCTGTTCGTCGGGCTGCTGGTACTGGTTCAACCCCTGGAGGGCCTGCCACCGGCAGGTGCCGTCCGTGACGAAGTTGCCTACGGTCGTCGGCCACGCCGGAGGGGCGCCGCCGCTGACGCAGCTGGAGGGGCCGCCGGCCAGCGGCGTCATGCGATAGACGAATCCGTTGGTCACGATGGGGGTCACGAGGTTACCGACGCCGTAAGTGCGTGACGCTGCCCACACGGCACTGGTCGAGCCGGTGGGAATGCCGTCGCGGTCGAAGTCGAATCCGATCATCCGGAGATCGGCCACCATCTTGTCGAAGCTGACGCGCACGTTCTGCTGCGTTTCCGCCGACTCCACGCCGCGTTTGAAGATCTGATTGCTCTGGTCGTACATCGTCAGCGCGGCGATGAAGATCAGCGCAAAGATCGCCAGGGCCACCAGGATCTCGGCGAGCGTGAAACCGCGTTGGAAGCTCATGGGACGAGACATGTCGATTTCTCCAGACTAGTCCGGCGGATTGGGCCGGTTCGTTTTCAGTGTGTCGACGATCAGCTGGCGCGGCCTGTTGTCTTCCGTCCAGCGCACCAGCGTGCGGATGCGGACGACCGTGGCGTTGTTCAGCGTGATCGATGCTGCCGTCAGCGGGTTCCTGTTCCGCGGCGTGATCACCAGGTTCACCGTTCCATTGGCGAACCGCAGGTTCAGATCCATCTCGTCTTTCCACCGCGTCAGGAACCGGCCTGTGTCATTGCCTCCGGCCGTGGTCACCAGCGTGTCGGTCGTCCGCCGGATGATGCTTCCCGTGTATGTGTTGAATTCGAGGTTCCTCTTCGGTGCGGTGTTGTCCACGGTCACGTCGTAGGTTCCGCCGCTGATGGCCGTGTCGCTCTTGGCGATGCCGAACGCCGTATAAACCTCGTCCAGAGTCATCCCCGACAGATCCTCGGAGACGCGCGTGGCCATCGAAACCGCCGCCGTCATTTCCTTGCCGGAGTACACGTTTCGACGGCCCATCATGAAGAGAGAAGCGACGGACAGGGCCACCGTGCCCAGAATGGCCGTGGCTATGATCATCTCGATCAGGTTGAAGCCGCCCTGGTTGCGGCGAAGGTCTGCCGTGGCTGCGATCGGGTTTCTCATCGTCATTTCCTCGTCAGTTCGCCTTGAGCCGGCCGGTGTTGAACACGTCCACGGTGACGCTGGGGCGCGGCACCTTGTAGTCCGTTCGGAGCGTGACCTTGCCGGCAGCGCACGGCGGCGCAGGAACGTTCTGAATCGTTCCGTTCGAGCGGAAGATGATGTCGTTCCAGCCCGGCGTGTCCGCCATCTCGATGTCGTTCCCGAACACGCAGTCCGCCGGGCGCGCGAAGTAGACGATGTCTTCCATGATCTTCATCGGAGTGGTCACCACGGCCCACTGCACGGTGCCGTCCGACTGGACCGTGCCGTTGTACGACTGGAACTGGCGCTTGGTGGTCCCGATCTCGTAGCTCAGCATCGTCGGGTGGTTCTCCGTGATGGCCCGCTGCCGCGCGCTGCGCACTTCCGACGTGAACTGGCGCAGCGACGTCTTCATCTTGTTGCTCCAGTAGAACTTCATGAAGGCGGGCACTGAGACCAGCGACATGGTCCCGATGATCGCCACCACGACGAGCAGCTCCATGAGCGAGTAACCACGGGCGAGAGAGTGTCGGCGCTTGAACATGATGACCTCCAAGAGCACCCGGGGTGCCATACGGTTGAATTCGTACTGATCTCATTCACAGGGAATGAGTTAGGCTGATGGGTCATCGGCGAGATCCGCCGCCATTGCGACCCACACTGTTACGGAAAGTACCAGGCGCTACGCCCCGGCTGTGAGATGTTCCTGGGGCCCGGAGCCCGGAGCCCGGAGGCCCGGGCCCGGAGGCCCGAGCCCCGAGCCTCACGCCACCCGTCCCCCAGATCCCTCGCTCACGCTCGGGATGACATGCTCACGCTCGGGATGACAGGCCCGGAAACTCGATGATCGCCGTGGCTCCGCGGCCCGGCTCACCGGTCAGGCGGATCGTTCCGCCGTGCAGCAGCACGATCTTCCTGGCCAGAGAGAGACCGAGCCCGTGTCCGCCCGGCGTGCCCGACCGGAATGGCAGAAAGAACGAGGCCACCTCGGACGGATCGACTCCCACGCCGCTGTCCTCGACCTCGATCGCGATCACCGGATGCGCGGTCACGCGCACGTCGACGGCGCCGCCGGCGCCCTTCCGCCGCACCGAGTCGACCGCATTGCGCACCACATTCTCCACCGCGCGATCGAGCAGCACGGGATCGCCTTCGATGATCGCGGCCTGGCCCTCGCAGTGCACGTCGACGCCGCTTCCCACGGCCAGCCGCTCGGCCACGGAGCAGGCCAGCTCGAACAGATCGACCGGCTTGGCGTCGAGCTTCATCGGCTTGGCGAAGGACAGGAGGCCGTCGACCGCGGCGGAGAGGCCGGCCGCCTCGCGCTCGGCCTTTTCGATCGCGTCGATCGTCGCCGGCTGGGCGGCCGCCTTTCGCGACAGGCGCAGGTAGCCGAGGATCGTGGAGAGCGAGTTGCGGAACTCGTGGGCGATCCCCGCGGCGATCTCCCCCAGGTCGGCCAGGTTCTGCATTTCGCGGACGCGCGTTTCGAGCTGGCGGATCGGTGTGAGGTCGGTGAAGAGGGCGAGCATCCCCAGAAACTGCTGTTCCTCGTTGAGCAGCGGGACGGTGGTCAGTCCGATCAGCCGCTTCTCTTCCCCGAAGGCGACATGCGCTTCCGTTCGGCTCAGGGCGGTCCGCCGCTCGAGCGCGTCGCGGAGGAGGGTGGAGAAGGCATTTTGGCCGAACACCTGCTCGATCGGCTGCCCCTGCACCGACGCGTCGCTGAGGCCGGCGATCTCGCGCGCCGCCGCATTCGCGTCGACGAGCAGCCCTCCGCGATCGATGGCGACGAACCCTGACGTCAGGCTGCGCGTCAGCGCGGCCGTGACCCGCTCCAGATCATCCGCGCGGCTCTTCTGCAGTGCGTGCAGCCGGCGGAGCTCCTCCTCCTGCGACTTCAGAACGGCAACCGATCGGCGGAAGGTGTCGACCACGAACTCCGTGTCGTCCTCATGCGACTGCTTCGCGCCGGCCTCCCGGGCCTGGTCCAGCATCAGCTCGACCGGCCGGGTGATCTTCGGCAGATACATCGCCAGCAGAAACGCGCCGGCGATCGTGGCCGCGGCGCAGATGATCCCGACGAGCACGTAAGATCGCCGCGTGGCCATGAGGCGGGTATCGTCGAAGTAGAGCGTCAGCGTGCCGCCCCGCAAGCGCCGTTCCGCCGGCGCCAGTCCCTCCGTCATGCCCGACGTCGTCACCCGCCCATCCACCGACCGGAACGAGACGGCCTCCACTCCGTAGCGCGTGCGGATCTGCACCAGCCTGCTCTCGACCAGGCCGGCCGGCAGCTCATCAGAGCCCTGCGGCACGAGCGCGTCGGCCGCCGCCTCGGCCGTCATCAGACGGTGCCGCATCGTGCTCTCGGCCGCAAACGACGAGGTCCGGCCCAGGACCAGGAGCAGAACGACGATGAGCACCACCAGCAGGCCGACCAGAAGCGTGAGGAACAGCCGTACGTCTCTTCGGAAGCTGAGCTTGGTCAGCGAAGGAGAACGAGCCGCACCCACAGTGAGAACAGTGTATGGCCAAAGAAAAGCACGCCCAAGGTGGCGATGCCGAGAAACACGCCGAAGGGAAGGGCCACCTGCATGCCCTTCTCGTGGCGCAGTGCCAGCGGGATCCCGATGGCCGCCCCGGCCACAGATGCCAGGAGCAGCACCGCCGGGACGCCTTCCAGCCCCATCAGCGCGCCGATCATGGCCAGCATTTTCACGTCGCCCCAGCCCATCCCTTCGATCCGCCGGATGAGCCAGTAGACGAGGATCAGCATCGTCAGCAGCCAGGCTCCGGAAAGTGCGCCGATCAGCGAGTGCCTCCAGCCGGTGGCGAGAAAGAGCTCGGGTGCGCTCGCCGCCGCTCCCAGGGAAGCGGTTCCGAGGCCGAGGGCGATGGCCGGATAGGTGATGACATCCGGGAGGATCTGGATCTCCGCGTCGATGTAGATGAGCACGATCAGCATGGAGACGATCGCGGCGATCGGCAGGAAGAACACCGAGGGGCCGGTACGCTGGAAGATGGCCAGGTAGAACAGGGCGTTGGCAAGCTCGACGAGCGGGTAGCGGATCGAGAACGGCTCGCGGCAGTGACGACAGCGGCCCCGCAGCCAGAGGTAACTGAGGATGGGAACATTGTCGTACGGCTTGATCGCGGTCTGGCAGCTCGCGCAGTGACTGGCCGGAAAGACGATCGACTCTTCGCGCGGATAGCGGTGGATGACGACGTTCAGAAAGCTGCCGACGATGGCACCGAGCGCGAACGCCGTGGCGGCAATGAGGAACTCCACGCGGGGCGAGTATGAGGGAAACCGCCAGAATTCAGAATGGCGGGACGCTGTTCTCCACGCCGCTCACCGGATGGAGGCGAATGAGGTCTGGTGGCCTCCGCGGTCTTCAAAACCGTTGTTTCGGCGCGGAAGCGTCGAAGGGTTGGTTCGATTCCGACACGCCTCCGCCATTCCTAGGCCATAGTCGTTAGTCCTTAGTCCTTTGTCCTTAGTCCTTAGTCGTTAGGAGAACGGACCGCGAGGGTGCGGCGGCCTCCTAAGGACTAAGGACTAAAGTTTTACTTGGGCGGATCCGTGAGGAATCCGACCTTCTGTGCGCCCGCGGCGTGGGCGGTATCCATCGCCAGCACCGCCGACTCGAAAGCGAGCCCGTCCTCGGCGTTGATGAACACCACGCGCTCGGCGGGCGGCCGCGAGATCATCTGCGGGGCGACCGCATCGCGCAGGTCCTTCAGCGTGGCCATCTTCTGGGCGTTCAGGTAGATCCCGTCCTGTTTGACGATGATGACGAGCTGGTTCTGCTCCGTCTCGGGCTGCGGGGCGGTCAATTCGACTTTGGGAGGCACTTCCACGTCGAGTCCCATCTGCAGGATCGGTGTGGCCACCATGAAGATGATGAGCAGCACGAGGACCACATCGACCAGTGGCGTGATGTTGATCTCGGATTTGACTGAGCCGAAGCTGCCAGCTGTCATGGCCATGGCTTACATCTTTCCCTGCGCCATCTGGGCGCCGGCCTGCTGGTTCTCGGTCATGATGGCCACGCCGGGGAACTCGGCCTCGTTGGCGGCCTTCATGACCTCGCGGACCTTGCCGAAGTTGATCCGCTTGTCGGCCTTCAGTTGAATGATCCGGGTGGGGTCCTTCTGGCGCTCGGCGCGAAGGTACGTCACGAGGTTGCGGTCCGGAATCCAGTCCTGGCCGACGAAGACCGTGCCGTCCTGCTTGATGGAGACGATGAGGTCGCCCTCTTTGCCCGGTTTCTTCTCCGCGTGCGGACCCTGCGGAAGCTGCACGTCGACGCCCTGCTGCAGCATCGGCGTCACGACCATGAAGATGATCAGCAGCACCAGGCAGACATCGACGAGAGGAGTGACGTTGATGTCGCCTTTGACTTCGTTGGGGCTGCCGCCACCTGCGCCGAACGCCATCGCTCGCCTCCGCTACGCGCGCGCTCTGGCGCGCGCCTCGTTCTTGATGAAGTAATCGATGAGCTGCGATGACGAGTTCGACATCTCGACCTGGAACCGCTCCACCTTGTTCTGGAAGTAGTTGTACAGCCAGACCGCCGGCACGGCCACGAACAATCCGAGCGCCGTCGCTCCCAGCGCCTCGGCGATGCCCGCGGAGACCGCTCCCAGTCCTCCGGAACCGCTCAGAGCCATGCCCTGGAAGGCGGTGATGATGCCGATGACCGTTCCGAACAGCCCGATGAACGGAGCGGTCGTGGAGATGGTGGCGAGGTTGCCCAGGCCTTTCTTCATCTCAGAAGTGGTCATGAGCGTCTCGCGCTCGATGGCGCGCTTGCCCGAGTCGATGAGGTCGAAGTCGGGGGGCAGTTGCTGCGAGGTCTCGTAGTGAAACTCCGTCAGACCGGCCGAGAGGACACGGGCGAGATGACTGTGCCGGAACCGTTTTTCCTTGGTCAGGGTGATCGCGTCTTCGAGCTTGTGCTGCTTGAGAAGAGGCGTGATCCCCACGGCCAGCCTGAGCGACTGCTTCTTGGCCTGATGGAACCGCCACATGCGCTCGATCGCGATCGTCAGCGACCAGATCGACATGATGGCCAGGACGATGATCACGCCTTTGCCGATGGGAGTCATCACACTCCACATTCCAGCCATCGTGAATTGATGTTGTGCGTCTTCCATTCACTTCTCCTCTTCTATTGCAGCCTGAAGTTGACTGTCAGGTTGTAGATGACGGGAACGGGTTGTCCGTTGAGAGTTCCGGGCCTGAACTTCCACCGTTTCACGGCTTCCAGGGCCTGCTGATCGAGTCCTAAGGGGAGCGGTTTGAGAACACGGGCGTCGGTGACGTTTCCGTTCCGATCGATGATCGCTTCGATGATGACGATGCCCTCGATGCGTGCCTTTCTTGCAACTTCCGTGTACACAGGGTCGACGCGCGTGATCGATACCGGGGCCTTGACGTTGCCGCCGACTCGGACGGGCCGGTCGCCCGTTCCGCCGATCTGGCCGCCGATCTGCCCTCCCAGCGTGCCGCCGATGACGCCTCCCACGACTCCGCCCACCACTCCGCCGACGACACCCCCGACCTGGCCTCCCACGACTCCGCCTTCGACGCCGCCGGCCGTGTCCGTGACCTGGCCCGACACATCAGGAAGTTCCTCCGGGATCTCAGTCGGTTGGCGGAACGTCTCCTGCGTCTCGCGCGGAGTCTCCACACGCGGCGTGGTCTGTCGGGGAGTGGCCTGCGTTGCCGCGGGCGGGGGCGGGGGGGGTGGTGGGGGAGGGGGCGCTGACGCCACCATGAAAGCCTTGATCGGTTTCTCGATGACCTCGGGATTCTCCTTGACGTAGTAGCCGGCGGCGATGATCGCGCCGACCACTCCGAGGTGAATGATCGACGAGATCAGGGCGGTGACCCAGCTACCTTTGTTCCTGTCCTTGCCGGCGGATTCGATGAGGACGTCGTCGAACATGGCGGGATGCCTCTCTTACGGCCTCGACCGTGCTGAAGTGGTGCCAGAGGTTGGACACTGTCCGGAACTGGAAAGAAACTGCTTACGACGTCCCCTGTTTGGGCGGCGTCGGATCCTTGGGTGCGGCAGGAGTCTTCTCGTCCGTGGATTCCACCGCGTTCACGGCAGCGTCGTCAAGCACCACGATCGGAGGGGAGGGGGAGTTGCGCTCGTCGGCGATCTGACGCGCCGTCTCCACGAGCGCCGCGGCCACCGCGTTGATGTCGAACGGCTTCTTGATCACACGGCGCACCATCGAGTCGTCGAGCGAGGCCGCATCGCCGTTCATCATGGCCGTCGCAACGATGACGGTCGGCCGCGGATTCATCGTGCTGATCTGCTGCACGAGGTCGTACCCGCTCAGCCGCGGCATCATCAGGTCGACGATGGCGATGTCGTAGGTCTGCCGCCCCAGCATCTCCAGCGCTTCGAGGCCGTCCCGCGCCACGTCGACCTCGAAGCCGGCGCGGGTGGCTATCCGTTCGAGAAGCTTGCGAATGGTCTTTTCGTCATCGACGATGAGGATGCGAGTCACTCTCGAGCACTATCTCCCGGTCATGGAGAAGTGCAAGGGGCGTGCGCATCAACGCCGCTTGTAAAGCGTTGAGACCCGGAGGCTTAAGTCAGTACAAAAAAAGGCCGGCGCGCCGCGCCGGCCTTCGGTTGCTCGCTGTGGGCTGGTGGAGCCGATGAGGATCGAACTCACGACCTCCTGAATGCCATTCAGGCGCTCTCCCAAACTGAGCTACGGCCCCACACGGGAGGCGCTAACGCGATCCTCCCCTCGAAATTCCGCCGCGAATTGTATACGAACGGCCCCCAGTGGCCCGGCGCCCGGAAGGCGGAAACCGGAAACCGGCAACCGGAAGGCGGAAACCGGCAACCGGAAACCGGCAACCGGAAACCGACAGGCAACTCGTCTTCCCGAGCCCGAGCCCGACCCCGAGCCCGAGCCCGAGCCCGGTTTTGAATCGTCCCCCGGTCACCGGTTTCCCGTTACCGGTTTCCGGTTTCCGGTTTCCGGTTTCCCGTTACCGGTTACCGGTTACCGGTTGCCGGCCCGCGAGGGAAGGCGTGACAGCCGTGCCGTGTTAGCCTCGGCGCATGGAAGCCTCGGACGATCTCCACCCGGCCATCAGAGGCCTCAAGACCGTCTGCCGCTGCGAGAACATCAAATACAGGATGATCGAGCGGGCCATCCGCGAAGGGGCCTGGACCTTGAGCCAGGTCGCCGTCCGCACCGGCGCCACGCTCGGCGATTGCGGCGGGACCTGCACGCCCGACGTCCAGAACATGATCGAGGAGCTGGCGCCGAAGCACGCCGCCGTTGCCGCGGCGCCTGCCGCCACGCTCGATCAATGGTGGGTGCGAAAGAAATGACGACCCGGCGCGCCGAGATCTACCTCAAACCGACCTGAACGAGCTGCCGTAAGGCCGTCGCCCACCTGGAAGGTCAGGGCATCGAGCTCATCAAACACGATCTGGCCAGGGAGCCACCCTCGCGGGAGCTTCTCGAGAAGCTCATCGACGAGTCGCATCTGGAAGACTTCATCAACACCCGCAGCCCGGCGTACAAAGAGCGGAACCTCGGCGCGCGCAAACTGACGAAGAGGCAGGCCATCGACCTGATGATGGAAGAGCCGAACCTCATCCGGCGCCCGCTGCTGCTCATCGGCCGGAAAAGCGTGTTCGGCTATCAAGCGGATGAATATGATGGCCTCTGAGCCCTGAGCCCTGAGCCCTGAGCCCTGAGCCCTGAGCCCTGATCATGATGAGTCCCGCCGGAATGGCCATCGCGGCGATCACCGTAATGCTCTGGATCCTCTGGAGCGACACGCTCCGTGCGCGCAAGCCCTCGCCGCTGCTCTACGCCGTGCGCATCGCTCTCTACCTGATCATCAGCGGCATCCTGATCCTCAATATGGTCCGCTACCCCGTTCTCTTCGGAGGGAGCACCCGGATTCTCGTCATCCTGGCCGTCGCCATCGGTCTCCTCGGTGCCGGCTATTTCGGACGCAGGCTCGTCCGCCGGGTGTGATCAAACCCGGCGATCGGGGAATTGGCTGACCGCCGGGCTTGTCGCACTGCAATAACGACCGGGCGCCGTGTGACGGAGGTCGCAGCCTCCTGCCGATGGCGGCACCACAATCAGGAAACGTGGGGACCGGCGCCGGGCACTGACTCGGCCGCTAAAATGAACAACTTGCGATCCATCCGGCTTTTTGCCGTTCTGTCTCTTTTCGCCGGCGCGGCGAGCGCGGCCACGTTCCTGGTCGGCCCGGACCGCTCGCTCGTGCTTGCTGCGCACGCGGTCGTGGCCGGGACGGCCATCGAGTCGAGGAGTGGGGTCTCCAGCGCGGACGCGATCGAGACGGTGACCACGATTCGCGTCGACGAGTCGATCCGCGGCTCTCTCCGCAGCGGGGATCACATCGAAGTGGTTTCTCCGGGCGGCGCGGCTGGCGACATCGCCCTGATCATCCCGGGCTCTCCCCGGTTCAAGCCCGGCGAGCGCGTGCTGCTCTTTCTGGACCACACGGCGGACGGCCGCTGGGCGACCCGCAACCTGACTCTCGGCAAGTTCTCATTCGCGCGCGACTCGGCGGGGCGCGAGCTCCTTCTGCGCGATTCCAGCGAGATCTTCGGATGGGACTTCGAAGGAGTGCGGCATCGCGAGCCGCAGAGGGCGGCGCAGCCGTTCCTGCAATTCGTGCGGGAGACCGCGCGGGGCGGCAATCCACGCCCCGACTACGTCGTTCCGAGGGCGCTGGAGCGCAGTGTGGACGGTCTGGAGCAGAGGAGCGACGCCACGATCGGCAGCTATCTCATCCAGAACAGTGACGGCATCGGATTCCGCCGCTCCACATTTCCGACTTCCGTCGTGTTCCGCAGCAACGGATCGCAGCCGGGCGCCACGCAGGGCGGACTCACCGCGGCGCAGATCGGTCTGGCGGTGTGGACGAACGACACGTCATCGAACATCGTCTATCAATACGGCGGAACGACGACGGTCACGAGCGCACTGCGCAGTCCGGATGGCGTCAACGCCATCATCTTCAACGATCTGTCCAACGAGATCCCCGGGTCGTTCGGGGGGGGCGGCGGCTCGACGCTTGCGATCGGCGGATTCTTCGTCGACACGAGCGACCGGCACACCTCCAACGGCGAGAACTTCTACTCGATCCGCGAAGTCGGACTGGTGATCCAGAACGGGATTACCGGCCGCGGCCTCACCGGCAACGGCTTCGAGCACGTCCTGGCGCACGAGCTGGGACACACGCTCGGCTTCCGGCACTCCGACGATCCGCCGGCGGGCGGAACGATCAACTTCGACGCGCTGATGAACTCGAGCGTCGACTTCAACAACGATCCGAACGGCGCTGCGCTGCAGAGCTGGGACCGGGAGGCCGCATCGGCGGTCTACGGTACGGGCACCGGAGGCGGTGGGGGAGACGGTGGGGGTGGCGGCGGGGGTGGCGGCGGGCAGCCGACCTGTACACCGCCTTCGATCACCGTACACCCGCAGTCGCTGAACCTCGTCGGCGAGAGCTTGACGCTCCTCGTCGAGGCGAGCGGTTCTCTCCCGCTGCAGTATCAATGGTACGAAGGCTCCCGCGGCGACACGCGACTTCCGCTCGTGGGCGCCACCGGGCCGACCGTGGCCGTGGTCCCGGCCGTCACGACGAGCTACTGGGTTCGCGTGACCGGGCCCTGCACGCCGGCCGCGGACAGCCTCGCCGCGACCATCACGGTCAGCGGCTGTCCGGCGGTGATCGTCGGCGCGATCACGCAATCGACGTCGATCCTCGAAGGTGCCAGTGTCGAGCTTCGCGTGATCGCCGGTAGCGGCGGCCGTCCGCTGTCCTTCCAGTGGTTCACGGGGCCGCTCGGCGATGTCTCACGGCCGCTGGCTGCGACGCCGGCCGTCACCGTGACTCCGCCCGTGACGACGAGCTACTGGATTCAGGTCTCCAACGACTGCGGCGCGCGTGTCACCGAGACGGTGACGATCGAAGTGCGCCCGTGCACGGCGCCGCGCGTCATCATCCAGCCCGCCAGCAGCGTGGTCGTGAACGGCTCGAGCGCCTCGCTCTCGGCCACGGTCTCCGGGACTTCGCCGATGCAGTTTCAGTGGTACGAGGGCGCGCCGCCCGACACGTCGCGGCCGGTGAGCGGCGCGACGTCCGCCTCCGTGACCACGCTTCCGATCTTCGCGGCGACCAGCTTCTGGCTTCGCGCAACGAACGAATGCGGTCTGGTCGACACGGCCACCGCCGCGATCACGACCGTCGCGACCTGCTCGGTGCCTGTCATCACGTCGCCGCCGCGCGATCAGGTCGTGGCGCCGGGCGCGAGCGCGATCCTCAGCATCGGTGTCTCCGGGCCGTCGCTCAGCTATCGGTGGTTCCAGGGCACGACGGGCGATCGAAACCGGCCGCTCAACGTCAGCGGCCCCTCCGTGATGACCGACCCGATCACGACGCCGACGCCGTTCTGGGTGTCCATCTCGAACCCCTGCACGCCCACCACTGCGAGCGTGAACAGCGGCACGGTCACGGTCGCCCCGGCCAGCGGCGCACGGCGCCGCTCCGCGGGGAGATGATCGTAGATCTATGATCTGATCAACCGCGCATGTCGCTGCTGTTGTTTGCGATCAGCGCGCTGGCGCTCCTCTTCATCTGTCATCGCACCATCCGCCCGATCTCGCGGGCCGCGGCCGTCATCCTCTTTCTCCTGCCGTTCTGTTTCACCGGCCTGGCGCTGCTGACGGACAGGGTCTACGGGCCGGTCGACTTCGCGTACATGACCGAGCCGCTGCTGCCGATGAAGGACCTCTATGGCATCGGCCAGCTCCACAACGGGATTCAGGTCGACCTGCACTCGCAGATGATCCCGTGGCGGAAGGCGTTGCAGTGGTCGCTGAGCCGCGGCGAGTGGCCGCTGCTCAATCCGTTCATCCTGTCGGGCGACATCCTCGCGGCGGCCGCGCAGCCCGCCGCCTACAGCCCGTTCACGCTTCTCTCCCTGCTGCTTCCTGTTGCCAGCGGCCTCACGTTCTCCGCGGCGGTGGCGTTCTTCGTGGCCGGCCTGGCGTCCTTCCTCTTCGCTCGCGAGCTGGGGTGCGGAGAAGCCGCCTCGCTGTTCGGAGCGGCGGCCTCGATGTACGCCACCGGCCTCTCGTTCTTCATTCTCTGGCCGCTCGGATTCTCCTGGGCCTTCCTTCCTCTCGTGCTCCTCGGCGCTCGCAGAGTCGTACGTGAGCCGGGCGTGCCATCGGCGCTCCTGCTGACGATCGCGTTCACCCTTCTCCTGCTGGCCGGGCATCCGGAGACAGCCCTTCACGTCGTCGCGATCGGTGCGGTGTACGCGCTCGTCGAGCTGTTGCGCGTGCGCAGAAACGTCCCTCGTGCCGTGATCGGCGGCGTCGCGGCGGGCGCGCTGGCCCTGCTGCTCTCTGCGATCTACCTCCTGCCCGTTCTCCAGGCCGTCGAGCAGACGATCGAGCACGAAGGCCGGAGGACGCTCTTCGCGACGACGCCGCGCGGCGTTCCCATTCAGGCAGCTCTGGCCCGCCTGGCCACCGACTTCTTCCCGTTCCTCCACGTCAGGCCGTGGCGCGTCCCGGCGGGCAGTGGCGTTCCGATCGACAGCGCCGCGGTGGGCAGCCTCGTGCTGGCGGCGGCGATCTTCGCGATGTGGCGCGTCCGTTCGGCCGACAGCTGGTTCTTCACGGGACTGGCCGTGTTCGGCCTCTTTGCCCGCTCAGAGTGGATTCCGCTGGCCCGTCTGATGCAGAAGCTTCCGCTCTTCGACATCGCGCTCAACGAGCGGTTCTCGTTCGCCGCATCGTTCGCGCTGGCCATGCTCGCCGCATTGGCCGTTCAATACCTGTGGAGCGCCGCCGACCCGGCGGCCGCCCGGCCGGCGGCGCTCCACATGGCCCTCACCTTCACCATCGTCTTGATCGCGCTCTCTGCCGGCACCGTGATGATCCTGCGCGCCGATCTCGCCGGCCCGAATCCGGAGCGCTGGGGTGATTTCAAGATCGCCGCGGACATCGGCGTCCTGGCACTGGCCACACTGGTCATCATCGCGCCGGTCCCGCGCCGTCTGGTCATCCCGGCGCTGCTCGGACTTCTCCTGCTGCAGCGAACGGCGATGGAAGGCGGCGTCTATCGCGTCGTGCCGGCGAGCGCGGCCTATCCGCCGGTGCCGATTTTCGAGCCGCTGAAGAACCGGAGCGATCTGTTCCGCGTCACCGGCGTGCATCTCACCTTCATTCCGGGGATGAGCGCGATGTACGGGCTGGAGGATGTCCGCGGCTATCAGGCCATGACGAATGCCCGGTACTACGGCACGTACCGGCTGTGGTGCAGGCCGCAGCCGGTGTGGTTCAACCGGATCGAGGACCTGACCAGGCCGTTTCTCTCGTTTCTCAACGTCCGCTATTCGGTCGTCTGGGGCCGCTACCCGGTTCCGGAGGGATGGCGCGTCGCGGCGGAGCAGCGGGGTGCGAAGCTGCTGGAGAACTCGAGCGCGATCGAGCGCGCATTCATCCCGCGCAGAGTGCGCCTGGGCATGAGCGACTCCGACTCGCTCACGCAGATGGCAGGCCAGGCGGACTTCCGCGACGTGGCATGGATCCGCGCGTCGCTGGAGCCGCACGAGCGTGATAACGGGCCGGGCACGGTATCGATCCGCCGCGCCAGACAGGGCTATGACCTCGACGTGTCGATGGCCAGCTCCGGATGGGTCGTGGTCTCGAACGTGGCGTGGGAAGGATGGCGCGCCTACATCGACGGGCGCCGCGTGCAGATGCAGATCGCGAACACCGCCTTCCTCGGCGTCTACGTACCGGAGGGGAGGCATGAGGTGCGGCTGGTGTTTCGCCCGGAGAGATTCGTGGTGGGCCGCACGGTCACATTCGCTACCCTTGCGCTGATGATCGTCTTCCTCGTCGTCCGGCGGCTCCGCCGCGCATGAGCCTTCTGCTCTACCTCGCGGCAGCCGTGCTGGTCGTGGTCGTGATCGACCGGCGGGTGACGCGCATTTCGAGAGGGGCAGCTCTCGGGCTGCTTCTCCTGCCGATGGTGTTCACCGGCCGCGCGCTGATCACCGGCTCCGTGTATGCGCCGCTCGATCTCGCCTATCAGTTCGAGCCGCTCGCTGCGCTGCGGGAGCAGTACGGGATCGGCTTGCCGCGCAATGTCGTGCTGACCGACCTGATCACGCAGATGATCCCGTGGCGCAAGGCCGTGCAGTGGTCGTGGGCGCAGGGCCAGTGGCCCCTCTGGAATCCGTTCATTCTCACCGGCGACGTGCTGGCCGCAACGGCGCAGCCGGCCGCGTACAGTCCGGTGACGCTGCTGGCCTGTCTGCTTCCTGTCGCGCACGGGCTTACGTTCTCCGCGGCGTTCACGTTCTTCATGGCCGGACTGGGCGCGTTCCTTCTCGTCCGCGAACTGCAGTGCCGGGAGCCGGTGGCGTTGTTCGGCGCGGCGGCGTGGATGTACTCGACCGGCGTTGCGTTCTTCGTTCTCTGGCCGCTGGGACACTCCTGGGGCCTTCTGCCGCTCGTGCTCTTCGGCGTGCGCCGGGTCGTACGCCAGCCCTCGCTGCGCTCTTCGGCGGTGCTCACCCTCGCCTTCGTGCTGCTGCTTCTGGCCGGTCATCCGGAGACGGCGCTGCACGTCGTCACGATCGCGGCGCTGTTTGCTCTCTTCGAATGGAGCGCCGGCGTCCTCACCGGTGCCCCGGGCCGGGGTGGGGGCGAGCCGAGAGTGTGGACAACGGCGCTCATCCTCCTCGCCTGCGGCATCCTCGCTCTGTCCATCTGTGCGGTATACCTGCTGCCGCTCGTCGAGGCGGCGCCGCAGACCTCCGAGCACGAGTTCCGCACCGCGGTGTGGGCTTCACGGCCGCGCGGAGTCGACCCGCAACAGTCGTTCGCCAGGCTGGCCACCGACTTCCTTCCGTTCCTTCACCTCAGGAAATGGACGCTGCCGCGGGCGGCCGCCATTCCCGCCGACACGGCCGCGGTCGGAAGTCTCGTTCTCGCCCTCGCCGTCTATGGGTTGTGGCGCGTGCGAAGCCGGGCGGTCGCGTTCTTCGCGTTCATCCTCCTGTTCGGACTGGTCGCGCGTGCCGAGCCGCGATGGTTCGAGAGCATTCTCCAGATGCTGCCGCTCTTCGACGTGGCGCTGAATGCGCGTTTCGTGTTCGCGTCTGCTTTCGCGCTCGTGGTCCTGGCCTGCCTCGGTCTGGAGAGTGCCGCGGCAGGCGGCTCCTGGCGTGGGGCCGCCGTCACGAGCGGCGTGGTTCTCGTGGTGCTGGCCATCGGTACGTGGCTCGCCGCACGGCTCATCACCGGTCCGCAACTCCCGTGGGCACAATTCAAGGTGATGGCCGAGCTCGCCATCCTCGGCGCCGCCGTCATCGTCATGGCCGTGCGTGGGGCCACGGTCCGCGTGCTGCCGCTGCTCATCGGCCTCCTCCTCCTTCAGCGGTTTGCCGAGGAGGGGAGGGCGTATCCGACGATCCCGGGGGAGGCGGCCTATCCGCCGATCCCGCTGCTCGAGCCGCTCAGGAACGTGAGCGGGCCCTTCCGCATCGCCGGAGTCGGCGACTTCTTCCCGCCCGGCACGAGCACTCTCTACGAGCTCGAAGACGTGCGCGGATATCAGGCCCTCACGCTGCTCCGTCACGCCGAGACGTACGATCTCTGGTCCGTCAGGCAGCCGGTCTGGTTCAACCGCGTCGACGATCTGACGCGGCCGTTTCTGTCGTTTCTGAACGTGCGCTATGCGATCGCGCCCCAGTCGATGCCGGTCCCGCCGGACTGGAAACGGATCGCCACTCAGCCGGGCTCGCAACTCCTGGAGAACGGGAACGTCATTCCAAGAGCATTCATCCCGCGCAAAGTCCGGCTGGGCACACCGCCGCGCGAGGAGATCGCCGAGATGCGCGGCGAGACGGACTTCACCGAGCGCGCCTGGATCCTCGCGTCGATGGAGCCGCATGAACGGGACAACGGACAAGGGCAGGTGATGGTCGAGCGCCGCGGAGCCGATTATCACCTCGACGTCGAGATGGCCGGCGACGGGTGGGTGGTGGTGTCGGAGTCGGCGTGGAAAGGATGGCGCGCGTACATCGACGGCCGGCGCGTCCAGATGCAGGTCGCCAACCACGCGTTCCTCGGGGTCTACGTGCCGGCGGGGCGGCACGAAGTGCGGCTGACCTATCGTCCCCAGTCGTTCGTGGCCGGCAGGACGATCTCGATGGCGACGCTGGCCGCGATCGTCATCGGGCTTGCCATCCGGCGGTTTCGAAAGAGCCCTCTCCCGGCGGGAGAGGGCGGTCTCTCATGAATTGACCCATTTCGCGATCCAGTCCCACACCTGCTGATAGAAGAAGCGGCTGTTCTCGGCGTTGAGGATCCAGTGATTCTCCTCCGGGAACACGAGGAGCTTGCTCGGGACGCGCATCCGCTGCAACGCCGTCCACAACTCGAGCGTGTTGCTGAGCGGAACGCGGAAGTCCTTCTCTCCGACCGAGACCAGGATCGGCGTCTTGAAGTTCGCGGCCAGCCGCATGGCGTTCTGTTCCCGCCACACGGCGTTCTGCTCCCACACCGGGCCGCCGAACGCGAGCTCGCGCCCGAAGACCGAGTCGCTCGTGCCCCACTGCGTCTCCGGATTCACCATTCCGGCGTGGCTGATGAGCACCTTGTACCGGGTGGTGGTGCCGAGGAGCCAGTTGGTGAGGTGGCCGCCGTAGCTGGCGCCGCCGGCGATCTGTCGCGACCCGTCGATGAACGGGAAGCGCTTGATGGCCTCGTCCACGGCTTCGTTGATCTCCAGCGCCGGGCCACGCAGCGGATCGCCCTGAATCTCCTGCGCGAACTTCTCGCCGAAGCCGGTCGAGCCGGTGTAGTTCGTCAGCAGCATCACGTAGCCCGGCCTGGCCAGCAGGTGGTAGTTCCAGCGCAGCGTGATGTCGTCGCGCCACATGTTGTGCGCGCCGCCATGAATGAGGGTGAATACCGGGTACTTCTTCGAGGCATCGAAGCCCGGCGGCAGCACGATCATGTTGTGGATCTGCCTGCCGCGGCTGCTCGTGAACCAGAAGTGGCGCGGCGGCTGCCAGTCGATCTTCGCGGCGTCCTCCACCGCGAATGACGTGACGTTGCGGCGCGTCTTGCGCGCCGGGTCGATCCGGACGATCTCTTTGGGGTCGACGGAGCTGCCCCACCGGCCGATCATCACGAGTGACGGCGAGGACTCCGCGATGCGCAGCTCGGTATAGACGCCGCGCTCCGGCTCGACGGCCAGCACAGGCTGCCCGCCTGCCGCCGGTACCGAGTAGATCTTCTCCAGTCCCGACTCTTCCGCGGTGAAGTAGATCGTCCGTCCGTCGGCGGTGACGGCGAAACCGCCCACGTGGCGGTCGAACGGCGCGGGAGTGACGACGCGGCGGTTCCGCATCGACGGCCAGTCGTACGCCACGATGCGAGTCAGGTTGTACGTCCTGGCGTTGTCGGGATTGAAGCTCACGTAGAGCGTCCTGCCGTCCGGGCTGAAGGTCGGATTGCCGTAGCTTCCCTCGCCGAACGCGATGCGCTCCGGCTCGCCGCCGTTCACGCTGACGCGGTACAGCTCGATCGGCACGCGCGCGTACGCGGAGGTGTTTCTGCCCGTGGTGATCGTGAAGACGATCCACTGCCCGTCCGGCGCCCACTCCGCGGCGATCGACTCACCCCCCGCCCCGCCGATGCTGCCGCTGAATCCCGGCGTTCCCGCCAGCTTCGTGCCGCTGAGCAGATCGCGGGGCGCCGCGCCGGCTTCGAGCGGCTGCGCGAAGATGCGGATCGGCTTGTCGGGATCGATCCAGCGGTCCCAGCTCCGGATCGGGAACGACTCGTACACGCGGACGTTCGTCTTCCGCTCCTTCGCTTCCTTCTCGGCCTCCGCAGTCCGGAAGACGTTGGACAAGTAGAGGATGCCGTTCCCGTCGGGCCGGAATCGCGGCGAGCGCGCTCCGGTGGAGGCCGTCGTGACGCGCTGCGCCTCCCCCCCCTCGGCGATGTTGAGCACGTAGATCTGATTCTGCTCGTCGCCGTCCCGCTTTGCCGAGAACGCGATGCGCCTGCTGTCCGCTGACCACGTCACGTCACCTTCCGATCCCTTCGTGAACGTGATCCGGCGCGGCTTTCCCGAGGCGTCGGCCGGCGCGATCCAGAGGTCGGACGACTGTTCCTTCGAGTCGTACGCCGGATCGGTCACGGAGAACGCGACCCAGCGGCCATCGGGGCTGAGCGCAGGCGTGCCCACGCGCTTCATCAGATACAGCTTCTCGTGGGTGAGCGGCTCCTTCGCGGCCAGGGCGCCGGCGAAGACGAAGAGGAGGGCCAGGAGAATCGAATGACGCTTCATGAGGGCGAATCGTACTGTCATTCCGAGCGTAGTGGCCTGTAACGGAGAAATCGGTCCACCCGAAATGACCCCCTACGGGAGCTTGACGCCGTTCTCGTACACGGCGCTGGCCACGATCGCGATCGGCTGCAGCGGCCGGCCGCTCTCGTCCACCTTCGCCGTGGCGATTCTCCTCAGCGACTGCGCTCCCGGCGCGATGTGCGCGAACACCGTGCATCCCCGTTTCGCCGTCTTCTGCCCGATGACGATGGCAAACCGGACCGCGTCCGCGCTGGCCCCGCAGACGGAGAGGCTCGTGTACGCCGCCCTGGCCGGCTCCACAGGCAGATTGGCGAAGAGGAGGCGGCGGTCCTCCGCGGTCTTCGCCGTGAAGGAGATGGTGATGGTCTGGCCCTGGCGCTCGATCTTCGTGATGCGGGCGCCGTTGAGCCCGCCGCTGCGGGCCAGCGCCGCGAACTGGCGCGTAGCCCCCGGCGCCGCCTGGGGCAGCAGCGTCAGCGCAATCGCCCCCTCGGTCGTTTCGAGCAGCGCGGAATCGGGAGTCCGCGGATCGCCGGGATCTCCCGCGCGCGCGGCCAGGTCGCCCGGCCTCGGCTTCACGAAGTCGCGGTCCTCGACGCCGAGGAAGACGGAAGCCATCGAGTCGTGGGTGTTCCTGGTCGGGTTGTCGTAGACGCTCACGAGCTCGTACTGGTGATCGCGGTAGAGCGGAACTCCCGGCGGACTGGCGAACGAGTCCACGTGGTCGAGCCCCACTCCCCGGGCCGGGTTCTTTGCCCGTGCCGTGAAGATCGTCTTCTTCGCCGTGACGTCGCGCAGCGCGATCGACTCGGCGAACGGATGCAGGTGCACCGCGGCGTAGTGCAGCCTGGCATCGAAGGGCAGCGCCATGAACCAGGTCACGTCGCTGTGGTTCTCCTGCCGGCCGGGAGGGACGACCCAGTGTCCCGTGAACCTGCGACCCTGCGGATCGATGTAGTCGCTGCCGGTGGGGGTTCCGTTGGGGGCGCGCGGAGCCATGAGGCACGTCGCGCCGTGAGCGCCGCCCAGGTCGACGGGAGACGGGACGGCCAGCGGGTTGTCGTTGAGGAGCACCATGCCGGACGCGCCGATGTTGAGGAGCGGCTTCATCGGCACCTTCAGGTCGCGCTCGCGCACGTACTCGAACGTCACCCGGTGCCGTACTTTGATGTTCGCCGGCCGCTCGATGTTGTGGTTCAGCACCTGGGTGAAGAGGTTCAGCGGCTCATTCGAGGCCACAGGGAATCCGAAGCCATCCGGAACCCGCGTGGCGAGCACGCCCTGGGACAGGGTCACCACGCGCGAGCCCGGCAGCCTGCTCATGTTGAACAAGGTCTGGTGACGCTGCGCGTCGTAGTCGACGTTGACGTGACACATCAGCTCCGGCAGCTGCGGCGTCTTCCCATCAGCCGCGACCATCTCGGTCTTCACGCCGACGAGCCAGAGGAGCTCCGGCTTCGTGGCGTCGGCCAGGTAGACGGCTTTCGTCGAGCCCGGACCTTCCATCGACCTGTATTTCCGGTCGATCGTGTACACCTCCGACAGGACTTCGCGCTGAAGGACCGGAAGAGTGGCGGCGGAAGCGGAGGAGGTGAGCAGGAGAAGGGTCAGGAAAAAGCGCGGCATGGTTAAGGAACCTCTGCACAAAGGTTCCTTAAGGATAGCGCCGCTTTCTGAGGGACACCACCATCTGCGCCACGCTCGCTGCCGC
>DATKCA010000168.1:0-4573 GCA_035544675.1 Thermoanaerobaculia bacterium | reverse complement strand
TCTTCCCCCGTCTTCTCGATCCAGTGCGCCGAACCGATGAGGCTCCACTCCCCGGCAGCGAGCGGGACACCGGCGAGCGCGAGCATCAGGCCGAAAAGCGCGGCTTTCATCGAGATCCGGCCGAGCAAGAACGGGACCGGGGAGCGGTTGTGTGGTGCGGGGCGGGGCTACGATCGGGTGATGCCGAGGCGGGCCATCTTCATGGCGAGGCCGTTGCGGGTGATGCCGAGGAGGCGGGCGGCGGCGGAGCGGTTGCCGCGCGAGCTCCGGAGGGCCTGCTCGATCGCCTCCCGCTCGACCTGGTCGAGCCGCGACTGCAGGTCGGCAAACCCGGGCGAGCCCGCCGCCGACGTCACCGGATCAGCCGGCGGCTCGGCGACCGGCTCGCCGTCACCGGCGAGCGCTGCGGCGGCGCCGCCGCCGCTGAGGCGTTTCTCGACGCGCCACCGCACGGTGCCGAGATGCTCCGGCTGAATCGCTCCTCCCTGCGGGCAGACGAGCACGGCGCGGCGGATCTCGCTCTCGAGCTCACGAACGTTTCCCGGCCAGTCATGGCGCGTGAGAACGTTCAGCGCCGCCCGGCTGACTCCGCGCACGCTCCTTCCGTACTCGATCGCGGCGCGGCCGATGAACTCGATGACGAGCGGGGCGAGGTCCTCGACGCGGTCGCGCAGCGACGGGATGTGGAACTGCAGCCCGCGGAGCCTGTAGTAGAGGTCGCGCCGGAACCTCCCCTGCTCGACGAGCTGGTCGAGGTCATCGTCGTCGCCGTCGAAGGCGGACGCACGATCTACGCGAACATCCAGAAGTTCGTCCATCTGATGCTTTCCCACAACCTTTCGGAGATCATCACGATCTTCGGGGCGATCCTAGCCGGCTGGCCGCTTCCCCTCCTGCCGCTGCACATCCTGTGGCTGAATCTGGTGACGGATGTCTTTCCCGCCTTCGCGCTGGCGTTGGAGCCCGCGGCGCCGGGCATCATGCAAAACCCGCCGAGGCGGAGAAGCGAGACGCTCCTAAATCGATCGCTGGCGATTCTCGTGGCCTGGCAGGCCCTCGTCCTCGGCGCGCTCGCTTTGCTCGCGTATCGGTGGGCGCTGGCAGAGTACGGCGAAGGGCCGCACGCGCGCACGGTCGCTCTCTTCGCGCTCGTGGGGATACAGATCGCGCAGACGTTCAACTGCCGGTCGCGAACACGTTCGGCATTCTCCGGCGTGATGCGGAACCCGCACATCTGGTTCGCCACGGCCACCGTCGTGTGTTGCTCCAGCTCTTCGCCGTCTACTTCGCCCCGCTGCGCTCGAAACTCGGTCTGACCATTCCGACGATCGAGGACTGGATCATCCTGGTGATCACGTTCGTCGTTCCGCTCGTCGTCGTCGAGACGCAGAAGGCGCTTGCGCGGTGGATGCGGGAGCGCGGTCCTGCCGAAAACATCAGTGAAGCTCGCGGGCTCCAGTTCAACACGACGTTGACCTGACGTGCTGGCGGCTCCGTGGTTCGCGTGGAAAGAAAGCCCTCTTGCGAGTTCAGGAGGCCGTGCCCGGCGGATACATTCGATCGAACTCCGGATCGTCGCGCAACAGAGCGAGATCGGGATCGCGGCGCGTCCAGTCGGCGTCACGAAAGCCGGCGTCGTAAGCCTTGCGGAGCGAAGTCAACGCCTCCTCTTTCTTGCCGAGCATGCAGAAGGTGCAGCACACGTTGTACATGACGATGGCGTCGTTGGGGCGGAGGGCCATGGCCATGTTGGCCTCGCGCGTAGAATCTTCGACGCGATCCATCGCCGCGTAGTCTCCGGCCAGGAGCACCCGTGCTCGCGCATCCTCGGGCACCTTGCTCAACTGTGCCTCCAGCACCTGGACCCGCTGTTGGCGCATGTTGTCGGTGTTCTTGCCGAGCGCGCCGAGCGCATTGACGAGCGGAACGTAGATGTTGTAGTTGTCGCCGGAGTGGGCGATGGCGTCGTTGGCGATATCGACGACTTCCTGATAGCGGCCGGCGGCAAACAAGGCGCGGCCGAGCAGGTAGTACGCGCTTTCTGCGTCCGGCTTTCTGGCGATGGCCTGCCGTGCGCGCCTTGAGGCCTCCTCGTACTGCTCCTTCATGTAGAGTACCCACGCTTCCGCTACGACCACTTCCGGCGCGTCCTTGCCAAGGGCGCTGGCACGCTGGCTCGCGGCCACGGCGCGGTCGATCCATTTGACGTCGCGCTCGTACAGATTGTGATATTGCGCGCAGGCGTTGGCGCTCGCCGCGTGCGCGAGCGCAAAGTCGTGATCGAGTGACACCGCGTTCTCGAACATCTGCAGTGCGAACTCGAGGTCCTGCCGCGTCAGTCTGCGCGTGTAGCTGCGGCCGCGCAGGTAGAGATCGTAAGCCTGCAGATTCTCGGTGGGCTTGGTTGCCAGCGCCTCCTGCTCCTGCGGCGTCAGCGTGATGCGCAGCGCCTCGGCAATGCTGCGGGCAATCTCGTCCTGCACTTCGAAGACGTCCTTCATCTCCCGGTCGTAACGCTCGGACCACAGCGGAAAGTCGGTATGCGTGTCCACGAGCTGAGCGTTGATGCGAAGCCGTGCGCCGGCTCGCCGCAGGCTTCCGGTCAGAACGTACGCGGCGTTGAGCTGCTGGCCGATGATTGCCGGCGTCACGGTCTTGTCGCGGTAAGCCAGTACGGTGGCACGCGAGAAAATCTGGAGCCCCTTGATCTTCGAAAGCTCGGTCACGATGTCTTCGGTGATGCCGTCGCGCAGATACTCGTCCTCTTTGACGCCGCTGAGATTTTCGAAATAGAGCACGGCGATTGACTTCTGTGTCGCCGCCGCTCGGCGTGATTCGCCCGAATCGGACACAGGGCGGCTGCCCGAATCGACGTCCCGCTTGAGCCGCAGCAGATCGGTTTTCAGGTCCGTGGCGCTCTGATAACGGAGCGTCCGATCCTTCTCCAGTGCTTTCCCGAGAAGGCGCGTCAACTCCGCGGGCAGCGCCGGGTTGATCTGATGGGCCGGGGCTGGGTCGTGGTTGAGGATGTTGTCGAAGATGACGGCCGAACTGTCGCCCTGGAACGGAGGAGTGCCGGTGGCCATCTCATAAAGCACGGCGCCGAGCGAGAAGATGTCGGTGCGGGCATCGGTCAGTTGTGCCCGGGCCTGCTCCGGCGACATGTACGAGACCGTGCCCATGGCCGTTCCCGCTTTGGTCAGATCGTCGCGCATCGCCGTCGGCGCCTCGGACTGATTGCTGGACGCCTGTGCGCGATCGACCTTGGCCAGCCCGAAGTCGAGGATCTTGGCCTGGCCGCGCGAGTTCAGGAAGATGTTGGCCGGCTTGATGTCGCGGTGAACGATTCCCTTTGCGTGCGCCGACTCGAGCGCGTCGGCGATCTGAATGCCAGTGTCGAGCAGGTCCGCCAGGTCGGAGGCGCCGCGGCCGATCCGTCCCGCCAGCGTCTCTCCTTCCAACAGCTCCATGGCGATGAAATGCTGCCCCTCGTGCTGATCGATCGCATAGACGGTGCAGATCGCCGGATGGTTGAGCGCCGAGGCCGCGCGCGCTTCGCGCTGAAAGCGCTCCAGGAGCATCGCGTCCTGCGCCATCTCCGCCGGGAGAAACTTCAGCGCCACCTTTCGTCCCAGCGTCGTGTCTTCGGCTTCGTAGACCACACCCATTCCGCCGCTGCCGAGTTTTGACTTCACCCGGTAGTGGGAAATGGTCCTGCCGATGATCTCGGCGTTCATGGTGTGGACAGGAGGCGATGATAATCGAGCGCACGGCTGGCGGCAAGAGTCAGAACCTCACTCCCGCGAGAGATTCATTTGCGTGTGGCCGCCGTCGATTCGCGTGCCTGGCGCGAGCCATTCCTGCACGTCAAAATGTCTTGCGCTGTTCTGCCGGTTGCGAAAATTCCGGGCATCGTGGAGCTTGCCGGAGACTCCCTCGCATTCACTGGTGGACGCCGGCCGAGGTCGACGACCATTTTGCCAACTCGCCGGCCGAGACGAAAACCGAAGCGGAATGGGCGTTCGTCAAGGGGTTCGACGACCAGATGGGAAACATCGGCGCCATCATCCGAGCCATCCTGACCGCGGGGAGAAGGGCGGCGCTCACCGCGCACGCGTCATCACCGCTTCTCCGGCTACGAAGACGGATG
Organism: Thermoanaerobaculia bacterium; assembly: GCA_035544675.1. GTDB lineage: Bacteria > Acidobacteriota > Thermoanaerobaculia > Gp7-AA8 > Gp7-AA8 > DATKCA01. Next base: position 423 of record DATKCA010000168.1, on the reverse strand, counting down.
CGATCGTGCAGTTCCTCTCCGCTCACCCGCCGCAAGGGTAGGGCGCGCTCGCCCAGCGCGCCGCGGCGGCTTCGGAGAAACCGACCGAGCGTGAGTGATAACAATGCAGCGGTCGTGGCAGACGAACTTAGCGGCTGGCCGCGGCCGCGCGCGCCGGTACTCGGCCAGGTTGATGGAGACGGCGGCGGTGAACGAGCCGCTCCTGACCAGAAGGCGACGTCATGCTCGAGTACGTCAAGTTACCGGGCCTTCTGACGACGCGCTGGCTCCGGCGCGCACCGGGCGGAGAGGCTCCCCCGCTACACCCGGTAGTACTCGCGGTACCAGTCGACGAAGCGGCGGACGCCGACTTCGACCGGGGTGTGGGGCTTGAAGCCGACCTCGCGCTCGAGATCGGCGGTGTCGGCCAGGGTCGAGGGAACG
>DATKCA010000167.1:0-19392 GCA_035544675.1 Thermoanaerobaculia bacterium | reverse complement strand
GAGAACACCGAGGGGGCGTATGTCGGGATGGGCGGGAACTTCAAGAAGGGGACGCCGGACGAGATCGCGGTGCAGGAGGACGTGTCCACGCGCAGGGGAGTGGAGCGCATCATCCGCTACGCGTTCGAGTACGCCAGGAAGAGCGGGCGCAAGTCGGTGTGCATGGCCGACAAGAACAACGTCATGCGTTTCGGCGGCGACCTCTGGCTGCGCACGTTCGAAGACGTGGCCAGGGAGTATTCCGGGATCCAGCACTTCCACATGTTCGTCGACGCGCTGGCCATGCAGATGGTGCGCGCGCCGGACATGTTCGAGGTCATCGTCACGAACAATATGTTCGGCGACATCGTCACGGACCTCGGCGCGGCCCTGCAGGGCGGGCTGGGCGTGGCCGCCTCGGGCAACATCCATCCGGGGCGCGTATCGCTGTTCGAGCCGATTCACGGCAGCGCGCCGAAATACGCGGGGAAGGACGTGGCCAACCCCATCGGCGCAATCCTGACTGCCGGGATGATGCTGGAGTACCTGGGGTTCGGTGAGGAGGCGATCATCATCGAGAAGGCCGTCATCGCCGCGATCGAAGCGGGGGAAACGACGCACGACCTCGGAGGCGGGTTGGGGACGATGGCGGCTGCGGAAGCGGTAGTGGCTTTTCTGAAACCCTGAGCGCAGCGAAGGGTCAATCCAGGCGCCGCAGATCTCAGTCCAGGCGCAGCAAGTGACCGAGATCCAGACTGAGATCGTGCCATCGCGGATTGTCTGCCTGAATGAGAGCGACTTTCCTGTTGCGCTTCCACCCCTTGATCTGTTTCTCGCGAATTGCGGCTTCGGTAGCCGTGACGAAGACCTCGAAGTGCACCAGCCGGTTGAGCCTTCGGCTCCCCTTCGCTCTCGCTCAGGGAAGCCTCAGGATTTTCCTAGATGGCCAATTACCAGCCCAGTGACACGAACGCCAGCGCCCGGCGGCTCAGGATGTCTCCTCCGAACGCTTCCCAGTGCTCGTTGTCGAGAGCGTTGCTCACCTCGACTCCGAAGGCCAGGCGCTCGTTGAGCTTGTAGCGCCCGGAGACATTCAGTACCTCGTACTGCGGCACGTTTCCGACGAAGACACCGGCGGCCCACGGGAAGTCGTCGACCCAGCGGTAGGCCAGGCGGGCGTCGAAGTTGTTGCTGCGGAATGCCACGCCGGCGTTGAACTTGTGCTCGGGCGCGTTCGGCAGGAGCTGGTCGCCCAGCTGCGCCGACTTCACGTCGAAGTCGAAGTAGGAGTAGTTGAAATCGAGCAGCCAGTTGTTGGTCAGATAGTAGTTGAAGGCCAGCTCGGCGCCCTGCGTGTCGACTTCGCCGGCGTTGGTGTACGAGAAGACGAGCGCAGGGCGTCCGCCAACCGTGGTGAGGCCGCCCCGGAGCGGGCCCAGCGCCGCGGTGAAGAACTGATTGAGACCGGCCTGCACCGCCGCGGGCAGCGTCGTCGGGATCTGATACGGCGCGAACGAAGTGTTCACACCCGGCAGGAGGTCGGTGACGAAGTCGCTCAGGCGGCTCTGGTACAGGTCGACGGTCATGTACAGCTTGCCGCCGAAGATTCCGGAGTAACCGACTTCGTGGCTCTTCACTTTCTCGACGACGAGGTTGTCGTTGCCCCGCGCCAGGATCACCAGTGGCCCGAAGCCGAGCTGCTGCAGCACCGGTGCGAGCGGCGCGGCGGCCGGGTTCAGTGCCGCGGCGCCGGCGAGATTGACCGGCGCGCCGGCCGGTGCGGCCAGGAACAGCTCCGAGTAGTTCGGCCGCTGGAACGCCTCGTTGTAGCCGTAGCGGATGCTGTGCTGCGGCGTGATCGAGAAGACGATCGCGCCCTTGGGGGAGAACTGCGACTCGTGCAGCGTGCTGTCGTCATAGCGCGCCGCGGCGACCAGCTTCAGACGGGAAGTGGCGTTCAGCTCCATCTGTCCGAACACCGACTGCTGGTCCTCATCCTTCGGCGCGGCCATCAGCGTCTGGATGCCGGCGTCGTTCGCCGTGTCGACATCCTGAGTGTTGTACGCGGCGCCGCCGACCAGCCGCAGCCGATCGAAGAAGTCCCAGTTGGTCTGGATCTCAGCGTGGATGTTGCTGGAGTCCTCCCACAGTCCGGCGCCGGAGGCCAGAGCGATCTGGTTCTCGGCGTGCCGCGCGTCGTAGTACGCGAGCATGTTCCAGTGCGGCATGTTGAAGTTGATGCGCGCCCAGGGGTGGTTGACGTCGGTGACCTGCACGCGACCGATGCCGGTCTGGAACGTCGGCCCCTCCAGCGTCGCGTAGCCGCCCTCCAGCGTCAGGATGCTCGCGGCGAAGTGGCGGTCGAAGCGGATGCCGCCGAACGCGGTCTCGACCTCGTCCAGCGCCAGCGGGACGGACTCGCCCGGAAGGCCGGCATACTCGCGCACCGGAATGTTGCGGGACCGCGTGAAGTCCTCGCTCTGCTGGAAGCCGCCGACCACGCGGTAATACCACTCGCCGTCCAGACTGCCGGCGTGACGGATGTCCACGCGCTTGGTGTCGAGTGAGCCGGCCGTGAGCAACGCCCGCCCCCCTTCGCTCCCGCGCGGCTGTCGCGTGATCATGTTCAGGACGCCGCTGAAGGCGTTCGCCCCGTACAGCGCCGAGCCGGGTCCGCGCACGAGCTCGACGCTCGAGAACTCGTCGATCGGGAACGACAGCGCCGCCCATTCCTGGGCTCCCAGGAACGGGACGGAGGGGTCGCGGCCATCGACGAGAGTGAGGATGCGCCGGTTCAGCGAGCTGTTGAAGCCGCGCGTGTTGAAGTTGAAGTCGTACAGTCCGCTCTGCGTGAAGTCGACGCCCGGCGCATTCTCGATGATGCGCGGCGCCTGACCGGTGGGCCCGGCGGCATCGATCGTCTCCTGCGCGGCTACCGAAACGGCCGCAGGCGCGTCGACGATGCGCTCAGTGCGGCGCGACGCCGACGTCACCGTGATCGTCTCGGCGATGCTGATGCGCCAGTCCACCGCCTTGTCGACGCGCGTATTGCCGCCGCTGGTCACGATCACGTCCGGCTGTGATGCGCTGTACTCACCCGCACTGAAGCTCAGGGTGTACGTTCCCGGTGCAATGCCCGTGAGCGAGTAGGAGCCGCTCGACTCGGTGATGGTGGCCGTCCCGCTGCCGATGGCCTGAACCACGACACCGGCCAGACCGGACCCGTCCGCGCGGGTGACTCTGCCGGTGATGCGTCCGTCGGCGGCAAGAGCCGACGCGGCAAGGAGCAACAGGACGAAGGTGAGAGTGCAGACACGGACCCGGGGCTGGATCATGAGAAACCTCCTCCACGCGCTGACGGAAATGGGTGAAATGCGTGGCGAAGGTACCGTGCCCGCGCGCGGGCGTCAACGTCTGGGCCGCCTGTCGGGGAGTGGCCCGGCCTGTGAACGATCGGTTACAGTGCCTCCGTTTCGCAACATTCGAATCCCTCGAAGGAGCCTCGATTGAAGACAACGATCGCTGTTCTCATCTCGATTCTGAGCGCCCCCGCCTTGTTTGCGGCGGAGGGAATGTGGATGCCGCAGCAGGTGCCGCTCCTCGGAAACGACCTGCGGGAGATGGGCCTCCAGATCGATCCGAACCGTTTCGCCGATCTCACCGGCGATCCGATGGGAGCGGTGATCTCCCTTGGCGGATGCACGGCCTCGTTCGTCTCGCCGCAGGGACTGGTCGTCACGAATCATCACTGTGCGTTCGGGTCGATTCAGCACAACAGCTCCGCCGAGCGCGACCTGATCGCGGACGGATTCCTCGCCGCCACGATGGGCGAGGAGCTGCCGGCCGCACCGGGGACGCGGGTCTTCGTCACGACCCGCATCGAAGACGTGACGGATCGGGTGACCGGCAAGCTCAACGCCAGGCAGCGCGACGGCGACCGCTGGAGCACGATCGAGCGCCGCGAGCGCCAGCTCGTGGACGAGTGCGAGCGTCCCGGCGGCCTGCGCTGCCGCGTGGCGTCGTTCTTCGAAGGCGCTCAGTACCAGCGGATCACGCAGATGGAGATCCGCGACGTGCGGCTCGTTTACGCGCCGGCGGAAGGCATCGGCAACTTCGGCGGCGAGACCGACAACTGGATGTGGCCGCGTCACACCGGCGACTTCTCGTTCTACCGCGCGTACGTCGGCCCCGACGGCAAGCCCGCCGACTTCGCCCGGGAGAACGTGCCGTACCGGCCGGCCCACTGGCTGAAGGTCTCCACCAGCGGCGTCGGGCCGGGCGATCTCGTCATGGTGGCCGGTTATCCCGGCCGCACGTACCGATACCGCACCGCGGGTGAGACGGCTGTGGCGCGCGAGTTCACGCTGTCCACCTCCATTCGCTACGCAGTGGACATCAGCACGATCCTTCACGAGACCGGCAAGGACAATCGCGCCACCCAGATCCGCAATGCCTCGCGCATCAACAGCTTCGAGAACATGCTCAAGAACTATCGCGGAACGCTGGACAACATGAAGACGGGGACGATCGCGCGGCACCGCCAGGAGCGCGAGGCGGCGCTGGCGGCGTGGATCGCCGCCGATGCGGTGCGGGCGAGGCGTTACAGCGCGGTCATGAGCCGGATCGACACGCTCTCGCGGGAGAACGCAGCCACGCGCGAGCGCGATCTCGTTCTCAGCTACCTCTATCGCAGCTCGCCGATGCTGGCCCAGTCGCAGAAGGTGTACCGCTGGTCCATCGAGAAAGCCAGGAAGGACCTCGAACGCCAAGAGGGTTATCGCGACCGCGACCTGCGCACGATCATGGCGGCGTCAGCCCGCGTGCAGCGCCAGTTCGACACCGCCAGCGACCGCGCCGGCCTCCGCTACATGCTCCTGGAGGCGGCGGGCCTGCCGGCGAGCCAGCGCATCACGGCCATCGACCAGGCCCTCGCCGCCACCGGGGCGGACGGTACCGCGGCTCAGGTGGAGGCCCTGCTCGACAGTCTCTACTCGAACACGAAAATCGCCGACGCCGATCAGCGCAGGGCCATGTACAACGAGACGCGCGCGCAGCTCGAGGCACGCAACGACTCGATGATCGCGTTTGCGGCGGCGCTGGTTCCGCAGACGATGGCGGACGAAGAGCGCGAGAATCGCTACCGCGGGGCCATGTCGCGCGTCCGCCCGCTCTACCTCGAGGCGTTGCGCGAGATGTCGGGCGGCCGCCTCTATCCCGACGCCAACTCCACCCTGCGCATCACGTTCGGCAACGTGAAGGGATACGAGCCGCGCGACGCGGTGAGGTACGAGCCGAAGACCACGCTCTCCGGCGTGGTCAGCAAGCACACCGGTGAAGGGGAGTTCGACGCACCCGATGCGCTGCTCGAAGCGGCGCGCAGGCTCCCTTCGACGGATTCCGTGCCGGTCAACTTCCTTTCCAACGTCGACACAACCGGCGGCAACTCCGGCTCTCCGACGCTGAACGCGAAGGGCGAGCTGGTCGGCCTCCTCTTCGACGGCACGTTCGAGTCCCTCGGGTCGGATTACCTGGTCGATCCGGTGATCACGCGATCCATTCACGTCGACGTGGTCTACATGCTGTGGGTGATGGATGCCGTCGATCGCGCCCACAGTGTCATGCGCGAGATGGGAGTTGAGGCAGACCTTAGTCGTTAGGCCTTAGGCGTTAGGAAATTGGTCGGATCCTGAGGCCTGAGGGCCCAGGGCCTGAGGCCATTGGTTTGCTATAATCCGCGCCTCTTACCGGGAGGCGTGTGGCGTTCGCCCGTCTCTTTCCAAACCGAGGAGCGACCGTATGTCAGGCCACAGTAAATGGAGCACCATCAAGCACAAGAAGGGTGCTGCCGACGCGAAACGCGGCAAGACCTTCACTCGCATCATCAAGGAAATGACGGTTGCCGCGCGGCTGGGCGGGGGTGATCCGGCCGCGAATCCCCGGTTGCGCTCCGCGGTCGCCGAAGCCAAGGCCGCCAACATGCCGAAGGACAATGTCGAGCGCGCCATCAAGCGCGGCACCGGCGAGCTGGAAGGCGCAACGTACGAGGAGATCACGTACGAGGCCTACGGGCCGGGCGGCGTCGCGCTCCTCGTCGAGGCAATGACCGACAACAGCAACCGGACCACGCCTGAGATCCGCCACATCTTCGAAAAGCACGGCGGAAACCTTGGCACTCCCGGCTCGGTGCGCTTTCAGTTCGATCGAAAGGGATATTTCGCGATCGAGAAGAAGGCGGTCGGCGAGGACAAGCTGATGGAAGTCGTCCTCGAAGCGGGCGCCGACGATCTGCAGACCGGGAATCCGGATGCCTTCGAGGTGTACACCACACCCGATGCGTTCGAGCAGGTGCGGCAGGCCCTCGAGAAGAGCGACATCCCCACGATGGAAGCGAAGCTGGGGCAGATCCCCAGCAACTACGTCAAGCTCGATGAACAGAAGGCGCGCCAGATGATCAAGCTGATGGAAGCGCTGGATGATCAAGACGACGTGCAGAACGTCTGGTCGAACTTCGACGTCCCCGAAGAACTGATGGGGTGATGCGGGCCGCGGGCCGCGGGCCGCGGTCTCAGCGCCAGCGTCGCTCCGGTTTTGATTGCGTGGCCGGCCGCTTTGCAGGCCTTCCGCCCGGTCCGCCAGCTGGTGTCCCCGGTCTTCCCCTGCCACCCGTGGGCTGAGGCCTGCGGCCCGAGGCCTGGGAGGTGCGCGGACGCTCTGAGCCCTGCCGGCTCCCTGAGGCCCGAGGCCCGAGGCCCGAGACCTGAGGCTCCTCGGTGTAGTCGAAGTCGCCCATGTTCTTGCGCGGGATCCCGCGCGAAATGAACTTCTCCAGCGCCCGCAGGGCGGCCTGATCTTCGGTGGTGACGAAGCTGATGGCGTCGCCGACCGCGTGGGCGCGGCCGGTGCGGCCGATGCGATGAACGTAGTCCTCGGGCTGAGGCGGGAAGTCGAAGTTGATCACGTGTGAGATTCCCTCCACGTCGATGCCGCGCGCGGCAATGTCCGTCGCCACGAGGACGCGCACGTCACCGCTCTTGAATCCCTTCAGCGCGGCCAGACGCTGGCTCTGGCTCCGGTTGGAGTGCAGCGTTCCGGTCGGGACGCCCGACTGGGCGAGCTTGCGCGCGATCTTGTCGGCGCCGTGTTTGGTGCGGCTGAACACCAGGACCGAGTCCATGGCCTCGTCGCGGAGGAGATGCAGGAGGAGCGACAGCTTGCGCGATTTCGGCACCTCGTAGACGAACTGCGCGACCGTCTCGGCCGGATTGGCCCGCTTGCCGATCTGCACGATGTGAGGCGCCTTCTGGAACTCCGAGGTGAGCGCCTCGATCTCTTTCGACAGCGACGCCGAGAACATCAGGGTCTGACGCTCTTTCGGGAGCGAGCGCATGATCTGGCGGATCGCGGGCAGGAATCCCATGTCCAGCATGCGATCGGCCTCGTCGAGAACGGCGATCTCGATCTGCGAATAGGAGACGTGGCCCTGTTGCGTGAGGTCGATGAGGCGGCCCGGCGTGGCCACGATGATCTCCACCCCCTGGCGGAATGCCGTGATCTGCGGATGCTCGCCGACACCGCCGTAGACCGCGGCGGCGCGCAGTCGCAGATGACGGCCGTATTTGCGGACGTTCTCCTCGATCTGCGCGACCAGCTCGCGGGTGGGCGCGACGATGAGCACCCGCATCCCCTTGCGGCCCATGGCCGAGCCGCGCGTCGACAGCATCTCCAGGATCGGCAGCACGAACGCGGCCGTCTTTCCCGTACCGGTCTGGGCGATCCCGATGACGTCGCGGCCGGTCAGGATCACCGGCACCGCGGCACTCTGGATGGGCGTGGGCTCGGTGTAACCGGCCTCGCGGACTGCTTTGGTGATGTTCGGTCCGAGACCGAGCGATGTGAAAGGCATGAAACCGTGACTCCTACAGGGCGGCCTGACCGAAAGTGTCGCAGTCCTGCATGCGGCCGCTCTCCATCCCGCGCCGGAACCAGCGCACGCGCTGCGCCGAGGTCCCGTGCGTGAAGGACTCCGGCACCACCTGCCCCTGGCTGCGGCGCTGCAGGCGATCGTCGCCGATCGCGCTCGCTGCGTTCAGCCCCTCTTCGACGTCGCCCGCCTCGAGGATCTGGCGCTGGCGCTGGCCGTGATGCGCCCACACGCCGGCCAGACAGTCCGCCTGCAGCTCCTGCCGCACGGAGAGCTGGTTCGCCTCTCCCTGGCCCGCGCGCTGGCGCGCGGAGTGAACCTGCTCGGAGATTCCGAGAAGCGTCTGGATGTGATGTCCGACCTCGTGCGCGATGACGTACGCCTGGGCGAAGTCGCCCGGCGCGCCGAGGCGGTTCTTCAGGTCATCGTAGAAACTGAGGTCGATGTAGACCTTCTGATCGAGCGGGCAGTAGAACGGTCCCGACGCCGACTGCGCCGTGCCGCATGCCGACTGAACCAGACCGCTGAAGAGCACCAGCTGCGGCTCCTTGTAGTCCTGCCCGGCCTGCTGCGGCAGGATCGTGTTCCAGGTGTCCTCCGTGTCGGCCAGCACCTGCGAGACGAAAACGGCCTGGGGATCGTTGGGATCCACCTGCGCGGCGGGCTGTTCCCCTCCGCCGCTCTGGAGGACTTCCGCGGGGTCCGCACCGAAGAGAAGGGCCAGCACCACGATGACGATCGTGCCGATGCCGCCCCCCGCGATGAGTGTGCCGCGACCCATGCCACGCCGGTCCTGAATGTTCGAGCTCCTGCGTCCAAGTCGCATACGAGCCCGTCAATGCATCCCGGAGGCCAGCGGTCCCATCGGCTCGCAATGCGTGCCTTAGAATGTCGCGTCTTTGCGAAAGGAGTCCTCTCACATGGCAATCCGGAAAGTCGGCGTCCTGGGCTGCGGCCTGATGGGTTCCGGCATCGCGCAGGTGGCCGCGCAGGCCGGCTATGACACGGTCGTCGTCGAGGTCGAGCAGAAGTTCCTCGACAAGGGCATGGGCGGCATCGACAAGAGCCTCGGCAAGTTCGTCGAAAAGGGAAAGATGACGGCATCCGACAGGGACGCGTGCCTGAGCCGCCTCAAAGGGTCGACGTCCCTCCAGGACCTGGCCCAGTGCGACATCGTCATCGAGGCGATCACCGAGAACCCGCAGGTCAAGAAAGAGACCTACAGCGCGATCGACTCGATCGTGAAAAAGGATGCGATCTTCGCGTCGAACACCTCGTCCCTGACGATCACCGAGCTCTCCATGGCCACGGCCCGGCCGAAGCAGTTCGTCGGCATGCACTTCTTCAACCCGGTGCCGATGATGAAGCTCGTGGAAGTCGTCCGCACGATCCTGACCACCGACGCCGCCTTCAACACCGCCTTCGAGTTCGCCAGGAGCCTCGGCAAGGAAGCGGTGTCGTGCCGCGACAACTCCGGCTTCATCGTCAACCGGCTGCTCGTGCCGTACATCCTCGACGCGATCCGCGCGTACGAGGAAGGCGTCGGCTCGATCGAAGACATCGACAAGGCCATGCAGCTCGGATGCGGCTATCCCATGGGGCCGTTCACGCTGCTCGACTTCGTCGGGCTCGACACGACGTACTTCATCACCCAGGTGATGTTCGAGGAGTATCGTGAGAAGCGGTTCGCCTCGCCGGCACTGCTGCGCAAGATGGTCCTGGCCGGCCGCTTCGGCAGAAAGAGCGGCGCCGGCTTCTACGACTACTCCGGCGAGAAACCGGTTCCGTTCGATCGGGTGAAATAGCCCGGAGCCCAGGGAGCAATTCATGCCTTACGAGAACGTATCCACCGAGAACCGCGACGGGATCCTCTGGCTGACGGTCAATCGTCCCAAGCTGCTCAATGCGCTGAACGCGAAGACCGTCGAGGAGATCGGCCGCGTCTTCGAGGCCGCCCTCACGGATGACGAGGTCCGCTGCGTGATCGTCACCGGGGCAGGCGAGAAGGCGTTCGTGGCCGGCGCTGACATCAACGAGCTGGCCAGGATGACTCCCGTCAGCGGCAAGTTCGTCTCCGAGCAGGGGCAGAACGTCTTTCTGCAGATCGAGCGCTTCCCCAAGCCCGTCATCGCCGCGATCAACGGCTTCGCCCTCGGCGGCGGGTGCGAGCTCGCGCTGGCGTGTCATATCCGCATCGCCTCGGACAAAGCACAGCTCGGTCTGCCGGAAGTGTCCCTCGGAATCATCCCCGGCTTCGGCGGGACGCAGCGCATGGCGCGACTGCTCGGAAAGGGAAAGGCCCTCGAGCTGATCTGCAGCGGCGACCGCATCGGCGCCGCCGAGGCCGAGAAAATCGGGCTGGTCAACCGCGTGGTCCCCGCCGAGGGACTCGTGGAGGCCGCCGAGGAGTTGGGGAGGAAGATCGCGTCGAGATCGCCGGTGGCGGTGCGCGCCGCCATCGAGGCCATCAACCGCGGCGCCGACATGCCGTTCGAAGAGGGACAGCTGCTCGAGGCGACGCTCTTTGGCCTTCTCTGCTCGACCGAGGACATGAAAGAGGGGATGGCTGCGTTTCTGGAGAAGAGGTCCCCGAAGTTTCCGGGACGGTAATGGGGCCGGAAACCGGAAACCGGGTGGCCCGGAAACCGGTAACCGGAAACCGGTAACCGGAGGACGGTTCAAAGCCGGGCACGGGCACGGGCTCGGGCTCGGGATCACGAGTTCGCTGGCGATTGCCGGTTACCGCTCATCAGTGACCGGTGACCGGTTTCCGGTTTCCGCTTTCCGGGTTACGTCCGGCTACCGGTTGCGGACACGCAGGACTTACACTTCTAACAATGCCCGACCCATTCACAGACCTCATCTACGACTGGAACACGGCGGTGGAGCAGCCGCCGAAACCGCAGCGGAGGATCGAGTTCGACGACGAGACGCTTCGCGACGGACTGCAGTCGCCTTCGGTGACCGACCCTTCGATCGAAGAGAAGATCCGCATCCTTCATTACATGGATGCGATCGGGATCGACAATGCCGACATCGGGCTGCCGGGTGCCGGCGCGCACGTCCAGAAGACGGTGGAGGCGCTGGCGCGCGAGATCGTGAACTCCAGGCTGTCGGTGGCTCCCAGCGCTGCCGGCCGGACCCACGAGAACGACATCCGCCCCATCATCGAGATCTCGCAGCGCGTCGGGATCCCGATCGAGGCCGACCTCTTCATCGGCTCGTCTCCGATCCGGCTGTTCACCGAAGAGTGGAACATCGACTGGATCATCGAGCAGTCGGCGAAGGCGGTGCGCTTCGCCACGACGAACGGCATCCCGGTCATGTACGTCACGGAAGACACGACGCGCGCGAAGCCTGAAGACGTCGAGAAGCTGTACGTCGCGGCGATCGAGGCGGGAGCGGTCCGCGTCTGCATCGCCGACACGGTCGGCCATGCCACGCCCTGGGGCGTGCGGAACCTCGTGACGTTCGTGCGGAAGATCGTGGAGCGCGAGAACCCCGCGGTGAAAGTCGACTGGCACGGGCATCAGGACCGCGGTCTCGGCGTCATCAACTCCATCGCGGCGCTCGAGGCGGGAGCGGATCGCGTCCACGGATCGGCGGCCGGGATCGGGGAGCGCGTCGGCAACACGCCGATGGACATCCTGATGGTGAACCTCAAGCTGATGGGCTGGATCGAGAACGACCTGCGCCAGCTGCCCGACTACGTCAAGTTCGTCACCGCCGTGACGCACGTCGCGCTTCCCGACCAATACCCGGTGTTCGGCCGCGACGCGTTCCGCACGGGAACGGGGGTCCACGCCGCGGCGATCATCAAAGCCCGGAAAAAGGGAAGCGAATGGCTGGCCGACCGCGTTTATTCAGGAGTGCCGGCCGGGATGTTCGGCCTGCAGCAGATCATTGAAGTCGGTCCGATGTGCGGTCTCTCCAACGTGATCTACTGGCTCGACTCGCATGGCTATCCGCAGGAAGAGGCGCTGGCGAAAGCGATTTTCGAGCAGGCCAAATCAACCAACAGGGTGCTGACTGACGAAGAGCTTCACACCACGGCGAAACGCTGGCAGGAGAAGCAGTTCACAGGAGTTGTTCCTCTGTGAGTCTCTGTGCTCTCTGTGACTCTGTGGTAAGCCCCCCGGGGGACGGTCACCACAGAGTCACAGAGAACACAGAGAAGAAGCCCGAGTGGCGAAACAGGCAGACGCAGCAGACTCAAAATCTGCCGCCCTCCGGGGCATGCCGGTTCGATTCCGGCCTCGGGCACCAGTTAATAAAGGTAAAATAACTGAAAAATGACGCGACCAGCCGCTTCGATTCTCGTCCTCCTCCTCCTCAGCAGCCCCGCCGCGGCCGACCGCATCGGCGACCCGCCACGGCTCCGTGCCGCGGAGGGGCGTCATTTCGTGCTGCAGCCGGCGCGCGCGCTCAGCGAGGCCGACGTGGCGGCGCTGGCCGCCGGGGGAGTCCAGGTGGAGCGTCCGCTCGCGGACGGACGCTATCTGGTGCGCGTCCGGCCGGGTCGTGTGGCCCAGGTCGACGGAGTGATGTCGCCCCTCAGCGCGGAGCGGAAGATCTTCCGCGCGGCCTATCGCGAGGCGACGAGCGGAAAGCAGTACGCCCGTGTGAACGTGCTCTTCCACGATGACGTGCCGTTCGAGGAGGCCAGAAGGGTGATCGAGAGCGCCGGCGGCGCACTGGAGAATGCGTTCCAGGTCGGCTACGCCGCACCGGTCCGCATTCCCGCGCTGGTTCCGTCGAGCGCGCTGATGAAGGTCGCGGGCGACGAGCGCGTGCTGGTGATCCACGGGCCAATGCGGCTGCGCCAGGTCGTGGACAACGCGCTCTCCGCGCAGATCTCGAACGTGAACGTGATCCGGGAGGCGCCGTACGGTCTGACGGGCCAGGGGGTGGTGCTGTCGTTCTTCGAGCTCGCTCCGGCGGAGGCGACGCATCAGGAGTTCGGCGGGCGCCTGACGACGCATTTCACCGGCGGGAGCAGCGGAGATGCCTCGCACGCGACACACGTGGGCGGAACGATGATCGCCTCCGGGCTCGACGTCCTGGCCAGGGGGATGGCTCCGGCGGCCACACTGCATCAATTCTCATCGACCGATGACGACTTCCTCGATTTGAAAGCAGACCTCCGCGCGCTGAATGTCGTCGCCGACAACAACTCGTGGAGCTATGTGATCGGATGGTGCACGACACCGTCCTGCACGGGCTGGGTCTGGGACAACGACTCGTCCGACTTCTACGGCGCGTACGACGTCATCTACACCGCGCCGCTCGACACGGTCACGCGCACGACGGACATCCTCTTTGTCCACTCCGCCGGAAACGACGCGCAGAAGACGGGACCGGAAGACCTGTGGGGCACGCACAGACACAAGGATCTCAACGGCAGGGTGATCGAGGGCCGCACGTACTGCTACTCGCGCGACGGCAGCGGCAACGACTGCCCGGCGACGACGTGCACCTCCGGATTCTGCGAGACGGTGAAGCATCCGCGGATGAGCGGGCAGCTGCCCGATCCGTGGATCTCGATCGGCGTCACGGCCTCGGCGAAGAACGTGCTCACGGTGGGCGCGATCAACACCGATAAGCAGGTAGCCGGCTTCAGCTCGCGCGGTCCTTCGCGCGACGGCCGTGTGAAGCCGGAAGTGGTCGCCCGCGGCGTCAACGTCTATTCGTCCGTTCCGGGCGGGACGGGCAACGCGCACGGCACGAAGAGCGGGACGTCGATGTCTGCTCCGGTGACCACCGGCGCGGCCGCGCTCCTCACCGAACAATGGCGGCGCACGTTCAAGGGAACCGATCCGGGCGCCGCCGCGCTCAAGACCGTCATCATCGCCGGTACACAGGACCTCGGAAATCCGGGACCCGACTACACGTTCGGATTCGGTCTGCTCGACGCGAAGGGATCAGCCGATCTCATCGTGAACGATGGCGGAACGGGACGGCGGATCCGTCGCGACGCGCTCGCGCAGGGCGGCACGTACGAGGTTCCCGTGACGATCACGTCGCCACAGGACCTGCGCGTCACGCTCGGCTGGTTGGATCCGGAAGTGGTGATCTTCCCCTCTGACGGTTTCGCGGCGGCGGCGCTCGTCAACGATCTCGACGTTCGCGTGATCGATCCTTCCGGCGCGGAAGTCTTCCCCTGGGTCCTCGATCCGACCGTGCCTGACGCGCCGGCCACCCGCGGCGTCAATAGGATCGATACGACGGAGATGATCGACATCCGCAATGCGGCGCCGGGGACGTATCGCGTGATCGTCACGGCAACGAGGATCGCCGCGCAGCCGCCCCAGCAGTTCGTGCTGATCACGAACGGGGACGCCGCACCCGCGCCCGTTCCGTGCATCGAAGTGAACGAGCCGAACGACAGCGAAGCGACGGCGTACGGCCCGATCGTCACCGGCAGCACGACGATCGGAAAGACGTGCCAGAGCAGCGACGTCGACTTCTTCACGTTCCTCGCGAACGCGAGCGGACCGGTCAGTGTCACAGTCACCGCCACCGACACGCCGTTGCGCGTGACGCTCTATGGCAACGGAGTGGGACCGGTGAGCGTCGACGTCCCGGTGAACGAGACGCGGACCGCCACGACGCAGTTCAACGGGACGAGCGGAGTGTTCTTCGTGCGCGTCGAGCCGACGGGGCCGATCGGCGCCACCGCGCAATACTCGATCACCCCGTCGTTCCCGTTCCACGCTCCGTTCCGGCGGGCCGTGGGACGGTAGGTCGTATCCGTGGAACGCCGCCGGGCCGGCGGCGCTCCACCTTAGAATGCCGCTGGCATGAACACCCTCCTCGTCGAGGAAGCGAGCCGCGTCCTCACCGTCACGCTGAACCGGCCCGATGTCCACAACGCGTTCAATGACGAACTGATCGCCGAGGCGATCGATCTCTTCTCGAATCTGGGCAGGTCCAACGCGCGCGTCGTCGTACTGCGCGGGACCGGTCCGAACTTCTGCGCTGGCGCCGATCTCAACTGGATGTCGCGCATGGTCGCGTACTCGCGGGAGGAGAACATCCGCGACTCCTCGCAGCTGGCCAGGATGTATGCCGTCATGAACGAGTGCCCGCTCCCTCTCATCGGCCGCGTAGAGGGTGCGGCCATCGGCGGGGGCGTGGGTCTGGTCGCCGTCTGCGACATGGCCATCGCCTCCCGTGATGCGAAGTTCGGTCTGTCCGAGGTGAAGCTGGGGATTCTGCCGGCGGTGATCTCACCGTATGTGATCGCGAAGATCGGCCAGAGCCAAGCGCGCGCTCTCTTTCTCACGGGCGAGCGGTTCGACGCCGGCCGCGCGGAGCGCATCGGGCTCGTCCATCGCGTGGTTGCCGACGCCGCGGAGCTCGACGCCGCGGTGGCGGACACTGTAAAGCAACTGCTCACGTCCGGCCCCGAGGCCGTTCGCGAGTGCAAGAAACTCATCGCACACGTCGCCTCGCACGAGCTGCTGGATTCGATCCCCTACACCATCGAGGCGATCGCCACGCGGAGAACGTCGGCTGAAGGGCAGGGCGGGATGAAGGCGTTCCTGGAGAAGAAGAAGGCGCCGTGGATCGAATGATCAACAAGGTCCTCGTCGCCAACCGCGGCGAGATCGCGGTCCGCGTGGCCCGCACCTGCCGCGAGATGGGCATCACGCCGGTGCTCGCGTTCGCGGAGTCCGATGACGTCCGCCACGTCCGCGGGTTCTTCGATGAGGCGGTCTCCCTCGGACCGGGCGACGCGCGCGCGACGTTCCTCGACGTCGCCAAAGTCGTCGATGCGGCCAGGCGCTGCGGGGCCGACGCCCTGCATCCCGGCTACGGATTCCTCTCCGAGCGCGCCGAGCTCGCCCAGGCCTGCATCGACGCCGGCATCCGGTTCATCGGACCGCGTCCGCGATCGATCGCCGCCATGGGCTCGAAAGCCGAGTCACGCCGCCTCATGCAACGCCTCGGCGTCCCGGTGATCCCGGGATACGACGGTGCCGATCAGGCCGATGAGACGCTGTTGGCGAGCGCTGCGAAGATCGGTTTCCCGATCCTGGTGAAGGCATCGGCGGGCGGGGGCGGCAAGGGGATGAAGATCGTCCGCGAACCGGACGAGCTCCAGGCCGCGCTCGACTCGGCGCGACGCGAGGCGGCCAAGGCGTTCGGCGATGATCGTCTTCTGCTGGAGCGCTTCATCGAGGAGCCACGCCACGTCGAAGTGCAGGTCTTCGGCGACCGGCATGGCCAGATCGTCCATCTCTTCGAGCGCGACTGCTCGCTGCAGCGCCGGCATCAGAAGGTCGTCGAGGAGTCGCCCGCGCCGAACTATCCGGAGTCGCTGCGGCAGCGGATGACCGCGGCGGCGGTCGCGGCGGCGGACGGAGTCGAGTACGAGAACGCCGGCACCGTCGAGTTCATCGTCACTCCGGACGGCGAGTTCTACTTTCTGGAGATGAACACGAGGCTGCAGGTCGAGCATCCTGTGACGGAGCTCGTGACCGGGATCGATCTCGTGCGCGCGCAGATCGCGGTGGCGGCCGGCGCGCCGCTCCCGTGGATCCAGGAGGATCTCCGCCAGCGCGGTCACGCCATCGAGGTCCGGATCTACGCCGAAGATCCCGACGATCGCTTCCTGCCTCAGAGCGGCCGCATCGCCCTGTGGCGCGAGCCATCCGGGCCTGGAGTGCGCGTCGACTCCGGTGCTGCGACAGGAACCGAAGTCGGCGTCAGCTTCGATCCGATGCTGGCGAAGCTCGTCTGCTACGCGGCGGACCGTGGCGCGTGCATCGACCGTCTCGACCGAGCCCTCCGCGAATTCGTCATCCTGGGCATCAACACGAATGTGTCGTGGCTGCGCCGCGTCGTCACGCATCCGGCGTTTCGCGAAGGGAAGGTGAGCACGCGGTTTCTCGCCGATCACGAACCAGACCTCGCGCGCGTAGTTCCGGAGGAAGTGCCGCAGATCGCCGCTCTGCTGGCCGGTGCCGGAACCCGCGACAAGCCTCGCGGGATCCCGAGTATCTGGGATTCCATCAAAAACCTTAGTCCTTAGTCCTTAGTCGTTAGTCGTTAGTAAGGTTAGTCCTTAGTCCTTAGTCCTTAGTCCTTAGTCGTTAGTAAGGCGATCAGATCTTTCTAAGGACTAAGGACTAAGGACTAAGGACTAAGGACTAGTCACCGCCGTCCAAGTGCCTCGGGGGCGCGGACGTGTCCCGTCACGCCGCACAGAATCAGCAGCGTGACGACGTACGGCATGGCCAGCAGGATGTGAAAGGCGATCCCCTGATTCGCGGCCTGCATCGCGTACTGCAGCGCCGCGGCGATGCCAAACACGGCGGTGCCGAGCACTGCGCCACCGACGGTCCAGCGGCCGAAGATCACGACCGCGAGCGCGATGAAGCCGCGGCCCGCGCTCATGTTCTCGGCGAAACCGTTCGAGAGCGCCAGCGCGAGATGAGCGCCGGCGAAACCGACGAGCAGCGCCTGGCATGCCAGCGCAAGCCATCGATAGCGTCGCGGTGCGGCCAGTGCTTCGGGATTCTCGCCGCTGGCGCGCAGTCGCAGCCCGGCTGACGTGTTCCAGAGAAAGAAGGCGACGAGCAACGGCACGACGACCCACGCCAGCGGCGTGACGAAGTCGAAGCCGAACGGCGGCGGCGCGGCCATCTTCCATTCGCGATAGAGAAAACCGGTGAGGCCCAGCACGAGGAGGTTGATCGCCGTGCCGGTGACGATCTGGTCGGCGCGCACCTGGATCGTGAGAACGCCGAAGATCAGGGCCACGACCGCGGCGCCGGCCACGCCGCCGGCAATGCTCGAGGTCGAAGCCGCGCCGAACGCCGCCGCGAGCAGCATCCCCTCCACGCCGAGGTTGATGGTGCCGCTGCGCTGCACGATCAGCTCGCCCTGCACGGTGAGCAGCAGGGGAGTGGCGGCGACGATGGCCAGGGGGACCGACTGGATCAGCAGGTCAAACAAGCGATCCCCTCCGGCGGCGCTCGTCGATGGCCGTGAAGGCGATGAGGACGAGGATCACCACAGCCTGCGCGAACGTGGCGATGGACGCCGACATGCCGGCGCTGCGCTGCAGCTCCCCCGAGCCCGTGCTGAGAATCCCGAAGAACGCCGCCGATGCGATCGCCGCGAGCGGATGGAGCTGGGCCAGCAGGGCCACGGCGATGCCGACATAGCCGTAGCCGGAGGCGAACCGCTCGAACAGCCTGTGTGTGACGGAGAGGAGCTCGATGCCGCCGGCCAGTCCGGCGATCGCGCCGGAAACGGCCATGGCGCGCGCGAGTTGCGCGGCCACGTTGATCCGGGCGTAGCGCGCGGCGTCGGGATTGAAGCCGGCCGCGCGCAGACGCAGCCCTTCGGCCGTTCGATAGAGCAGCCACCAGATGCCCGCCGCGACGGCCAGAGCGATGATTGCGCCCGACCCCTCGGGCAGAGCACTGGTGGCCAGATCGGTCTGCGGATAGCGGCCGCTCCGCTCCCGCAGAGGACCATTCACGCACCAGCCCAGCAGGTACAGTCCCACGAAGTTCAGCAGGATCGTCGTCAGCACTTCGGGCGCTCCGCGCCACAACCGCAGCGCGGTGGCGATCGAGGCCCACGCCGCGCCGGCCAGGACCGCGGCGAGCAGCGCGGGGACCGCGCCGAAGGGCGAGGCCATGAAAGCGGCCAGACCGCCCACGATGAACTGCCCTTCGGCGCCGATGTTCCAGACGCCCGCGCGAAATGCCACGACGACGCTGAGACCGGTGAGCAGGAGGGGCACCATCTTGATCAGCGTGCTGCCAAGCGCGAATGTGGATCCGATCGAGCCTCTGACGATCGTGGCCATCACGTCGAGAGGCGAGTAGCCGGCGAGCGTCGCCACGAGCGCGAGAACGATGAGCGCGGCCGCCGCTGCGAGTACGGCCTGCTTCACGTCACCCCCGCCATCAATCCGGCCACTCGGGTCCGGGCAACATCCGCCGTCATCCGCTCGCTGAGCGCTCCTCGATAGATGACGTGAATGCCATGCGCCAGCGCGAAGGCCTCATCCAGGTCGGACGTGATCAGCAGGGCCCCCGCCCCGGCCGCCACCGCATCGGCGAGCTGGCTGTGGACGAATGCCGTCGCGTCGAGGTCGAGGCCGCGCGTCGGCTCCGATGCCACGATGAGCCCGGGCTTGCGGTGCAGCTCGCGCGCGAGAACGACCTTCTGCTGGTTTCCTCCAGACAGCTCGCCGGCGAGCTGGAGCGGACCCTCTGCTCTGATTCCGTACTGTGCGATCAGATCCGTGGCGGTTCGGATGGCCTGACCGCGCTTCCAGTGCGATGCGCCGAGGCTGATGTTCTCCGCGATCGTCATCCGCGAAATGATCGCGTTGCGCGTCCGATCCTCGGGGATGAACGCGATGTTCTTCACCGAGGCGCGCACACGCTCCGCCAGTTCGTTCTGGCCGTTGCCGGCCACGCCGACGACGGCGACGATCTCGTGTTTGCGGACGGTGAGGTTGTCGA
>DATKCA010000166.1:0-3576 GCA_035544675.1 Thermoanaerobaculia bacterium | reverse complement strand
CGCATCTTCTACGGGATCCCCGACGTGCAGGGCCGCGGCTTCAAGATGGCGGACGACACGCGCGGCGAGCCGTTCGACCCCACCAGCGGCGAGCGGACTCCGTCCGCGGAAGGCCTGGCCCGGGCCCGCCGGCTGCTCGCGGAGAGATTCCCGGAGATGGCCAAAGCACCGCTCGTGCACGCGGAGGTCTGCCAGTACGAGAACAGCCCGGACGGACACCTGATCATCGACCGGCATCCGGAGAAGAAGAACATCTGGATCGCCGGCGGCGGATCGGGTCACGGCTTCAAGCTCGCGCCCGCGGTCGGCGAGCTGGTGGCGGACGCGGTGCTGTCGGGAAAAGAGATTCCGGAGATGTTCCGCCTCCGCGCCGCGGAGAAGCCGAAGACGCAGTTCGACCGGTGAGCGCCGCTCCCTGTTGATCCAATCCGCGGCAGCCAGGTGACCGCGGTCACCTCGCGGCGTGGCTGCCATCTTACGTTTCCGTTCTCCCGCGGCCGTATCGTCCAATACGGAGGGTCCCCTGCAGATGTCGCCGACCGCCGCGTCACCTCCCGTTCGCAAGGAAAAGCCGAAGCCGTTCCTCCTCGAGGAGTACTGCAAGGGATGCGGGCGCTGCATCGACGCCTGCAACAAACACTGCATCACGGCCGGAACGGACATCAATCCGCTCACCGGACTCGTGCCCGTGCACATCGATCTGGATGCCTGCAACGGCTGCGCGCTCTGCATCGATGCGTGTCCCGAGCCGTACGGCCTTCGCGCCACCCCGGCCGGCCTCGACGAATACGAGCTTCACGATCCGGCCACGCTGTTCGGCGCGAAACAGACCACCGCTCCCCGGCCGGTTGCGATTCCGGACCGCCAGGTCGCGCTGCCGGGAGTGGAGCCGCTGGTCATCAAGGGCACGTACGCTTCGTCGGTGGGCGCGCTCCTGGCCGGCTGCCGCCACTTCTTCGGCTACCCCATCACGCCATCGACCGAGGGGGCGGAGCTGATGGCCAGGCTGCTGCCGAAGCTGGACGGGGTGTTCATCCAGGCCGTGAGCGAAGTGGCGACGGTCAACATGATGTACGGCGCGGGCGGCGCGGGGATGCGCTCGATGACGTTCACGTCATCGCCCGGTTTCTCGCTCATGCTCGAGGGCATCAGCTACATGATCGGCGCCCAGATCCCCGGCGTCTTCGTCAACATCATGCGCGGCGGCCCGGGCCTGGGCAACATCGGCCCGGAGCAGTCCGATCTGAAGCTGGCCTGCCGCGGTCTCGGACACGGCAACACGCAGGCCATCTGCCTCACACCGTCCACGCCGCAGGAGATGCTCGACCTGACGATCCTGGCCTTCGAGCTCGCCTTCCGCTACCGCAATCCCGTGGTGATCCTCGGCGACGGCTACCTCGGGCAGATGACCGGGAAGGTCAGGCTGCCGGCATCGATGGTCGTTCCGGGGATGCCCGAGTGGGCCGTCCACGGCGACGCGATGCATCGCCGCAACGTCAACACGTCGATCTATCTCACGGAGTCGGACCTCGAGGCGCACAACGCGATGCTGAACGCGAAATACGAGCTGATGTCGCGCAGCGAGCAGCGCGCGGACCTCTTCCACACCGACGACGCCGAGGTGCTCATCGTGGCGTGCAACACGCCGGCGCGGATGGCCAAGGGAGCGGTGGAGGCGCTGCGGCGCCGCGGCATCCGGGCCGGCCTCTTCCGCCCCATCACGGTGTGGCCGTTCCCCATCGACCAGCTTCGCGATCCCGTCCGGCGCGCCAGGCGCCTGGTCGTCGTCGAAGCCAGCAACGGACAGCTCGAAGACGAGATGCGCCTCGCTCTCAGCAAGGCCGGGATCCGCGAGTATCCGGAGCCGGAGCCGGTGCGCCGGATGGGCGGGATGCTCCCCCAGATGGACGAGATCGTGGCCAGGGTCATCGGCGGCGAGGTGCGCTCATGAGTGCGATCTTCTACGAGAAATTCGAGCGTCACGCGCACGGCGAGGGGTTGAAGGGCCGGGCCACGCACTACTGCCCCGGCTGCGGTCATGGTCTGGCGCACAAGTACCTGGCCCAGGCCATCGACACGCTCGGCATCCAGGACAGGACGGTCGCCGTGTCGCCCGTCGGCTGCGCGGTCTTCCTCTATTACTACTTCGATGTGGGGAACACGCAGGCCGCGCACGGACGGGCGCCGGCCGTGGCCATCGGCCACAAGGTCGCCAATCCCGACTCCATCGTGGTCAGCTATCAGGGAGACGGCGACCTGGCATCGATCGGGCTGGCGGAGATCGTCTCGGCCGCGCAGCTCGGGCTGCCCATCACCGTCATCTTCGTCAACAACGCCATCTACGGCATGACCGGCGGGCAGATGGCGCCGACCACGCTCATGGAACAGAAGACGTCGACCAGCCCATTCGGTCGCGATCGCTTCATGGGGCAGCCGTTGCGGATGGCCGAGATGATGGCGCAGATGGACGGTCCCATCTATGTGGAGCGGGTCGCGCTGTACGACGCGAAGCAGCGCGTGCGCGCGCAGAAGGCCATCCTCAAGGCGCTGCGCCTGCAGGTCGAAGGGAAGGGTTTTGCGTTCGTGGAAGTGCTGGCCGAGTGTCCGACGCATCTGAAGATGACGCCGGAGGAGTCGGAGAAGTGGGTCGAAGAGAAGATGACCCCGGTCTTCCCGCTGGGCGTGAAGAAGGACCTCGAGAATGCGGAGGGGTGGTACCGGCTGCCCACACCGGTCTACGAGCCGTCGCTGGTCGTCGATGCCGTCGGTGCCACGACCGAAGTGCCGCCGCGCTACTGCGCCTCGTTCCCCTCGCATGTATCCGCGGGTGACATCTCGCTCAAGCTGGCGGGGGCGGGTGGGGATGGGGCTCAGACGGCGGCGATGCTGATTGCGCAGGCCGGCATCAACGAGGGATTCGACGCCACGCACATCCCGAGCTATGGGCCGGAGTCGCGCGGCGGGACGTCGTACGCGGACGTGCACATCGCCGCGGGTGAGGTGCTTTCGCCATCGTCGCCGGATCCGGACATCCTGATCGCGTTCAACGCGCCGAGCCTGGTCAGGTTCGGGCCGAAGGTTCGCGCCGGCGGAACGATCCTCTACGACAGCTCCGTGATCGCGGATGCGGCGGAGCCGCCGGCCGGCGTGCGGCAGCTCGGCGTCCCGTTCACCGCGATCGCCGCGGCGCTCGGCAAGCCGGTGGTGAAGAACGTCGTCGCGCTCGGCGCGCTCGAGGCGGCCACGGGCCTGTTCCCGGCGGAGACCCTTCTCTTCGCCATTCGCCAGGCGCTGCGGGAAAAGGCGAAGCTGATTCCGTTGAATGAGGAAGCGTTCGCGCGCGGACGCGCTGCAATCGAGAACCGGAGAGTGTGATCCATGACGCCAGAGCAGGTGAAGTCACTTCGCACCGAGATCGAGTTGACCGTCGACGAGTTCGCGTTTGCGTTGAACATCACGCCCAGCGAGTTGCGCCGCATCGAGGCAGGCGAAAGCGACTACTGCCACTGCGCGGCGTTCAGGGAGGCGTTCGAGGCGCTGGAGCAGCGGGTCATGAGCCTGCTGGTCGGCGTGTAG
>DATKCA010000165.1:0-17032 GCA_035544675.1 Thermoanaerobaculia bacterium | reverse complement strand
GTTGTTGATCACGCGATCGACGCCGTTGACGCTCTGGGCGGCGTCGCCGATGGCCCGGCGGTCTGACGCGTTGTCGACCGTACCCGTCAGCGTGACCACGCGCGACTCGCTGACCGACACGCCGATGTCGAACGTCTTGCCCGGAACCGATCCGGCGACTTTTGAACGTACATCCGCTTCGATGGCGGCCCTGTCCCACTGGGCAGGGGTCATCCGATTGAGCGATCCGCACGCCACCGTGAACACCAGCAGCAGAGCTGCAATGAGAACTGTGTTGCGTTTCATCATGACCTCGAATCCTCCAAACGGATGACAGCCATAGCAATGCGTATACCCGAGTGGCAGGTACGCTCATTGCTCTGAATAACCTCAGTTTTTGTCGCGCAACCGACTAGGAGGTCATATGCGCAGAGACTTAACCCGGAAAAGCACGTGTGAGCGAGGCGCCCTCCGCACTCTTGGAGCGCTTTCACTCGCCATCACCATTGCAGCGTTCGGCTGCACCACGAATCGAACAACAGGCGCCGGACATCCATTGACGGCGACGCCGGCGGCGGGACCGGTGGCACCGAGCTCGTCCGCGACGCCGGGAAGTGAATCGGCGCAAGTGGTGACACCGCAGACGATGGTGTCGGCATCGCCGACCGCGCCGTCGACGACGGATCCGGTGGCCATCCTTGCGGCCGATCGCGCCTATCAGGGCGTCGTTCTGGGGCCTGCCGCTCCAGGCACGGGCCTCGAGACCAGCAGCATGCAGCAGGTGACGGGGCAGTTCGTGTCGCCGTCGAGCGCCGCGAATCCGCAGACGACCATCAACGCGTCGATCAGCTCCGGCCCCACACCCGCGATCAGCAGCGGCGCGGGCGAAGGCGTCGGCGCCGTGGCAGTGCCCGCGGCGATCGGTGCGGTGACTTCGACCGGCGCTGTGATTGCCGGCATCACCAGCTCCCCGCTCTCGAGCGTGACGAACACGACTGCGACCCCGATCGCCGGAACGGCCACGCCGCCGCTGGCGGCGGGCTCGACCCAGGTCGGAAGCGGACTCGTCAGCGCTCCTGCGGCGATGGGGAATGTCGTGGCCACTCCGACTCTCGGAACGTCCCCGCGACTCGCCGGGACGACCACCAGCATGGCGCCCGTGACCACGGCAACCGCTTTGCCCGCGACGATTGAAACCGCGACACCGCCGGCCTCAGCCCGGCTGCGCGCTGCGGGTAGCGGAACCTCGACCACGGCCACCGGAAGCGGGAACATCCGTGTCGAGACCAGCAGTGATGGCACCGTCACGGTGACGAACACGACCACACCGCAGGTACGGCCGTCGATCTTCCGTCGCGCATTGCGCGTCCTCGGTTTCGGCGGCAGCACCAGCACGACGTCCACCGGCAGCGGGACGACGTCGGCCACCAGCACCAGCAACCCGTGACGACATCGTGCGGAGGCGCAAGCCTCCGCACACGTTTTCCGCAGGGGCGCCGGTGAGGACACCACAAGATCCGGAAACCGGAAACCGGAAACCGGAAACCGGAAACCGGACTTCGAATTCGGATCGCAGGCGATGTGGCCGGGGAAAGGCGCTCCACTCATCCTGCCGAGTTCACGGCTTTCCACCGAGGCCCGAGGCCCTAATCCCTGCGTCCGCCGAAGATGCGCAGAAGCATGAGGAAGAGGTTGATGAAGTCGAGGTACAGCGCCAGCGCGCCGAGAACCGCGAGGTTGGCCTGGATCCCGCCGCCGGCGTGGGCGTAGGCCCGCAGCTTCTGCGTGTCGTAGGCGGTGAGCCCGAGGAACACGAAGACGCCGATGATCGAGATCGTCCAGCCGAGGGCGCTGGATTTGAGGAAGATGTTGATGACGCTGCAGAGGATCAGCCCGATCAGACCCATGAAGAAGAAGGATCCCCACGAGGTCAGATCGCGCTTGGTCACCATCCCGTACACGCTCATCGCTCCGAACATCGCCGCCGCGGTCGCGAAGGCCTGGAAGATCGATCCGAGGGTGTACACCCAGAAGATCACGCTGAGCGAGAGGCCGTTCAGGAGGGAGAAGGCGAGGAAGGCCCCGGCCGCGGTGCCGGGTGACATCTTCGTGATGCGGAACGAGAGGAACATCACCAGGCCGAGCTCGATGATGATGAGGATGAACGGCATGGCCCGGTTCTGCAGGATGATCGCCTGCATCGCCGGTGAGCTGACGACCCACAGTGCTGCGGCGGACGTGAGAAGAAGGCCACCGAACATCCACGCGTAGACGGTGCGGAAGAAAGCACGTTCGCGGAGGCCCGATTCGGCTGTGCGTCCATCGATGTAAGCCGGCTGCGGCTGGTAGGGTAACTGCGACATGGTTTTTCTGACTCCTTCCGCGATGATGAACACAACGGGTGCGGTTGCCGTTCCCGCGAATGATACCAACCGCGTTGTCCGACCGCGTCCCCTCCCGTGCGCGCGCCCGTGCCCGCGCCCGCGCCCGGTTTCTGGTCCTCTGTCTCGCATCCGGAGAGGGGGACGGAAAAGCCGGGCACGGGCTCGGGCACGGGAGGGTGTGCCCGGGATCGGGCCTTGCATCACGGAATTAACAATAGGAGACTCAGGTTTTCCACACTAGCAAAAGTTGACAACAGTCGGCTCAATGCAAGCTAAGTAACACAAGGAGAAACAGATATGGCTAAGATCATCGGCATTGACCTCGGCACGACGAATTCCGTCGTCTCGGTCATGGAAGGCAACGAGCCGAAGGTCATCGTGAACGCGGAGGGCAGCCGGATCACACCCTCGGTGGTCGGCTTCGCCAAGAACGGCGAGCGGCTGGTCGGCCAGGTGGCCAAGCGGCAGGCCGTGACCAATCCGGAGAACACCGTCTTCTCGATCAAGCGCTTCATGGGACGCAAGTTCGCCGAAGTGAACGAAGAGATGAAGATGGTCCCCTACAAGGTGGTGAAGGCGTCGAACGCCGACGTCCGCATCGAGGTTCAGGGCAAGCAGTACTCGCCGCCGGAGATCTCGGCAATGATCCTCCAGAAACTCAAGCAGGCCGCTGAGGATTACCTCGGCGAGAAGGTCGACCGCGCCGTCATCACGGTTCCGGCCTACTTCAACGATTCGCAGCGCCAGGCCACGAAGGACGCGGGCGAGATCGCCGGTCTCAAAGTCGAGCGGCTGGTCAACGAGCCCACGGCCGCGGCGCTGGCATACGGTCTGGACAAGAAGAAGGACGAGACCATCGCCGTGTACGACTTCGGCGGCGGCACGTTCGACATCTCCATCCTCGAAGTGGGCGAAGGGGTGGTGGAAGTCAAATCGACGAACGGCGACACGCACCTGGGCGGCGACAACATCGATCAGCGTCTGATCGAATGGATCATCGACGAGTTCCGCAAGGACCAGGGCATCGACCTGTCGAAGGACAAGATGGCTCTGCAGCGCCTGAAGGAAGGGGCGGAGAAGGCCAAGATCGAGCTCAGCTCGACGATGTCGACCGACATCAACCTCCCGTTCATCACCGCGGACGCGTCGGGTCCGAAGCACCTCAACATGCCGCTCACGCGCGCGAAGTTCGAGCAGCTCATCGGCGACATCGTCCAGAAGACGATGGGACCGCTGAAGCAGGCGCTCTCCGACGCGGGCCTCTCGCCGAAGGACATCGACGAGGTCGTTCTGGTGGGCGGATCGACGCGCATTCCGATGGTGCAGAAGATCGTGCAGGACCACTTCGGCAAGGAGCCGCACAAGGGCGTCAACCCCGATGAAGTCGTGGCCATCGGAGCGGCGGTGCAGGGCGGCGTACTGGGCGGCGACGTCAAGGACGTGCTACTGCTCGACGTCACCCCTTTGTCGCTCGGCATCGAGACTCTCGGCGGC
The DNA here is from genome assembly GCA_035544675.1 of Thermoanaerobaculia bacterium. GTDB lineage: Bacteria > Acidobacteriota > Thermoanaerobaculia > Gp7-AA8 > Gp7-AA8 > DATKCA01. The sequence goes on along the minus strand of DATKCA010000165.1, from coordinate 13,175 downwards.
GTCATGACGAAGCTCATCGAGCGCAACACGACGATTCCCACGCGCAAGTCCGAGGTCTTCTCGACGGCTGCAGACAACCAGACGTCGGTGGAGATCAAGGTCCACCAGGGCGAGCGGGAGATGGCGGCGGCCAACAAGCTTCTGGGCGCGTTCCACCTCGTGGGCATTCCCCCCGCGCCGCGCGGCGTGCCGCAGATCGAAGTCACGTTCGACATCGATGCGAACGGCATCATGCACGTGATGGCCAAGGACCGCGGCACCGGCAAGGAGCAGAAGATCACGATCACCAGCTCCTCCGGCCTGTCCAAGGACGACGTCGAGCGCCTGGTCAAGGACGCCGACGCGCATGCGGAAGAGGACAAGAAGCGCCGCGAGGAGATCGAGGCCAAGAACCACCTCGACTCGCTGGTTTACTCGGTCGAGAAGATGCTCAACGAAAACCGCGACAAGATCTCCGGCTCGGATGTGCAGAACCTGGAGAGCGCCATCAGCGAGGCGCGCAAGGCGATGGAGCAGGGTGAGGTGGACAGCATCAAGCGCGCCACGGAGAGTCTGCAGAACGCCTCCCACAAGCTGGCCGAAGTGATGTACAGCCAGCAGGGCCAGGGCGGGCAGCAGCAGGAGCCCCCGCAGCAGCCGACAGACTCCTCGAAGGACGACGTCATCGAGGCCGAGGTCGTGGACGAGAACAAGTAGTGAGCAGTGTTGGGGCGCCGGTGTCCTCACCGGCGCTCCGGACAGGCAACGGAGCGCTATGTCACGCCGCAGAGCAGACGGATACGTCATGATCTCGATCATTGCCGAGCGGTACAACATCCATCCGCAGACGCTGAGGCTGTACGAGCGCGAGGGGCTGATCAAGCCGGCCCGCACCGCGGGCAACACACGGCTGTACGGCTCCGACGAGATCAAGAAGCTGGAGATGATCCTCACGCTCACACGCGATCTCGGCGTGAACCTGGCCGGCGTGGAAGTCGTGCTCCAGCTCGCCCGGATGATGCTCGAAGCCGATGTCGAGTTCGACCGGCTCCTGGACTTCATCCGCCAGAACGTTTTCGACAAGCGCCACGGGATCGAGCGCGAGAACGCGCTGGTCAAAGCGCAGCCCCAGGGCCTCACGAAGGTCCGCTGATTGCGCGCAGTGATCACCGGCGCGGCCGGGCTCGTCGGGACCGCGCTGACCCGAGCCTTCGGGCCTGAAGCCTTCCCGCTCACGCACCGGGAGCTCGACATCGGCGACGCCGCCGCCGTCCGCGCCCGGATCGCCGCCCTCCACCCTGCCGTCGTCCTCAACTGCGCGGTCCTCGGCGTCGACGAATGCGAGGAGGATCCGAAGCGTGCGAGCAGGATCAACGTGGACGGCCCGCGGTTCCTCGCCGAGGCGTGCCAGCTTGCCGGCGCCGCGATCGTGCACTTCAGCACAAACTACGTCTTCGACGGCGATCGCGCTCCCCACAGACCGTACGGAACCGAAGACGAGGCCCGTCCCGTGAACGTGTACGGCGCTACCAAGCTGGAAGGGGAGCGCGCCGTTGCCGATGCGTGCGCACGGGCGATCATCGTGCGGACGTCATGGGTCTACGGTCCGGGAAAAGAGAGCTTCCTCAGCACGGCCGCGGCGAAGCTCGGCAAAGGCCAGCGCGTCCGCGCCATCACCGATACGTGGGCGAGCACGACCTGGGTCGAGGACCTGGTCGTGCGCGTGCGCGACCTGGTCGAAGGAGGGCGGTACGGAACGCATCATGCCGTCAACGACGGCGCCTGCAGCTACGAGACCTTCGCGCTCGAGTGCGCACGGATCACGGGTGCCGATCCGGCCCTGATCGACCGGACCACGGAAGCGGCCATGAAACGCCGGGCCCGCCGTCCGCGATCGACTCCGATGACGGCCGTCCCACCGATGCGGCACTGGCGCGAGGCTCTCGCGGCATCCTTGAATCTTCACTGAGCCTCGCGCGCGCAACTCGTCCCTCCGGCTGGGACAATTCCACCACGCTCACCGCTTCGCGGCCAGAACCGTCACGTCGTCGCCGCGGCTCGCGGCGTGCTGACGGACGGCCTCGGAGACGGAGCTCGCGATCACGCGCGCGGAGGACTTCGCAACGGATGCGAATTCCCGCGCCAGCCGTGTGAGGCCGTACTCGTCGGAGCCGTCATTTGCCTCGACGACGCCGTCGGAGTAGAGCAGCACCGATTCGCCGCGCCCGAGGTGCATGGTGACGCTGTGCCACTGCGGAGAGGGGAGCAGCCCTGCGATCGGCCCGGTCGAGCCGACCTGCTGGATGCTTCCGTCGCCGCGCGCAATCAGCGGAGGGGGATGCCCGGCGTTGGCAATGCGCAGAGTGCCGTCATCATGCAGTTGGGCGATGACCATCGACGCGAACCGATTGTCCGGCAGCAGGGGACGGAGAAACGTGTCGAGGCGTTGCATCGTCGTGGCGGGATCGCAGCCCGACGTCGCGCACGCGGTAATGCGGTGCTCCAGCTCCTCCTGGATCATGGCCATGACCACGGACGCGTGGAGTCCCTTGCCGGCCACATCGCCGACCACGAGCCACAGGAGCTCGCCGGCACGATGTGAGAAGTAGAAGTCGCCGGTGAACTCACCAGCCGGAATCGAGATGGCGTGCACGTCCACCGAACGCGGCGAGACCCGCGGCCGGGGAAACAGGCGGAACTGCCCGGACTCTCTTACGCCGCCACCGGTTGGCATCGTCGACATGGTCTGAACCCTTTTTCGGCTGCGTCGCCGGCATCCCGGAAGTCGACGCGGTTGTCTTCCCGGATGCGCAGTGCATCGCGGCAGGTGGGAAAGCAGAAGATCCTGGTCGTCTTCGATCCGATGTATCGAATCCCGCGGCGTCCGAGGTCGAGGAGGCTGTCCACCGGAACGCCCTCGCGCGAGAGCAGCTCCTTCTTCATCGGCGAGCCGAACGCGTAGTTACCGATGCCTCCGCTCGCCGGCACGACGCGGTGACACGGCACGACGAAAGGGAGGACGTTGCGCGCGCAGATGTTTCCCACGGCCCGGATCGCGCCCGGCCGGCCTGCCTGCTGCGCCACCCACGAATACGTCCGCACTTCACCGCGCGGGATGCGCGTCAGGATCTCCAGGACGGCGCGCTCGAATTCCGTCGCCTCCCCGAAGTCGATGGCCGGCTTGTCCACTCCTGCCCCGGTCAGTGCCGCGCTGACCTGCCGCGCCAGCTTCTCCGGCAGCGTGTCTGGCTCGAGGCCACGATCGAGGCGGTCGCAGTAGCGGCTGCGGAACTCCTCCTCCGAGCCGCCGGCGTGAATCATCGTCAGGCCTCGATCGGAGAACGCCACCCACACCCGCTCCCCATCGACGTCCACCGCGTCGAACCGGTCGCACAGCATCGCGCGGCAGGAGCGCGGCGGAGCGACGGTCAGAGTTCGCGCCGCGCGGGCCAGGAGCTCCACGTCGTGCAGCGAGTCGTCGCAGCTCGCGCAGGTCCGGAGGTGCTCTTCGAGCTCGCCGCGGTCGCGCTCCGGCAGCTCTCCGGTGCGCTTCGCATCGATCTTCATCAGCGCCGATCTACATTGCATGAGCGACTCCTTTGGTCTCCAGCGCCTCGCGCAGCAGCTTCAGCGAGCGGAATACCTTTCCGCGCAGGGAGGCCTCCGATCCTCCTACGGTCCTGGCGATGTCGCCATACGACATCTCCTCCATGAAGCGGAGGACGATGAGCTCGCGCGCCTCTACAGGGAGTAGGGCGATGGCCCGGCGCAACAGCTCCATCTCCTGCTTCCTCTCCAGGTCCGAGGCTTCCACCTTCACGAACGGCCCGATGCGGTCGTCATCGAACGAGTCGAGCGGTTGCTCGAGCGCGCGGGTCTTCGAGCGCCGCTTGTTCAGCGACAGATTCCGGGCGGTCTTGAAGAGCCACGGCTTGAGAGCGAGGCTGGCCACTCGGGCCTCGTCGTACTGCCGTGTCAGCGCGCGGTGGGCGCGCATGAGCGTGTCCTGAACGACTTCCTGCGCGTCGAACGGGTTCTGCAGCATGCCGTGGGCATAGCGGTAGAGCGCCTGCTCGAACTGTTCGATCAGGCGCTCGAACGCTCCCGGCTCGCGCCGGTGCACGGCAACCGCGAGGGTCTCCTCGGAAGGCTGGTCGGAGCAGGCCACCTCTCCGCCGGTCCACGAGTTCTTCATACGGCTGTTAACACGGGGTGGGAGGGTTTCGTTCGGGGGGGAAGGGATGGAGCGACCCGCGCTCCACCCCTACATCTCCCCTACATCTTCCGTTTGTAGGTGATTTCCATCGAGCGGTACATCTTCCCGTCCGGCCCCGGCGCCCACATCTCCATGATGTGCGTGTCCTTGTCGACGACGGTGGTCTTCGAGTCGACCGGCATCATCTTCCCGGTCATCGGGTCGGCCATCGTGGAGCGGAAGTGCCACGTCTTCCCGTCCGACTGCGCCCAGCCGTTCGAGACCATCGCCCCCGTGCTCATGTTGTCCATCCACGTCCCGACGTACTGCTTGGTGACGTTGTCGTAACCGGTGTAGCCGATGCCTTCGAACGGCTGCCCCATGAACGTGCCTTTGAAGCGTTGCTCGATATATCGTCCACCGAGGACCCACTTGTGCTCGGAAGACCCGCCCGATTCCATGACCGGGGCTCCCGGCGTCATCCACGTCTTGACGGCGGTGTTCCACGTCCCGACCAGTCCGTCGAGCTGCTTGTGCGCGGCACCGGGCGTCATCGCCTTCTGCCAAGCCTCCATCATGGCCTTCTCTTCGGCCGACATCGGTTTCTGACCATGTCCCTCGTGCTGCGCGAGCGCGCTGAACGACACGAGCAGACAGAGAGCACCGGTGATCAACCAGGTTCTGGATCGCATGCGATTCCTCCTCAATTGTTTGTTGTTCTGGCGAGGCGGGATTCTATCGCCGTTGAGGCGCATTCATTCGGTTTCTACTCCCTGTAGAGAATCGCGCAGATGCTCTTCCAGATAGGCGCGATCCCACGGCCGGCTGATCACGCAGGAGTTGATCCCGCCGACCCCCATGGAGAGCTTTCCACTGTAGCCGCTCGGCACTTCACAGCCGTCGGCCTGGACGAATCGCGGCGAATGCAGTTTCACGTCGGCGTGCAGCTCGCCCTCGGTGAGCGCGATCGGGAACAGCTTTCCCTTCGCCATTCCCATGTGCTGCGCGGTCAGCTCCCATCCGCCGCCCACCGACATGCCGTGGCCGAACGTGCCTTTGCGCGCCGTGAAGATGACGTCGGGATGCAGCAGCTCCAGGGAATTCTCGATCTCGCTGGCATCGCCGGGCGTGGCCGTGGCGTGCATGTCCCACGTCGTGACGTCACTCGACTTCAGCTCGTCGAGCGCCGCCTTCATCGCCAGCTGGGGACCGCCCTTGGACGGAGTGATGATGTGGTGCGCGTCCGAAGACGTGCCGATCCCGACGATCTCCATCCCCAGCGGGCGGAACCCCTGCGCCATCATCGCCTCGGCGTCGCCGACGATCCACACGCAAGCGCCGCCGGCGATGTGAGTGCCCTTCAATCCGGTGAGGGGGCGCGACACGTCCGCGTCCGCCGACAGCACGTTGGCGTTGTAGAACGCGGAGATCACCATCGGATGCGGCGGAGGATCGGTCATTCCGATCACCACCGCGGTCGCTTCGCCGAGGTGGATCGCATCGCTGGCCATCTTGGCGGCGACGCCGAAGGAGGCGCACGCCGCAACCGGGGCGAATGCGGGCCCCGTGATCTTGCCGATCATCGAGATCTGCGCGGCCGGAATGTTGGCGATGTTCCAGAGCAGGTTCGGCGATACGGCTGCCCACGGCTCTTCCGGGCATCCCCACTTCTTGTTCAGGGCCCGGATCTTGTTGAGCTTCTGCCGGATGATGGAAAGCTTGGCCGATCCCGACGACGAGGGCACCGGCTCGCCGTGGATCGCCCGCGCCTCCTCCAGGTATTGCGCGAGCGCGTTGCTGTGGCCCGCCCAGTACGTCTCCCAGTTGTGCTTCGCGTCGATCCACTCTTCCGATCCGGGCTGATGCGCGGAAGGGTCGGGCGGCGCGGCGGCATCGACGCGTCCCTGGCCATGCGCGCGCAGCGCGGCGCACCGCTCCGGCGCGGCCCAGAACTCGTTCCAGCGCCGGATCGCGCGGTCGTACGCCGTGGCCTCGTTCGACACGACGGAGAGATCGCCCAGTCCTGTGCCGACGTACACGTGGCAGGCCGTGCCCAGGGACTGGAGGTACGACTCGATGCCCTGGTTCTGGGATAGAGACTGAATGAAGGCACCGATCGCGTACTGCGCCATCGGTCCCATCTTGTCCTTGAGCTGAGCGAACTTCGCCGGCGGAAACCGCTCGTCGAACCAGGGGTGGTAGTCTTCGAAGTCGAACTGGGGGTAGCCCACGAGGAAGTTCGACTGTCCGTAGCCGCGGAATGGCTCGAGCCAGGTGTCGGTCCGTTCGAGGTTGCGTTCGAACGTCTGGCTGTCCGGTGACTTCGGTGCAACGATTCCCCACCCGAACACACCGATCCGCTTCCGGTCTCCCATGGCGGCCGCATTCTATCTGTTGTCAAGAAACTTGCATTGGTTGGTCTGCCGTGACGAGAAGAGCGCTTCAATCCATCGTATTCGTGCTTGCCCTGGTCGTGCTTCCGCTCGCTTGCAAAGAGCGCCATGAGGCGGGCAGCGAGTCTGCGGAGACGCAGACCATCCCCTCCGCCGCCGCGCAGCCCGGGGAGACGGGAATGGACGCCATGACGCAGACCGTCGAGCTGCAGGACGGCCGGTCGGAGGCGGAGGGGGGAATCCTGACGTCCACCGCGACGATCGGGACCCCTGTGACGGGAACGAGCGGCACCGCCACGCCGCCGGCGGCGACCACGCGGACGCGATAGTCATGAACGCAGCCGCGCCGGCGCTTTACGAGCCGATGCTCGAGCGCGATGTGGACGCGATCCGCCGCTCCGCCGCATCGTTCGCCGCCGATGAAGGTCTCGACCAGCTCTTTCTCGCCGTGGCGCGCTTTGCCGTGCTGGCCTACGCCCCCTCGCAGCACGGGAAACACGCCGTGATCGCCGCGCTCTCTGCGCACGAGCTGCGCGACGAGCGCTGGCTCGAGCTGATCACCGAGGTGGCGCTCTACGCGTCGCTGGCGCGGCAGCCGTGGAGCGAGCCGCCCATTCTCGAGATGCCGGCGCTCGATGACTCGCAGCGCGGGGACGTCGGTGAGCTGCGCGAGGCGATGGCGTCCCAGGATCGCCCGCGCGCCGAACGCTGGCTGGCGAAGAGGATCGACGATCCGCTGCCCGACCTCTTTCAAGTGGCTTCCGAAGATGCGGATGACCTCGGCCACAAGCTGATCATGGCCGTGACCGCGTGGAGGCTGGCGGCGATCCTCGGCGAGAAGGGGCGCTTCGCCGCGCTGCGCGTCGCGGTGTGGGAGATGACCGCGTATCACGGCGGTCTGCGGCCCGGTCCGGCGGAGCCGCTCGAGACTCTGATGGCCCGATGTGTCGAGGAGCGCGGGTCGATCGAGTCGGCGCATGCGGTGTTCCTGTTCGAGGCGCAGACGCGTGCAGCGGCGATCTCCTCACCGGCGTCACGGCCGCCGGATCGGCGGCGCTCCACTCCTGTCTACGCGCTGGGCCGCGACTACGCGCAGACGCTGGAGGCGCACGCCGTCGTCCGGCGTCTCGAGCCGCGGTTCCCCGACGCGCCGTTCGACGACTTCCTCGCCGCGGTCCACCAGAATCTCGAGAGCTCGCCGTCCTTCGAAGAGTGGAGCTTCGCCTGATCGGCGCGATGCTGCTGGCCCTCTCCCTCGGCGGGACGGTCGATGTCGCGGCCGGGACTCCGCCGTTCGAACGCGCCATCTGGTTCGTGCTGGTGGAGGACGACGACGGCACTGTCGTGTTCGAGCGCAACTCCCAACTGCTCGCCATTCCCGCATCGGTCCGCAAGCTCTTCTCCGCCGCGACCATCGCGGAATGCCTCGGGCCTTTCAGCCAGGTGGAGACCGAGCTGTGGCTCGACGGCGAGGACGTCATCATCCGCGGCGGAGGTGACCCTTCCTTCGGGTCCGAGCGCTACGGATACGAGCCCGATACGACGTTCACTCCCTTTATCCGCGCTCTGCGCGATCGGGGAGTGCGTCGTGTCCGCGACGTCATCGCCGACGTGTCGATGTTCGACGGCGTCACGATTCCCTATCAGTGGAAGGTCGGCAATCTGACCAGCGACTACGCCGCGCCGGTCGAGGCTCTCGCCTTTCGTGAGAACGAGATCAGGGATGGCGCGGTTCCCAGTCCACCGTTGTTCGCGGCGGCGGAGTTTCGCGAGGCGTTGACGCGGGCAGGGATCACGGTGGGCGGCTCGATCCGCACGAACGTGGTGCCGCGCGTCTGGCAGCAGCGCGTTGCCGTCATCCGATCGCCGTTCGTGCAGCAACTGCTGACCACCGTTCTCAAGAACAGTCACAACATGTACGCCGAGACCCTCTACAAGCGGACGGCGGCGGGGAGGGAGAAGCCGGCGTCGTACGAGCGCGCGCGCGAGCTCGAGGCGGCTACGCTGGTGGAGGCGGGCCTGGAGGCGTCCGAGTTCCGCTTCGTGGACGGCTCGGGCCTGGCGCCGGACGACCTGGTCACGGCCGCAGGCGTCGTGAAGATGCTCCGGTGGATGAACGCGCCGGCGCGCCGCAGTCTGTACTGGGACGTCCTCGCGCAGCCGGCAGGCGAGGGGACGCTGAGAACGCGGCTCGTCACGCTGACCGACACGATGCGCGGCAAGACCGGCACCGTGGCCGGCGTGAATTCGATCGCCGGCATCATCACGAATGCGTCCGGCCGGTCCCGCTACTTCGTCGTCATGATCAATCATCACACCGGGACGTCGGCGGCTGCGAGCCGGCTGCTCGACGCGATCGTGGAAGCGGCCGCAGAAGGGTTCTAGTTCGCTGGGTGGGTGAAGCCGTGAGGGGCTTTTGTGGAGGACAGGCAATCCTGCCTGTCCGGCGAAGATTTGCGGGAGGACAGACAGGATTGTCTGTCCTCCACAGAGGCTTGCTCAGCAAGTCACATCGTCTCGGCGAGGATCTGGTCGAACGTCTGGCGATTCAGGCCGAGCGGTTGATCGACCAGGGGACCTCTCTGCAGGACCGGGTCGCTGTCGTCGTAGATCGGTTTGTCGGCCTTGTACAGACAGCCGATGGGGATCCTGGAGTCGAACTCGAGCGACTTCCCGATGGCGCCCTGGAGGTCGGTTGAATCGTGTCCTCCGTTCTCATCGAGCTTGTAGATGCGCTCCTTGAACCAGGCGTAGGTGTTCAAGTGATTGAACGTGACGCACGGGCTGAACACATCGATGAGAGAAAAACCACGGTGAGCGATCGCATCCCTGACGAGCCCGGTCAGGTGTTTCTGTTCTGCTGAGAAGCCCCTGGCTACATAAGTAGCGCCGGCCACCAGCGCCAACGCCATCGGATTGATCGGCTTCTCCACGTTGCCCCGCGGCGTGCTCTTGGTCTTGTGACCCTCCAGGGTGGTGGGTGAAGTCTGTCCCGTGGTCAGGCCATAGACCTCATTGTCCATGACGATGTAGGTCAGGTTCAGGTTGCGGCGCATGGCATGAATGAAGTGGCCGATGCCAATTCCGTAGCCGTCCCCGTCACCTCCCACGGCCACGACATGGAGAGCACTGTTGGCCAGGGCAGCGCCACTGGCCACAGGCAGCGCGCGCCCATGCAGACTGTGGACTCCATAGGCATGGATGAAGCCCGGCAGGTTGGACGAGCAGCCGATGCCGGAAACCACCAGGACGTCGTGCGGCGCGATTCCCAGCGCCAGAATGGCCTCCTTCAGCGACTTGAGAACGCCGAAGTCGCCGCACCCCGGGCACCAGTCGGGATGGACCCGTCCATCCATATCCTTGATGGTCAGCGGCTCGATGGCAGCCATGGCTCAGTCCTTTCCTCTTCGAATCGGCTGGACGGAGGCCAGCGGCTCCCATCGGTAGATGGATCCGGTCTCGATCCCGATCAAAAGGTTTCCTCGAGGTTCGTGAGTCGTCCTCCCGATGATCTCCACATCCCAAAGCGACTCGTCGTATTCCGTTCGTGTGGCCTGCTCGATGCGGCCGGGCCGTGTCAGATCATTCATGTGCAGGCGGATGTAGTGGTAGGCCATCTCGCGCGCCTCGCTCTCTTCGACCTTCCCATTGAGAGGGCTTCCGGCCACGAGGGCATGGACCCGTCTGGTGATCCAGGCCGGCTCGAACGGCTCACCGTCGTAGCGCGTGATCAGGTGGTCGACCTTGAATCCAGTCTCTGCTCTCAGGTGACGAGCGAACTGACCGGTGAAATTGTTCTCGATCATGATCGTTCGCTGGCAGGCCCCGAGGATCGCTTTCGACTCGGCTTCGTGGAAGGGGTGAATGTATTTGAAGTGCAACTGGTTCGTCGTGATGCCCTGCCTGGTCAGGGCGGCAGCGGCTTCGTGGATCACGCTCCAGGTCGAGCCCCATCCGATCAGTGTGACCGCGGCATTCTCCGGACCCTCCAGCACAGGGGCCTTCAAGGTTGCCAGGACGCCGTCCATCTTCCGCATCCGCTTCTCGTGCATCTTGCGGCGAATGGCCGCGTTGGTGTGTTCATCGCTGATCAGGACACCCTGTTCGTCGTGATCATCGGTGGCCGACACGTGAATCAAACGCTCGCGCCCGGGCCGTGCGCGCGGTGAGATCCCCGAAGGAGTCAGGGCGTACCGCTTGTAGTCTTCCGCCGGCTCCGTGACCCACTCTCCTCGCTCGATGGGAACATCGGGGGAGATGGAGTCGAGCTCGATCGTCGACCGATGCTCGCCCAGGAGCAGGTCGGAAATGAGGATCACCGGAAGCTGGAACGTCTCCGCCAGATTGAAGGACTCGACGGTGGCCTGGTAGCAGTCGACGGCATCGCGTGGCGCGATGATGACACGCGGGAAATCACCCTGCGAGGCACCGACGGCCTGGTTCAGATCCCCCTGCTCGGTCTTGGTGGGAATGCCGGTGGAGGGACCTCCTCGCTGCACGTTCACGATCACAACTGGTGTCTCGATCATGCCGGCCATGCCGATGGCCTCGGTCATCAAGGCAAAGCCTCCGCCGGAGGTGGCGCACATGGCTCTGACTCCGGCGTGGCCCGCTCCGATGGCAAGGTTGATGACAGCCAGCTCGTCCTCGGCCTGCTTCACGACCACTCCACATTTCTCACTGTGCGCGGCCAGCCAATGGAGGATGAACGAGGCCGGGCTCATCGGGTACGCAGAATAGAACTTGCAGCCGGCGGCCACGGCACCGAGGGCGATCATCTGATTGCCGGTCACCACCGGCCGGCGCGTTCGCGTGAAGCGCCATTCGTATCCGAGCGAAAAGGATTCCTGCGCGGCGAAATCGTAGCCGGCCCGCAGCGCGCCGACGTTCTGAGCGATGACCTCCGGCCCTTTTTTCTTGAAGGTCTCGGAGAGGATCTCGGTCGTCACATCCAGGTCGAAACCAATCAGTCGCATCAGAGCACCGATGGCAACCGTGTTCTGCATCACCGGTGGGAGCCTGCCCAGGCTTTCGGTGAGCTTGGGAATCGGGAGGGGAATGAGCAGGACGCCCTCCGGCACGAGCGATGGATCGCACTGGAACCTGGCGGAGTTGAAGATGATCGCGCCGCCCCGGTTCACTTCCCGGGCGTGGCGCTCGAGGCTGTCCTCGTTCAGGGCCACGAGCACGTTCAGGTGATCGCCGTGATTGTCCACCTTCTCCTCGGAGAGGCGAAGGCGCAACCAGGTGTGTCCTCCGCGAACCAGCGACTGGTAGCTGTTGTAGGTGAACAGATGGAGTCCCAGACGAGCGGCGCTTCGGGCCAGGGTCTCCCCCGTCCGGTCCAATCCGTCGCCGGCTGCTCCCGCGATTCCGACCGTGATTTCGTTCGGCATGATGGCTCCGGAGCGAGCAGTTTTGTAATTTAGTTGCGAGGAAGGCAGCCTAGCACAAGCTCGTGCCTTGAGGGCGCTCCCGGCGTATGCTTTCAGTGGAGCGACGAGAGATGGAAAAGCCGCAGATTCCCATCAAGAAGGAGAGCACGACCAGTCCGCAACGGCAGTCTTTCCACGACTTCGAGGAAGAGACCGAGGAACATCGCCAGGAGGTGTTCCACAAGGCGGATGAGGGCGACGAGCTGCCGTTCGACCTCCCCAGGGACTAGGTCGGTTACGGGCTACCGGTGAGTGTGGGCTGCCGCCTGAACTCCTCGCCGAACAACTCCATCGACGCGACACTCCCGTCGGCGCCCAGCCTGAACACCATCGCTTCGTCGAGGTCCTCCGCCTCATCGACCGCGGTGAACGTGTCGAAGTGGAAGTGCCGCAGCGGAATGGTGAGGCGGGCCCACTTCAGAACGAGGCCAGCGTCCGTGGAGCTGACGGTGGCGGGGCCGTGAGCAGCGTTCTCGTACGTGCCCGAGTACGCCTCGAGCTCGCGCGACGGCTTCGTGCCTGAATGCCGCTTGGCCTGGCGCTCGGCCTTCTCCTTCTCCGACTTCTCGCGGTTCTTCGCCTCGACAGCGAGGTAATACGCGTTCCAGTCGCGGCTCGAGGAGCTCAGCATGAGATCGCTGAGAGCATTGCGAATCGCGGACAGGGGGTAGCCGCGATCGAGGCTCGACAGGATCACGAACCCGGTGCTCTGCCGCGGCAACAGGTTCACGATCGTCCTGTAGCCGTTGAGCGCTCCGCTGTGCCAGACCTGCAGCTCGCCGCGGTAGTCCTGAACGCGCCAGCCCAGTCCGTACGTGTTGATGTTCGTCTCGGGATGGTCTTCACGTGCGCTCTCGTCGCTCGAAAGGACCATGGCCGGCTTCCGTGTTTCCCGCAGCGACTCCGCGGAGACGATGCGCCGTCCGTCGACGATGCCGTCGTTGAGCTGAAAACGGATCCACTGCGCCATGTCGCGCGCGCTCGACTTGATCGCTCCGGCGCCGCCCAGGGTCGCGTAGTCGTTGAGGGTGCGGGGAGTGGTGGTGTTCCGGGCCGGGTCGTATCGATAGCTCTGCGCCCGCTCCCCGCGCGACCAGTCGGCCGCGGAGATGACCGTGTTGCGCATTCCCAGCGGATCGAAGAGCCGCGTCTTCGCGAACCGCTCGAAGGGCA
>DATKCA010000164.1:0-12223 GCA_035544675.1 Thermoanaerobaculia bacterium | reverse complement strand
GTCCGGCGGATCGGCGAGGACAAGTTCGATCTCGACATACCTCCGGAGACATTCCTCAATCCCACCACGGCGAAGTTGCGCTCGCGCACGCAGAGCGCGGCGCCGCAACAGAGTGGCGGAAAGAAGATCGGCGCCGTGATCGGCGGCCTCATCGCCATGGCCATCGTCTTCGCGCTCCTGCGCGTCGGGCGGGAGGGCTTCTCCTACATGCAGGTCCCGTGGAAACCGTACGCGGCGGCCGATGGGACGTTCAAGGCGAACTTCGCCGGTGATCCGAAGGAGAAGACGGAGACGCTGAACATCAACGGTGATCTCTGGAACTTCGTCTCGCTCCAATCACGCCACAAGAATCACATTTACACAGTCGAGTACGTCGACGCGTACATGGTCATCACGCAGCAGAACGCGCAATCGGTTCTGGACCGTTTTCTTGAAGGCTGGATGAGTGCAGTCGGCGCGACGCCGGTGAGCAAGGAGAACATCTCCCTGTCGCGAAATCCGGCCATCAGCTTCGTGGCCACCTTGCCAAAAGGCGCGGGCGGAGGAGAGGAGAAACTCGAAGTGGACGCGCGCCAGCGCGGCATCCTCGCGGTTCGCGGAAACCGCCTCGTCGTCGCCTGGACGCTCGCGGCGGAAACCGACCGCGTGACCTGGGACCTCGAGAAGTTCCTCGAATCGTTCGAGATTCCACCTCCGGAGGCACGGGCCAGGACGGTTCTCGCCGAGAGATACGAACCGCCGCCGGCGTTGCAGACGACCGCTCCCGCGCAGGTGGCGCCGGCGCGGTCGCTACCGATCGATGGCATCAAGATGGCCGCACCAGTGGCGCGCGTCTACGCACACAACAAGTCGAAAAAGTACTGGACGGAAGAATGCGCAGGGCGGCCGGAGAATGCATATCCCGTGGCGAAGAGTCTTGCCATCAGTCAGGGTTTCACACTGGCGGAGAATTGTACGAAGTGACCGATCACCGCGCGGGCGTTGGCGCTGCAGAATCCTCGAGCTCCTTCGTGCGCGACAGGTATCCGCGCGTCTCCGCCACGATCACCCCGCTGAGCAGCAGCAGGCCGATGAGGTTCGGCAGCGCCATCAGGCCGTTCATCAGGTCCGACAGCGTCCAGACGAACTCGAGGTTGTAGATGGCGCCGAAGAACGTGGCGATCACGAAGAGGATCCGGTACGGCAGGTTGGACCGTTCGCCGAGGAGATACTCGATCGACTTCTCGCCGTAGTAGCTCCAGCCGAGGATGGTCGAGAACGCGAACATCGACAGGCAGACGGCGACGACCCAGCCGCCCCAGTTTCCGGGCAGGCCGTCGCGGAACGCCATCTGCGTCAGCGCCGCGCCGTTCTCGCCGGACGTCCACACCCCGGTGGAGATGATGGCCACGCCGGTGAACGTGCAGACCACGATGGTGTCGATGAACGTCTGCGTCATCGACACGAAGGCCTGGCGGGCCGGCTCGCGCGTCTTCGCGGCCGCGGCGGCGATGCCGGCCGAGCCCAGGCCGGACTCGTTCGAGAAGATGCCGCGGGCGACGCCGTAGCGCATGCCGGCCATCACGCTCGCCCCCGCAAATCCGCCCACCGCGCTCGTCGGCGAGAACGCGTTGGAGAAGATGAGGCGGAACGCCTCCGGGACTCCCTCCAGGTTCAAGGCAATGATCACCGACGCGGCGATCATGTACGCGACGATCATCACCGGAACGAAGACGGCCGTGAACTTGCCGATGGACCGGATGCCGCCCAGGATCACCATCCCGGCCAGGATGGCGATGGCCAGCCCGGTGTTCCACTTCGGGATGGCGAAGGACGTATTGAGCGCGTCAGCCACGGAGTTCGACTGCACCATGTTTCCGATGCCGAATGCGGCCACCGATGCGAAGAGCGCGAAGAAGAACGCCAGGACCGCGCCGAGCGGCTTCCAGCGGATTCCGTCGCGGAGGTAATACATCGGACCGCCGGCCTGGTCCCCCGAGGGATCGACGATGCGGTACTTCACCGACAGCAGCGCCTCGGAGTACTTCGTGGCCATCCCGACGAGCCCGGTCATCCACATCCAGAACAGCGCGCCCGGCCCGCCCAGCGCGATGGCCGTGGCCACGCCGACGATGTTGCCCGTGCCGACCGTCGCCGCCAGCGCCGTCATCAGGGCCTGGAAATGACTGATGTCCCCTTCCGCCCCTTCCTCGTGGCGCACCACCAGCGCGAGCCAGAGCGAGCGGCCCAGCTCGCGGAACTGCAGGCCGCGCAGGACGATCGTCAGGTACAGACCGGTGAGAAGGAGAAGCGGGATGAGGACCCAGGGTCCCCAGACGAAGCCCGCTGCCGCGTCGATCCAGGCTTTCATGGCCGGTGAGTATAAGTGGATCTCCGGCCTGTACGTTGCAACCGGGCATGATCGTGTATCGCTATCTCCGCTACGTTCCGAAGAATCACCTCAGCAGGACGATCGGCCGGCTCGTGCACACGCGGCTTCCGCGGCCTCTGGCGCGCCGGCTGGTGCGCTGGTTCGCCGGCACGTACCAGATCGACGTGGATGCGGCGGAGAAGGAGCTCCACGAATACCCGTCCATCGGCCACTTCTTCACGCGCGACCTCCGCGAAGGACTGCGCCCGATCGAGAGCGACTTCGTCAGCCCCGTCGACGGCGTGCTGCGGAACTTCGGACTGGTCTTCGACGGACGGATCGAGCAGATCAAAGGCAAGACCTACACCCTCTCCCGATTCCTCGGCGACGACGCGCAGGCCAGGCGCTACGAGAACGGCGTGTTCTTCAACCTCTACCTGTCGCCGCAGGACTACCACCACGTCCACTCCCCCGCCGGCGGCGACATCGTGCGAAGCGTGCACATCCCCGGCAAGCTCTGGCCGGTGAACGACTGGTCGCTGGCGAACGTCGACGAGCTCTTCTCGATCAACGAGCGCGTGGTCACGTACATCGACTGCGCGATGGGACGCGTCGCCGCGGTGATGATCGGAGCGACGAACGTCGGAAAGATCTCCGTCGTGTACGACTCGTTCATCTCCAACGCGGCGCGCGTGAAGGGAACGGTCGCGCGCGACTACGATCCGCCGATCGCCATCGCCGCGGGCGCCCGGCTCGGCACGTTTCACATGGGATCGAGTGTGGTCATCCTGGTCGAGCCGGGGCGGGTCGATCTGCGCCGCGTGCGTCTGGAGGCGGGGAAGAAGGTGCAGTACGGCGCGGCCGTGATGTCGGGCTGAGTCAGGCGCCGACAGTCGTTCCGAACAGCGCGCCCACCGCCGCGGTGGCGGCCATGGCCAGCGCGCCCCAGAAGGTGACGCGCACCGCTCCGATGACCGGCGAGGCGCCCCCGGCCCGGGCCGCCAGCGCGCCCAGGCCGGCCAGACAGATGAGCGATGCGATGGAGACGACCAGGCCGCTGCGCCCGGGCGGCGCCAGGAGCACCGCCATGATCGGCAATGCGGCGCCGGCCGCGAACGTCGCCGCGGACGCCATCGCCGCCTGCAGCGGACGGACCATCAGGATCTCGGACAGGCCGAGCTCATCGCGGGCGTGAGCGCCCAGCGCGTCGTGCTCCATGAGCTGCTGGGCCACGGTGCGCGCCAGCTCCGGCTCCAGACCGCGCTCGACATAGATCAGCGCCAGCTCTTTCTCCTCGGCGATGGGATCGGTGGCCAGCTCGGTCCGCTCCAGGGCGAGATCGGCCTGCTCGGTGTCTTTCTGAGAGCTGACCGAGACGTATTCACCCGCGGCCATCGACAGCGCTCCGGCCACCAGTCCGGCATAACCGGCGAGCAGGACGTCGTTCCGCTCCGCGCCGGCGGCGGCGATTCCGACGACGAGGCTGGCGGTGGACACGATCCCGTCGTTCGCTCCGAGGACCGCGGCGCGAAGCCAGCCGATCCGCTCGGAGCGATGACGTTCACGATGTCGCACGCGCAGTGCTTTCCCAAAGGACGAAGTCCGCGTTCGAGGTGCTGGCCATCGCGTCGATCAGCCGGTCGTTGTCAAAGCCCTGGAGCCGGCGCTGAAACTCTCGAAGCAGCTCCGCCTCGCCGGTCACGCCGCCGGGAAACACGATGGACGGCTCCTCGCCGCCGGCGTGGACAGTCCAGAACACATCGGCTCCCATCGGGCCATCGTCAGTCGTCCGGATGCTGACTCTCGTCAGCTGGTTCCAGGGAACGCGCCGCGATTTGCCGGAGGTGTCCGTGCTCAGAATTCCGGATGCGTCGAACGAGACGCTGCCGAGAGCGGCGGGGAAAAGACCCTTCGGCCGGCGAAGGCGGAGGTACAGGGAAAGCCCCAGGCCGAGGGCGGCGAGGATCAGCGCGGCAATCCAGAGTGAGTCGGGCATTTCCGACGCCATCGTAACCGAGGGGAGGGATCGGGAAAGTCAAAGGCCGGGCGGGGGTCACCGGCCGGCTGAATGGAGCGCCGGTGTCCTCACCGGCGCCTCGGGCGGGGAGGGGACGAAAGGCCGGGCTCGGGCACGGGCACGGGCACGTGGAACCAAAGGCCAAGGCCTTCCGGCCGTCTTTGATTTTCCCGTGCCCGTGCCCGTGCCCGTGCCCGAGCCCGGCTTTTTTCGTGCCCATGCCCGTGCCCGAGCCCGGCTTTCTTCGTGCCGACGTTCCCGGTTTTCGTTCCCCCCTCCCCGGCCCGGGGCGCCGGTGAGGACACCGGCGCCTCCATTCATCCTGCTCCGTGCCCAGTCCGCCTTTGATTTTCCCGTGCCCGTGCCCGCGCCCGAGCCCGAGCCCGGCTTTTGGGCGGGGGCAAGACAAAAAGGGGAATTCACACCGTCGGGAACTCATCCCCCTTCCATTTAGTTATTAGTAGCGTCCAGAAGGAGGATCCACCATGAAGAATCGTTTTGCCGTGCGTCCGCTCATCGCTGTGGTTGCTTCATCCACCCTCCTCCTGGCGGGCTCGACACTCCTCGACGGCGCGCCGGCAAAGGCCGAACGCCGTGCCGGTGCCAAAGCGGCGGTGACCCTGGCCCAGCCCACGCCTGCGTCCGAGGCCATCGTCCAGGATCTCATCGTCCTCGATGCCGCGGCCCGCTCCGCGCTGGCCAGCGAGCTCGAGCGCTGGGTGACGCGGCATCCGCATGAGCTCGTCGAGGTCATTGCCGACCTCGCCGAGAAGCAGCCTCTGCCGCTGCCTCCGACCTACCTGCTCTCCATCGCCTGGGCCGAGACGCGTGGAAAGATCCTCGCTGTCTCCCCTGCCGGCGCCGCCGGCCTGGCCCAGGCCACGCCCTCGGCCTATCTCTCCGAAGGCTACGACGGCAAGCTCTACGTCACGACCGACTACCTGATGGGAACGCGCGCCTTCATCATGAAGAAGCCGCTGGGCGATGCGCTGTCGATCAGCGCGCCGCTGCTCAAGAGCAACACCGCGGCGACGCGCAAGCGCGCGAAAGCGCTGACCGCGCGGGCCATCGAGCTTCGCGGTGAGGGGATCGACGAGCTCGAGGCGCTGCGTCCGGTCGCGAACGAGACCTTCTTCCGGCGTATCGCCGAGGGGGAGGCGCATAACCTGGCCACGCTGCAGGAGCTGGAGCGGCTGATCGATCGCGGCGCGCCGGCCGCTGCCGTCAAGAGCTATCGCGCGCGCGTGCAGCGCGACTACACGTATTTGCGCAACATGCAGCGCGACCGCTGGGACCGCTATGCACGCGACCTGGCCAGGCAGCGCGACGTCCTGCTGGAGCGGAAGTTCGGGCAGAAGCCTTCCACCGTCATCCTCACCAGGCCGTACGAGGCCGGCGAGTACCTCGGCGTCGCGCTCGACGCACGCTTCTCGCCGACGAAGATGGCGGAGTTCCTGGCCAGCCACCTCGGGACGAAGCAGGCGCAGGCTCGCGAGATCGGCGTCGACGACGACGGTCTGGCGGCGTGGACGGCCGCTCTCTACAACGGTGGCGCGGTGAACATCAAACGGATGCAGGCCGGTCTGATCGGCACGCTGATCGAGACGCAGAAGTACATGCGCGCCGTTCCGGAACGGCAGCAGCGGCTCGAACGCTCCATCGGGTGATGAGGGGGGCCGGGGGCGCCGGTGAGGACACCGGCGCTCGATGGCCTGCCCGGAGTCCCACCTGAGGTAACCTCACGCGCGCGCTGATGAGGTCCGTCCGCAGCACCACCGCGATTCTCTCGCTTTCGCTACTGATGGCGGGCTGCAGGAGTCACTGCCCGAAAATCGGTCCGGTGGGCGTGCAGAAGCCGCCACCGGCAAACCCGATCACCACTCCCTACACATCACCGAGTCCGCAGCTGGGCGTGAGCATTCTCGACATCGAGCTTTTCGACGCGGCGCGCGATCGCCGCGTGCCGGTTCGCGCGTATGTGCCTGCCACCGGCGATGACCTGGCGGTGATCCTCTTCTCCCACGGCCTGGGAAGCTCGCGCTCCGGCTATCAGTACCTCGGCAAAGCGTGGGCGGCGCAGGGCTCGATCGTCGTGTTCGTCGAGCACATCGGCACCGCCGCGGGGCTGCCGCTGCTCGAGCTCTACCGGGCCAGCCGCGACCGGGAAGTCTGGATGAACCGGCCGCTCGACATCAGCTTCGTCATGGACATGCTGGAACGGAAGGAGCCGGCGCTGAAGGCGGTGTGGGAGCGCGCCGATCTGACTCGCATCGGCGCCGCCGGTCATTCCTTCGGGGCGCAGACGGTCCTCAACGCCGCCGGAGTCCTGACCGACTATCGCGGCGGTCCGAAGAACTACGGTACGGTCGATGAACGGATCGACGCTCTCGTCGCTCTATCCGTACCGGCGATGCCCGCCTCGCCCACTCCGGCATCGTTCAAAGCGGTGAAGGTGCCCGTGCTTCACATGACCGGGACCGCGGACGAGTCACCGGCATTCGAGACGGAGCTCTGCCACAAGCGCGTTCCCTTCGACTGGATCTGGGGACCGCCGCAGTACTTCGTCAACATGGAAGGTGCGGTCCACCGCTCGTTCGCCGGCGAGGCGGAGGCGGACGGGCCGGAGATCGAGCACTACCACCGGCTGATCGTGGAGCTCACGTCGGCGTTCTGGGACGCCACGCTGCGGGACGACGCGCGCGCGCGGGACTGGATCGATCGCGTGGTCATTCCGCGCGCGACTGTGGAGCGGAAGTAGTCCCCGGTCGCAGCCCGGCGATTGCGGCGGATTGCATGGGCATCACCCCACGGCCAGGCCGCGCACGCGCGATGCCAGCCGCGCGTCACCGAGTCTCTCCGCCATCGCCTCGAACGAGGGCGTCGCGCCGCGCCAGCGGAGCTCGCCGACATCGCGAAAGAGCGGCGCATCCGTCCGCAGCGTGGCCAGCTTCTTGAAGAGCAGCGCGCGCTCGCGCTGGTGGTCGAGGACCTCGAGCGGGAACTGCTCGATGTGGCCGTGGCGGCCGATCAGCCGCGCCGCGGTCTTCGCGCCGCAGCGCGGAATGCCCGGGTACCCGTCCGCGGCATCACCGACCAGCGCGAGATAGTCGGCGATGAACGCCGGCGCGACGCCGAACTTCTCCTTCACCCCCTGTTCGTCGCGAACGCGTCCGCTTCGACGGTCCACCTGCACCACGCGCTCCCCTGCCACACACTGCGCCAGATCCTTGTCCGGAGTCCAGATGCACACCTTCTCCACGCGCTCGTCGGCGGCGGCCAGGAACGCACCGGACGCCAGAGCGTCGTCCGCCTCCAGCTCGACCATGGGCCACGTCACCACGCCCATGGAGGCGAGCGCATCCTCGAGCGGATGGAACTGCGCCCACAGCAGTCTGTCGATGCCGGCGCCCGTCTTGTAGCCGGGCCAGAGGTCGTTCCGGAACGACTCGATGATGTGATCGGTGGCGACGGCAATGTGCGTCGCGCCCCCCTCGATCATCTGCACGACCGTGCGGAGCACCCCGGCCGCCGCTCCGAGGGGAGGCGGGACTTCGTGACCACGCCGCATTCCATAGAAGTGGCGGAAGAGCTCGTACGTGCCGTCGATGAGGTGGACGATCATGGGGAAGAGGGGATCTCGATGACGAAACACGCGCCGCCCCGCGAGCCATTCTGGACCGCGATCGTACCGCCGTGAGCCTCCACGATCCCGCGGGCGATCTTGAGGCCCAGCCCGGCGCCGAGGTGCGCGGTCTTCTTCGCCTGCCAGAACGGATCGAACAGATGCGGGACGTCGTTCGGAGCAATCCCCGGCCCACTGTCCGCGACCTCGAAGCGCAGCTTCCCGCCGCGCGCCTCCGCCGCCAGCCGGACGGTGCCGCCCTCGGGTGTGAACTTGATGGCATTGCCGAGCAGATTGGACAGAGCCTGGAGAAGACGGCCGGCGTCGCCGCTGATCGGGGGCAGCGGCGTGGCGATGTTCTCCTCTACGGTGATCTTCTTCTGTGCGGCAATCGGAACGTGGCTGAGGAACGCCTCCCTGGCCACGGCGGCGGGATCGAGAGTCTCCCTCCTGATGGAGAAGTTGTGGGCCTCGATGCGGGTGGCATCGAGCAGGTCCTCGATCAGACGCTGCATCCTGCGCGTCGTCGCCAGAATCGTCTCGATGAACTCGGTTCGCTCGTCAGGCGGGCTCGACTCGAGCATCTGCGTGCTGAGCATGATCGTGGTGAGAGGGCTGCGAAGGTCGTGAGAGACGACGCCGAGGATCTCGTCGCGGGTGCGAAGGGCGGCCATGCGCTCGTCGGACTCCCGGGCCAGACCGGCCGCGAGATTGCGAAGCTTCAACACCATCCATATGACCACCGCCGCTGCGATCCCGGCCAGAACCACGAGAATCGTGGAGAAGACCACCTGGAGCAGCATGAGACGGCGGACCTCGCGCGCGGCGGACCTCTGAAACGCTCCCAGAGCCTCGTCCATGTCCCTGAGCGCCTCGATGACGGCGGGGTAATTGGCCTCGAAGCGTGCGGCCTCCACGTCGCGGTCCCACGCCAGGATCTTCGCCTGCAGATCGTCGGCGCGGCCCACCACGGCCGGTCCCAGGTCACGGACGTCGCTGACGAGCTTCCTCATGGCCTCGTCGCGCTGGACTCCGGCGTCGCGGTAGGAGGTGAGATAGGCGTCGTTTCCCGTGGCGGCGGCGCGGGCCAGGCTGGCCATCTGGATGCTCAACTGATAGTTGACGTCGTTGAGATCGTTGCGGGCCGGCTCGGAGTGCCGCTCCACGTCGTTGCGCAGCCCGTCCGTGCGTTGGTTCATGAAAATCGGCATCGTGGCCAGGGCAACGAGCGCGAAGAGCACGACGGCCGCACCGGCGAAAAGGAGCGGAGCAGGCGGACGGCGCCGGTCATCTTTCATGCCAGTGAGGCTATCATCGGACGTTTGCTCGAAGATTACGCGCTCATCGGAAACCTCCAGTCGGCCGCGCTGGTCTCGCGGAACGGATCCATCGACTGGCTCTGTTTCCCCCGCTTCGATTCCCCGGCCTGCTTCGCTGCACTGCTCGGATCTCGCGACAACGGGCGCTGGCTGATCGCTCCTCGCGACAAGTCGGAGACCACCCGCGCGTACCGGAAAGACACGCTCGTGCTGGAGACCGAGCACGTCACCGGGACAGGCCGCGTTCTGGTCATCGACGCGATGATCCCCCGCGCGGAACGGCCGACCGTCATCCGCGTGGTGCGCGGCCTCGAAGGTGTCGTACAGATGTCCATGGAGCTGGTCGTCCGCTACGACTACGGGTCGATCGTGCCCTGGGTCACCCGCGACGCCTTCGGCGGGTTGAGAGCGGTGGCCGGACCTGATGCCCTTCGCCTTCACACGACGGTTCCGCTCAAAGGCGCCGACCTCAAGACGTTCTCTGAATTCGAAGTGCGGGAGGGAGAGGAGATACCCTTCGTCCTGCTCTGGTCCGCCTCATACGAGGAGTCCCCGCGCCAGGTCGAGTTCCCCACGGAGGCCATCGACCACTGCGCCGCGGAGTGGCGCGACTGGATCGCCAAGTGCACGTACAGCGGGCCCTACCAGGAGGCGGTGCGGCGATCGCTCATCACGCTGAAGGCTCTCACCTACGAGCCGACCGGCGGCATCGTGGCCGCGCCGACGACATCGCTGCCGGAGGAGATCGGCGGCGTGCGCAACTGGGACTATCGCTATTGCTGGGTGCGCGACTCGACGTTCATCCTCTATGCATTCCTCAGCGCGGGGTTCCGCGACGAGGCCCGCCACTGGCAGGAGTGGCTCGTCCACGCCGTGGCCGGAACGCCGTCGCAGCTGAATCTGATGTACGGGCTGCGCGGCGAGCGCCGGCTGACGGAGATCGAGCTGCCGTGGCTCAGCGGGTTCGAGGGATCGCGACCGGTGCGGATCGGCAACGGCGCGTATTCGCAATTGCAGATGGACGTCTTTGGCGAGCTGATGGACTCGTTCCAGCTCGGCCGCGAGAGCGGGCTGGCCACGGACGGCCCGTTCAACTCCTGGCGCATCGAGACACACCTGATCGACTTCGTCGCCGAGAACTGGCACAAGCCGGACAACGGCATCTGGGAGGTCCGCGGAGACCGCCAGCACTTCACGCACTCGAGGGTGATGTCGTGGGTGGCCGTGCAGCGCGCCGTGGAAGCCATCGAGGAGTTCGGCCTCCAGGGGCCGCTCAGGCAATGGCGAGCGCTGGCCGACGAGATTCACGCCGAGATCTGCGAGCACGGATTCGACCGCGAGCGCGGCACGTTCACACAGTCGTACGGCTCGAAGAACGTCGACGCCAGCCTGCTCATGCTGCCGATCGTCGGCTTCCTGCCCTGCCACGACGAGCGGATCCGCGGCACGGTCGCTGCGATCGAGCAGGAGCTGATGGTGAACGGCTTCGTGCGCCGCTACGCCACCGAGCACACCGACGACGGCCTGCCCGGCGGCGAAGGGACGTTCCTGGCCTGCACATTCTGGCTCGCGGACAACCTCTGCCTGCAGGGTCGCATCGAGGAGGCACAGGAGATCTTCGAGCGCGTGCTGGCCATCCGCAACGACGTGGGTCTCCTGGCCGAGGAGTACGAGGCCGTGCAGAAGCGTCAGACCGGCAACTTCCCGCAGGCGTTCTCGCACGTGGGGCTGATCAACACCGCGTTCAACCTGGACCGGGCGGACGCGGGGCCGGCCAGTCAGCGGGCCGCGCATTTGCGGACATGATCAGCCAGGTGGGATCCATGGTCGAGGACCGTGCTCATCCCCTTCCTTTCCGGAAAAAGGCCAGCGCCACCGTGACTCACCGCAACGTCAGCTGCAGAGCCTGCCCGCTCTGCCATGCGTCCGCCCCCACCTGCACCGGTGGAGCAGGGATGTCGGCGCGCCTGGCCCGCTTCTGCGCGGTCTCGATGCCGAAGCGCTTGTCGCGGTCGGCAAGAAGCTGCGGCCGCAACTGTCCGTCCGCCGTGAATCCCATCATCAGCATCGGATGTCCGAGCGGGAGCGTGTTCTCCGCATGGTCGGTGTGCCAGGTGTGCCAGGTCTTGCCGTACGTCGAGACCAGCTTCTCCATGAGCTCGTGCTCGGCGACGTCGGGGATGCCGGGCGCGATCAGCGCGCCTGACTTCACCTCATAGCTGTGGCTGTGCCACAGCTTCTTCTCCTCTTCCGGCAGCGTCGTGAAGAGGCGCTCGCTGACGATGTACTCGACGCCCATGATGCGCGCGCTCTCGCCGTTGCCGTCGAAGATCACGCACTGCTTGAGCTCTTCGTTGATGTTCTCGCAGTAGTGATGCGCCTCCATCTGCCCCTGCATGTTTCCACTGTAGAAGTGGAAGCCGTCGAGATAGGCGTTGAGCTTCCCGAGCGGGGTCTTGTCCTGCATCAGAGCCGCGCCGCTCTCGAGCAGGCGGGTCTTCGCGTCGGCCGGCGCTCCCGGTGTGGAGACGTTCGAAGGTGTGTTCTCGCCGCCGCAGGCCGCGAGGAACAGCGCGAAAAAGGTCGTGCTGAGTCTCATGGCCGCGCAACTATCACGGGCCGTGCCAGAGAGAAACGGCGCTACTTCAGCGCGAAGAAGGTCGCTCCGGATGGGCATTCGCGGACATGATCTCGTCCAGCGTCCGCGACAGCGTCCTGATGCTGATCGGCTTGACCAGATGCGCGTCGAACCCGGCCGCCCTGCTCCGTTCCTCGCCCGCTTCGTGCGAGCTGCCTGTCGCGGCGACCAGGTGCACCGACTCCAGCCCCGGCAGCTCGCGAATCCTGCTGCCCAGCTCGTAACCGTCCATGACCGGAAGGCCGATGTCCAGCAGGACGATGTCGGGACGGAACTC
>DATKCA010000163.1:0-3997 GCA_035544675.1 Thermoanaerobaculia bacterium | reverse complement strand
TTCGCTTCGGCCGCCATTGCCTTGGCTTCCGGAGTCGTGAAGGGGAAGAAATTCAGAACGTCGTACTCCCATACGTTCGTAGGAAAGATGACGACCAGTTCCGCGACGTCATCATCGAGGTTCTGGAATGAGTGAGGCACTCCGGGCGGAATGTTGATGATGTACGGCCCCTCCTTGACAAATAGCTTGTCGCCCAGTGCGTAGAGCACCTTCTGCCCTTTCAACAGCACATGGGATTCTTCTCCCTGGTGAGTGTGCATCGGTGGGGCGCCGCCCGGCGCCGTATAGGTGATGCCGATGGTCAGGTTTTGGTACCCGTGCCTCTGTCCCTCCATGACGTGGACGTACTCGCCGGGCCCCGGATTGATCACATCAAGATCGCTCTTTGAGAGCGCGAAGTCCTTGACCTCTTTCATCGCGGGTGGCTTGAACCGCCCGGGCACTCGCCGAGTCTCCAGCACTTCGTGGGAGTGATGCTGAGCATGCAGTCGTCTCTTCGCTTCATCGACACTCAGGATCAACTCACCGTGCTCGATCCTTTCTCCCGGTTTGGCGTCTACGGGCGCATGTGTCACAACAGGCGGTGGCGGGAGAGCGCGTTTCGACTGCACTCCTGGAGTGCGCGAAGCCGCCGCAAAGAAAGACCATAGAAGTAAAAGGGAGAGCCCTAGCGCACCGACAAGACCTCGTAGCCTTGGAGTGATCATCCCACTGCTCCTCTCTTTTCCGAGCTGGTGACCGTGGAAAATCCTCGCGATTCGAAGACCGAGTCTTACTTGAACAGGTTGAGGTCATAAGGTATCACGAGCTCAACCGCGGGGCGGCGAGCAAATCCCAGTGCCTCACGGCCCGATTAGGGGATTGGCAGGCTGACTTTGCGTAGAAGGTCGATCTCGTGCAGAAGATCAACGATCTGTTTGCAATGGCCTTTTGATTGTTCCTATTGGTCCATGACGCCTCGGCGGAAAGTCGCTTCGATCACTAAACCGCCATTCCATGCGAGCAAGAACAACAGAGCGCGGGCCGCTCCCTCGTGAGGAGCGGCCGCACTGGTGACGCTGATCAGTACTTGACACTGCAGCCGTACGGCTGGCTCGTCGGCACGCTGATCGGCTTGCCCGCCATCGCTTCCTGGAGCGCGATGTCGACGTGTGGCCGCGCGCCTTTGAGATCTGCCGTGCGCGCGGTCGGCTTGTCGTCGATCGCTCCCATGTACAGAAGCGTTCCCTCCGGATTGATGACGAACATGTGGGGAGTCGTGCGGGCGTCATACGCGCGGCCGACCGTCCCCGCGGCGTCGACAAGTAAGGCATGCGGCGCCGCCCCCTTCTCTTTCGTCAGGGCGTTCGCCTTGTCATTCGGAAAGTGCCCCTGTTTTCCGGGCGCTGACGAAACGACCGAGAGCCAGACGACCCCTTTCTCTGCGTACTTTTTATGCAGAGCCTGCATCACGTTGTTGTCGTAATGCTTCCGGACGTACGGGCAGTCGTGGTTCAACCACTCGAGCACCACCCACTTTCCACGATACTGGCTCAGAGAGTGCGCGTTTCCGTTCGTGTCGACTGTCTTGAACTCCGGCGCCGCCTTCCCGATCTCGAGCGCAGCGTTCGGCGACCCTCCGGCACCTTGCGTTTCGGCACATCCAGCCACGAGCAGCACGAGCGTGAGCAACGATCTAACGGCCAGCTTTCGATTCATTCATTCCTCCTGATTTTCTGCCGCGAGCGGCGTGATCACTTCACTTCCGTGAATGCATTCAAAAGAATTCCGGGACTCAGAATCTCCGGCAGCAGGCGGGGCTGCGCGGCAGGATCGGATTCGTAGAGGACGTAGAGAGGAACGCCGGAGCGACCGAAGCCGGCCAGCGCGCGCGTGATCGCCGGATCGTTGTTCGTCCAGTCGGCTTTCAGCATCGCGATGTTCCGCGTTTTCACGAGCTGGTGAACCTCGTTCGAGCTGAACGCGACGCGCTCATTGACTTTGCACGTCAGGCACCACGCGGCCGTGAAGTTGATGAAGACCGGACGTCCCGCCACCCTGTGCTCCGCAACTCTCTCTTCCGAATAAATTTCCCAGGCGATCCCCTCGTCTGATCTCGTCGATGGCGCTGCGGTTGCGGTCGGAGCGCTCGTTCCGGCGAAAACGAGCCCGGCAACGATGAATCCGGCGCCGGCCGTCCGCGCGGCCCACTTCGTTCGCTCCGCGGCCGACAACGTCACCCACTGTCCCCAGATCCAGAGGCCGAGTGCGAGCATTGTGAGTCCGAGAAGCAGACGCAGCACACCGTCGATTCCGGTCTGATGGCCAAACACCCAGGCGAGCCAGGCGACGGTGGCGAAGAGCGGGAACGCCGTCAACTGGCGGAACCGGACCATCCACAACCCGGGCCTCGGAAGGAAACGGAGCAGCGCCGGCCAGGCGGAAAGCGCGACGTACGGAGCAGCCATCCCTGCGCCGAGCGCGGTGAAGATCAGCATCGAAGTGCCCGCGCTCTGGGTCATCGCATATCCGAGCGCGGCTCCCATGAACGGCGCTGTGCACGGAGTCGCGACGACCGTCGCAAGAACGCCGTTCATGAAGCTCGAGCGGTGACCATTGCTGCCCCCTCCGCCGAGGCGCGTGAGCGAAGTGCCGATCTCGACCACGCCTGCGAGGCTCAACCCGAGACCGAAAAGTAGGAAGGCCATCGCCGCGACGAAACCGGGAGATTGCAGCTGGAAGCCCCAGCCGATCTCTTCGCCGGCTGCCCGCAGCGCGAGGAGCAGCGCGGCGAGAGCCCAGAAGGCAACCAGAACCCCCGACGCGAAGGTGAGGCCGTGGGCACGCACGCGGCGCGGATCATCGCCGGCGGATTGCACGAACCCGAGGATCTTGAGCGAGACGACCGGAAAGACGCACGGCATGAGATTCAGGATGACGCCGCCGGCGAACGCGAGTGCGAGCGCGACGAGCAGCGTCAGAGGCACGGCTGTCGTTGCGGTTGCGGCAGTGATCGCCGACGCGGCAGCCGTGGGGGCGGGGAAGGGAACGTCGAACTCGAACGCAGCGGGTCCGCCTCCGCGGACGCCATTCGCCACAAGCAAAATCCCGTTGATCCTCTCCGGCCTGCCTGTGAGGTATGAGGAGCGTACGAGCCTCATCGTGACGACGCCACCATCGACGCTCGTCGTCTGCGGTGCGCTGTATTCGATCAGCGGACCGCTGGCGGCGAAGAACTGCACGTCGCCATCGAGGGCGACGCCCTGCGGCGGGTCGATGCGGAGAACGAACTGCTGGTCATGCTCACTCGCGACGATGTTCCAGTCCTCCGCCGAGATCGGAAGCTTCGCTCTCGTTCTCGCGAATGCAGACGCGGCGGGCTCCGAGGGAACGACGGGGCCTTCGCCGATCGGGACATCGAGAGCGAGGGTTACTTCCTCCGGAATGCAGATCTTCTCGCACACCATCCAGTAGGCGTCCGCGGTCACGCGCGCGGTCGTCCCCGGTTTCGCATCGGTCGCGGCATTGAACGGGACGAGCAGCATCGCCTCACCCTCGTAGCCGTACGTGGATAGAGGAGCCATGCTGATCTTCTGTGGATACGGCCACTGGATGTCGCCGGCGGTGAACCCGGGTGGAAGGTTCCAGCTGATGTCCGTCGGCTCTCCTGAGTCGCCCGGATGTTTCCAGTACGTGTGCCAGCCGTCCTTCATTCGCAACCGGAGCGCGACGTCGAATGATTCGCCGGGGGCTACGGATGGCTTTTCGAGCAGCAACTCCGCCCTCACGTGGGGCGTCGAGACGACGTCGCCATGAACTGCGGAAGCGACGAATGATGCCACGACGAGGACCGCAGCGACTGCGAGCGCCCTCAGGTGGCGCGGCGTCGGACGGATCTGCAGCTCCGGGAGTCGTCCAGGCGTCTTCACTCGAAACCGTTATACGGGAGAATGCCGATCAAAGTTGTCACGGGATGGGATCTTCTACGGCTCCGACGCGCCGACGACGCCGGAGGGAA
>DATKCA010000162.1:0-47737 GCA_035544675.1 Thermoanaerobaculia bacterium | reverse complement strand
CCTCCACGGATCGAGCGCGAACCAGCGCTCGATGCCATGGCTGAGGTAGCCTCGGTTCCGAAGCTGCTCGCGCAACGACTCCACGGACTGGTCCGGCACGGCGCGCAAGTGTATGCGTTCAGGTGAAATATCGTTAGCGGCGCCGCGTTGTATTGCGAAACTTTCTCGATGGAATCGTCCGCGGCTACCCAGGATCCATCACTTCCGCGGCGTCCGCTGCTGCCAAAGGCATTGGCCGGCGTGCTCGTCCTGGCCGGCCTTGCGGCGCTGCGGCTCAAAGGATTCATCGTCCTCCTGGCCGAGAAAGTCCGGCTCCTCCTCGTCAATCCGTTCGAGGGGTTCGGCGCCACCCAGTACGCCATCGCGGCCGGGTCGATGGCGCTGACCGTTGCCGCATACGCCACCAGCTTCCGCCTTGGACTCGTCATCGGCTTCGTGCTCATCACCGTCATTCACGAGATCGGTCACGCGGTGGTCATGCGGAAGAAAGGGCTGCGCGTCGGCTTCATGGTGTTCATCCCGTTCATCGGCGGCGCCGTCACGCTCAAGGATCAGCCTCGCTCCGCGTATGACGATGCGCAGATCGGTCTGGCCGGCCCGATTGCCGGAACACTGGCCTCGCTCGCCTCACTGGCGATCTGGAAGTCCACCGCGAACCCGCTCTACCTGCTGATCGCGTTCGTCGGCTTCGGCATCAACCTGGTCAACCTGCTGCCGATCGGCATGCTGGATGGGGGGCGCATCTCGGCCGCGGTGACGAAATGGATGTGGGTCTTCGGCGGAGGGGTCCTGGTCTACAAAGTGGTCAAGCAGCCCAATCCGCTGCTGATCGCGATCCTGCTGCTCGCCGCGTTCCAGGTGTACGCCTCGATCATGCGTGAGAAAGAGGACCACTTCTACGAAGTGACGCCGGGGCAGCGCGCTGCCATCGCCGTGGTGTACTTCTCCCTCGTCCTGTTCCTGGGCCACCAGACGTTTCTGGCGTACGACCGGATCCAGTCCTTAGTCCTTGGGCCTTAGTCCTTGGGCCTTAGTCCTTAGGAGGCCACCGCACGCCCACCTCGTGCGCCAACAAGTGCTTGAGCTGCACCAGATCTTTTCGTTAGCGTGGCGCATCGCACGCGTCATGAACGGCGCGATCAACCGCGAAAAGCCGGAGGGGGTTCCACGATTCCTTAGCGTCATACGCATAGCACCGCGCCCTGCGTCTTCGAACAGATAAGTCGTTTCCATCGTCAGTCCGACTTTTTAACGCAGCGAAACCCGATGTGCTGGCGTTCCGCGACATACTTGGTGATGCATTCCCCGTCGCCGCAGATCGGAAACCGCGCCGCTGCGCCTTCGGCGGGGATTTCGCGGGGCGACGTGATGCCGACGGGCAGCCCCCGTACCACGTTGAAGATTTCCCCATCGTTCTCGTCCGGACCCGCCGTGGGCAGCGAATCCGAGTCCGCGATCCACCGGTCCATCGTCCATTCCTGCGCATTGCCGAGCAGGTCGTAGATCGCCTGTTCCGGGTCGCCGGGGGTGCGGTCCTGCATCGCGGACATGACCATTTGCGGTCGCGCCGCTGGTCCGCCGTAGACCCGGGTGCGCGAGAGGTCCACCGGCTCGTCGCCCCACGGGTAGGGGCGCCGCGCCGCCCCGCGCGCGGCGAACTCCCACTGCGCTTCAGTGGGCAGCGAGGAGCCCATCGATCGGCAGTATTCCAGCGCCGCCAACCACGGCAGGCCGGTCGCCGGCAGCAGCCGGTCGCTCGGGGTGAGTTCCCCGCCGTCGTTGATCTCCATGGCGTTCTCCCGCGCGTAGGTTTCGATCTCCCCCCAGGTCACCTCATGCTGCTGGATTTCATAGGGAGCGTCGGGAGAGCGCACCGCCCGGGAGGGGCGCAAACCGCTGACTGACGCGGCCGCCGCCTCGACCCGCAGCCCCATGAGCACGGGGGGCGTCACCGGGGTGACCCAGATCCACCGATTGGTGGATCGCGCCG
The DNA here is from genome assembly GCA_035544675.1 of Thermoanaerobaculia bacterium. GTDB lineage: Bacteria > Acidobacteriota > Thermoanaerobaculia > Gp7-AA8 > Gp7-AA8 > DATKCA01. Next base: position 45,747 of record DATKCA010000162.1, on the reverse strand, counting down.
CGGCGGAGATGACGGGCGGCGGCGGCGCGACGCTGACCGCCTCCGGCCCGGTTCCCGGGGCCGAGCGGAGGAGGATTAGCAGCCAAGCGAGGAGGAGGGCCGCCGCCATAAATCCGATGGCCGTCAGCAGGCGAATCCCAGACTTGCGGGGCGGCGTCATCTTCACCGTTTGCACGAAGGTGACGACCGCCTCCGGCATGGTTTCGCGCACTTTCCGCAAATCGCGCAGCATATCCGGCATGTCGACGTACCGATCGTCCGGGTTCTTCGACAGAGACTTCAGGACAACCGCCGCCAGCGCGGGGTTGACGAGCTTGTTGTACGCCACCGGCGAGGCCGGCGGATTGTTGATGTGCTGATAGGCGATGGACATCGGGTCGCCGTCGATGAACGGCTCGCGTCCGCACAGTAGCCGGTACACGAGGATTCCGTAGGAGTACTGGTCGCTGCGGGCGTCCAGGGGTTTTGCCAGGAGCTGCTCCGGGGACATGTAGCGAGGCGTGCCGACGAGGATGCCGGTCCGGGTCTTCGTCGTGGCATCGGCGAACTTCGCCAGACCGAAATCCATCACCTTGACGCTCCCGGCCTGATCGAGCATCACGTTCTGCGGCTTGATGTCGCGGTGCAGGATGCCCTGGCGGTGCGCCGAGGCGACGCCGGAGCCGACCTGGATCGCCAAGTCGAGCGCTTCCGTCACGTCCAACGCGTCCCGGCACAGGCGCCGATCGAGCGTCTCGCCCTGGACGTACTCCATCACCAGGTAGTGCTTCTGGTTCTCGGTGAACAGGTCGAGGACGCGCACGATGTTCGTGTCGTGCAGGTTGGCGAGAGCCCGTCCCTCGTCGATCAGTCGCGGGATCGCCTCCTTCTGGTCAATGACGCCCTCCAGAATCGTCTTGATCGCCGCCCGCGAGCCGAGCATCTTGTGCACTCCGAGGTAAACGGACCCCATGCCGCCCTCTCCCAGCAACCGTTCGATCCGATACTGACCGATCTGCCCGGGAAGCTCAGACATACAAGACTCGGTCGAATTGATCGATCGAGCCGGTGGGTTGTTTATCGATCGAGTCGGCGGGTGGCGGATCGGGCGCGGCGTTCCCCGAGGCCGGCGCGGCTTCCGGAAAACTCAATTCCACCGCCTTCTGCTCCGCCGCCTCCACGCGCACCAGGATCTGGAAGGTCGCGCCATCCGACTTCCGACGGGCGCGGACCAGGTGGTCGCCGGGCAGCGAGACGGTGATCTTTCTCACCTCGTCCTGCGACATCGCCACTGCCGGGTCGGCGTCGACGACAACCGTGCAATCCTCGGTCGCGATCAGCAGCAGGGTGGGCGACGCGACGGCGGCCGGGGCCATCGCCAGTGACTCCGCGGTGGAGGCTGGTGAAGTCTCCGCACGCGGCGACGCGGCGGCCGCCGGGTCGATCGTCGGCGACTCCGGGGTGGAGGCGGGTGGCGTCTGCGAACGCAGCGCCACCGGCTCCGCCGTCGCCGCCCTCGGCGTCGCGCCCGCGACCGTCGACCGGGCGACACAGCATCCGCAGGCGTCCTTCGGCGCGCCGGGGCAGTCGCGCTTGCAGGACGCGTCGGCGGCGTCCGCACGAACCGGCTGCAACAGGCCGACCTTCAGGTAAGTGGTGGGGGGCTTTGGTCCGAGCCAGATGGAAAACACGGCCCGCATAAAGTCCGCACCGGGCATCGTGACGCGATCCCGACCACGGATCGAGAGGGTCGTACCCCGACTGGGGACGTAGGTGAGGATCATCTCCTCCCCCTTGCGGATCCCGTCGACCCTGGCGAGGAAGCGGTCCACATCATCCCGGTGCGCCGCCAAGTACTCGACGGCGTTGCTGCCGAACCCTTCGCGAAACGCTTCGACGGACTGGGTTTTGCTGGTCGTATACAGGAATCGCAGAACGAGCCGCTTCGGTCCGTCGATCTTGATGAGCGTCGTCGCGTCAGAGGACGGCTGCTCGACGTACAGGCCGCCGACATAGACCTTGACCATGAATTTGGTGCGGATCCCGAGCCCGTTGAGTGCCAGACACTTGCCGTCGACGATGACGCGGTCGGGCAAACGGACCCCCGCCAACTCCGCCGCGCGAAGTGTCGGGATTGCGAGAAGCGCGAAGCAAAGAATTAGGGCGGGGAAGGGTACGCGCATAGCGGGCCCAAGTCTTCAGCTTGAAAAGCTTAGCATGAATCGTCGGGATAGGATTTTCACTTCCGCTGCGCTAGGTGGGCCTGCATTCAGGGCCCCGCGAAATCTTGTGCTGCGCCGAGTTGATCGGGGGATTTGCCGAAGTGCCGTGCAAAATGCGCCACTGCGGCGATGTACGTCTCTTCGGTCCGCGGAGAGTAGTTGCGGTTGCGGAGAATGTTGCGCATTCTCTCGCCCAATGCGGTGGTGACCATGACGATCTCCTTTCGTGTTGAAGTTGGTCGCTCCAACACAATCGGTTCGTCTTCACTCACCTGCCCATCAAGCGTGAATCTCTCGCTCGGCGCAGCTCGCCGCCGTCAGCGGCTTGGTCCAACTCTGCGTTAGGGAGACGCCTACGCTTAACTCAATCACTAGACTAACGACTTAAGGACTAAGGACTAAGGACTAAGGACTAGGGACCAAGGACTAAGGACTAAGGACTAAGGACTAAGGACTAAGGACTAAGGACTAAGGCCCCATCCCCATACACCAGCTCGATGGTCTCCTGGACGGGCTTGCCTTTCTTTTCTCCGCGCAGCCGGTAGCGGATCGTCGACCGGCGCTCGTTCCACGACAGCAGCGTGCCCGTGAGCGTGCCGGGGTCGAAGCTCTGCCTGTAGCCGTCGATGACGAGCTGCGCTTCGGACTCGGGCACATCGACGTCATCCGGATTGAGGAGGCGCGCGAAGTTCGCCGCATCGTTCGCTGAGATCAGCTGGACCATCCGATCCACGAAGCGGCGCGCCCGTGCCGAATAGAAGAGGAATGGATTGGTCAGGCGGATCGTCGCTTCCTGCTGGATGACGATGTCGGTGGAGCGTCCCTTCGAGCCCTTGAGCCGATACGTGTTGCCCATGTCGGTGGCGCTCACGTCAGATCCCAGATGCTGGCGGAGGTCGAGGGCGGCGGCTTCCACGGCGGAGCGGCCGCCCCAGACGTAGGAGGCCAGACGGGCCGGGGCCTCCTGGTCTCCCTCGATGGCGGCGATGACGTCTCCGATGATGCGTGCCGATTCTTCGCGTGTGGTCTGGCCGGCGGGGTCGAGCTGCACGTCGAACGAGGTGGCATTGAGCCGCACAGTGGCCGCGCCGGTCGTGCCGCCGGCTTGGGCCGTGATGACGACGCACGGAACCTGGTCGCGTGCGGCGGGCAGCCACCGCACGCTGATGTCATACTCTCCGCGCTCGTTGGTGAGACCGCTCGCCTCGGAGCCCTCGGTGCTGGCACAGACGCCGTCGGCCTGGGCGGGCCAGATGACCACGTTGACCGTCGCCTCGTGGACGGGCACGCGACGGGCATCCACCACAGTCCCGCGTACCCGCGCCAACACCGCCGTCAGCGGCGGCTGTGCCGGCTCGGTGGCCGCGGCGCAACCCGCGGCGAACAGCAACAAGGCGATCCATCTCATGCGTCGGGATTACTTCTCTGCAGTCAAACCGTTTTGATACGCTACTTCGTCCGCCCCGGCGACGGCAAACACACCCATGATCAACAAAGTTCTCACAGCAGTTTTCGGTTCGAAACACGAGCGTGACGTCAAGCGGATGGTACCCATCGTCCTGCAGATCAACGCGCTCGAGCCCGAGGTCAAGCGTCTCACAGATGAGGGGCTTCGCGAGAAGACCGTGGAGTTCCGGGCCCGCCTCCGCCCCGTGGTGGAGTTCCTCGACAACACCAGGAAAGAGGTGCCTCGGGACGACATCGCCGTCAAGGCCGCCAAGGCCGACCTCCAGGCTGCGCTGGACGACCTGCTGCCCGAGGCGTTCGCGGTCTGCCGGGAGGCCTCCCTGCGCTCGCTGAACATGCGGCACTTCGACGTCCAGCTCATGGGCGGCGTGGTCCTCCATCGCGGCAAGATCTCCGAAATGAAGACCGGCGAGGGCAAGACTCTCGTAGCCACGCTTCCGGTCTATCTCAATGCCCTCACCGGCCGCGGTGTTCACGTGGTCACCGTCAACGACTATCTGGCCCGCCGCGACTCGGAGTGGATGGGCGGCGTCTACCGTTTCCTCGGCCTCACCGTCGGCGTCATCCAGAACCACCACGGTGACCGCGAGCGGCAGGAAGCTTACCGCTGCGACGTCACGTACGGGACGAACAACGAGTTCGGCTTCGACTACCTGCGCGACAACATGAAGTTCGACCTGAGCGCGATGGTGCAGCGCGACCACGTGTACGCGATCATCGACGAGGTGGACTCGATCCTCATCGACGAGGCCCGCACCCCGCTCATCATCAGCGGCCCGTCGGAAGAGTCGGTCGACAAGTACTACCGCGTCGACAAGATCGTGCCGCGCCTGAAGAAGGACACCGACTTCCAGGTGGACGAGAAGCAGCACACGGCGGTCCTGACGGAAGATGGCGTGCTCCACGCCGAGAAGCTGCTGGGCGTCGAGAACCTCTACGATCCCGGCAACATGGACATCCTCCACGGCGTGAACCAGGCCGTGCGCGCGCATGCCCTGTACAAGAAGGATGTCGAATACGTCGTCAAGGACGGCGAGGTGCTCATCGTCGACGAGTTCACCGGCCGTCTGATGCCGGGCCGCCGCTGGAGCGACGGATTGCACCAGGCCGTCGAGGCCAAGGAAGGCGTGCGCATCGAGGCCGAGAACCAGACCCTGGCCACCATCACGTTCCAGAACCTGTTCCGGATGTACGAGAAGCTGGCCGGCATGACCGGCACGGCCGACACCGAGGCGGCGGAGTTCGACAAGATCTACAGCCTCGAGGTCGTGGTCATCCCCCCCAACCGGCCGATGATCCGGCTCGATCTGCCTGACCTGGTGTACCGCACCGAGCGCGAGAAGTTCGAGGCCATCGCCATCGAGATCAAGGAGATGCAGAAGCTCGGGCAGCCGGCCCTGGTCGGCACGATCTCCATCGAGAAGTCCGAGTCGCTCTCCACGATGCTCAAGCGCCAGGGCGTTCCCCACGTCGTCCTGAACGCCAAGTACCACGAGAAGGAAGCGGAGATCGTCGCGCAGGCCGGACGCATCGGCGCGGTGACCATCGCCACCAACATGGCCGGCCGCGGCACGGACATCCTCCTGGGAGGCAACCCGGAGTTCGACGCGGCGGTGCAGACGCGTGAGATCACCGACCCGGCCGAGAAGATCCGCATCGAGGAGGAGTTCCGCGAGCAGTGGCAGCGCGACCACAACGAGGTCGTCCGCCTCGGCGGCCTGCACATCCTGGGCACCGAGCGGCACGAGTCGCGGCGCATCGACAATCAGCTCCGTGGCCGCTCGGGCCGTCAGGGCGATCCCGGCTCGTCGCGTTTCTACCTCTCCCTCGAAGACGATCTGATGCGCATCTTCGGCTCCGACCGGATCTCCGGACTGATGCAGCGCCTGGGCATGGAAGAGGGCGTCCCCATCGAGCACGGCATGGTCACGCGCGCGATCGAGCGCGCGCAGAAGCAGGTCGAAGGCCGCAACTTCGACGCCCGCAAGCACCTGCTCGAGTACGACGACGTGATGAACAAGCAGCGTGAGTCCATCTACACGCTGCGCCGCAGCATCCTGGAGGGGCGGGAGGGGAAGGACTACATCATCAACGCCGCCGGCGAGATCGTCGAGTTTCTCGTGGACACACACAACCCCGAGAACAGCAACGACCCGCCCAACGAGACCGAGTTGAACGCCGAGCTGTACGACTTTTTCGGCGTCGACCTCAGGACCTCCGGCGCCGACCTCATGGCCATGCGCCCCGACGAGGTCAAGGATCGGATCGTCGATGCGGTCCACAAGCGATACGAGGAGAAAGAGGCGCAGGTCGGCGCGGAAGTGATGCGCCTGCACGAGAAGTATCTGCTGCTGCAGGTCATCGATCAGCAGTGGAAGGACCACCTGCTGATGATCGATCACCTCAAGGAGGGCATCGGTCTGCGCGGGTACGGCCAGCGCGATCCGCTCATCGAGTACAAGAGGGAATCGTTCGACCTCTTCCAGGAAATGATGGAGCGCACTCAGGACCGCGTCGTGAAGTACCTGTGGAAGATCGACGTGGTCGTCGAGCGCGAGGGCGAGCAGCAACGCCAGGATCGCTCCCGGCAGCGCCTCCCCCCGCCGCCCAAACAGCAGCCCATGTTCCTCTCCGGCTCCGGCCCCTCGCAGCCGCAGACGTTCAAGCGGACCGACTCCAAGGTCGGCCGCAACGATCCCTGCCCCTGCGGCTCGGGGAAGAAATACAAGAAGTGCCACGGGGCGGCCGCGTGAGTCACCGGGCTCTGGGCTCTGGGCTCAGGGCTCAGAAGCACCCGCAGGACATTCGCCGTTCCCCTGAGCCCCCGGCCCTGAGCCCTGAGCCCTGGTCGTGAACATCCTCGGCATCTCCGCGTACTACCACGACTCCGCTGCGGCCCTCATTCGCGACGGGGAGATCGTCGCCGCGGCTCAGGAAGAGCGTTTCACGCGGAAGAAGAACGACCATCGCTTCCCCTCGCACGCGCTGGAGTACGTCGTGCGCGAGGGCGGGCTGGGGTCCGTCAACGATGCCGACTTCCTGGTCTTCTATGACAAACCGCTGCTGAAGTTCGAGCGGCTGCTCAGCACCTATGTGGGATTCGCTCCGTCGGGTATCCGCTCGTTCATCAAGGCCATTCCGCTGTGGCTCAAGGAGAAGCTGCACATGCCGCGCGAGATGCGGCAGCTGACCGGTTACGAGGGAAAGATCCTCTTCGCGCAGCATCACGAGTCGCACGCCGCGAGCGCGTTCTATCCGTCGCCGTTCGAGGAGGCCGCCATCATCTGCTTCGACGGCGTCGGGGAATGGGCCACGACGACGGTGTGGACCGGCCGCGGCGATCGCATCGAGCTTCTGAAGGAGATCGATTTCCCGCACTCCCTCGGCCTGCTGTACGCCGCGTTCACGTACTACACCGGCTTCAAGGTCAACTCGGGCGAATACAAGGTGATGGGCCTCGCCCCTTACGGCCGGCCCCTCTACGCCGATCTGATCCGGAAGCACCTCATCGAGATCCGGGACGACGGCTCGTTCCGGATGGACATGCGGTACTTCAACTACTCGCAGGGGCTGACCATGACCAGCGGGCGGTTTCATCGTCTCTTCGGCGGTCCTCCGCGCCAGCCGGAGTCGCTGCTGACGCAGCGTGATCTCGACCTGGCCGCGAGCATTCAGGACGTCTGCGAAGAGGTCATGCTGCGCATCGCCCGGAACACGGCCGCGGAGACGAAGATGCGCAATCTCTGTCTGGCCGGTGGTGTGGCGCTGAACTGCGTCGGCAACGGCAGGATCCTGCGGGAGCGGCTCTTCGACGACATCTGGATTCAGCCGGCAGCGGGAGACGCGGGCGGGGCGGTGGGGAGCGCCCTGGCCGTGTGGCATCACTACCTGGGAAACAAACGGGTCACACAACCTCTCGACTCACAAAAGGGCTCGTATCTCGGACCTTCGTATTCGATGCCGGAGATCGAGGCGTATCTGCGGTCGCAGGCCGCGCCGTACAGCGTCGTGCCGGACAGCGATCTGATTCCCCGCGTGGCGGAGATGCTCGCGGCGGGGAAGATCGTTGGCTGGTTCGCCGGCCGCATGGAATTCGGCCCGCGAGCCCTGGGAGCCCGGTCGATCCTCGGCGACGCGCGCAGCCCGGAGATGCAGAAACGGATGAACCTCAAGATCAAGTTCCGCGAGTCGTTCCGCCCGTTCGCGCCGGCCGTGCTCGCGGAGTCAGTCCAGGAGTGGTTCGATCTCGACCGGCCCAGCCCCTACATGCTCCTGGTCGCCGATGTGCGCAAGGACCGTCAGATCGCCATGACGGAGGAGCAGAAGACGCTCTTCGGGATCGAGAAGCTGAACGTGGCCAGGTCGGGCATTCCGGCCGTGACGCACGTCGACTACTCGGCGCGCATCCAGACCGTTCATAGCGAGACCAACCCGCGATTTCACGCGCTGCTCTCGGCGTTTCGCGACCGGACGGAATGCGCGGTGGTCGTCAACACCTCGTTCAACGTGCGAGGGGAGCCGATCGTCTGCTCTCCCGACGACGCGTACCGCTGTTTCATGGCCACCGATATCGACGTGCTCGTTCTCGAGAACGCGCTGCTGCTGAAGGAAGAGCAGCCAGGGCGGGAGGAGAAGCGTGAATTCGAGCTCGACTGATCGAAGACAGCTGGTGAATTTCGGCCTGGTCATGGCCCTGGCGTTCGCCGTGGTCGCGCTCATCCGCGCCCGGCTGGCGGAGATCGACGCGCTCGCAATCGGCTTCATGACCATCGCCGCGTTTTTCGCGGCGTCAGCCGTCCTCGCACCCCGGGCCCTCGCTCCGATCCATCGCTGGTGGATGAAGCTGGCCGAAGCGCTGGGATGGATCAACACACGGCTGATCCTGATCGTGGTGTACTACCTGCTTGTCACTCCGATCGGGCTGGTGATGCGGCTGTTCGGACGGTCGCCTCTGGCCATCGACCGCAAGGCAAAGACATACTGGAAGAAGCCGTCGCGGCATTCGTACGGTGACCGGCACTTCGAGAAGCAGTTCTAAAGGAGGCCCGAGGCCCGAGGCCTGAAAAAATGCGCGAGCTGATCCGCGAGTTCTACCACTTCGTTCGAGAGCGCAGGAAGCTCTGGATCATTCCGATCCTGCTCGTCCTGCTGCTGCTGAGCGGCATCATCACGCTGACCGCGGGATCGGCGCTGGCGCCGTTCATCTATTCTCTCTTCTGATGGCGAGATCGGTTGGGGCGCCGGTGACCTCACCGGCGCGAGTGGCGCTCTTCACCGGCGTCTTCATGGTCCTGTCGCTGCTGATCGCACTGGCGGCGGGCGAGATCTTCGTGCGGGCCGGCGGCCGCACCGACGCCGACGGCACGTTTTTCTTTCGAGACCGCCCCATCCCGCCCTTCGCTCTGCCCGTGAAACACGCCCGGGCCCTGATCGACGAATACCTGCGCGATCCCACCGGCTACATGCTGTACGACCCGGACCTGGGATGGACGAATCGTCCCGGCGCGTGCACGCCCGATCGCCTGTACTGCGCGAACTGGGCGGGGCTCCGCGCCGATCGCGAGTACGCGAAGTCGCCTCCGGACGGAACCCTCCGCGTGTCGCTCTTCGGCGACTCGTTCGTGTTCGGCCACAACGTCGAGCTGCCCGGCAGTCTCGCGCCGCAGCTCGAGACCGCTCTCTCACGCCGCGGTGTTCGCGCCGAGGCGCTCAACTTCGGCGTGGGCGGATACGGGATGGATCAGGCCTACCTGCGCTACACGCGCGAGGGGACGAAGTTCGAGTCGGATGTCATCGTCGAAGGCCTCCAGCTCGAGAACGTCGCGCGCCATCTCATGGTGTTCAGGATCATCGCCTACCCGCAGTCGAAGATCCCCTTCTCGAAGCCCCGCTATTACATGGAGGGCCCGAGCCTGCTGGCTGTGAACCGGCCGACGGTGGCGCCGGACCTCGTCCCCCACACGCTGGCGACGTTTCATCGCTCCCTGCTCCGCCGCTACGACGTCTTCTACACCGACAAGTACGTGCCGCGGTGGTACCGGTACAGCAGGCTGATCGCTGTCCTCGAGGACGCGCGTGCGCGAGGCCACGACGAGGTCGTCGACCTCATGTCTCCGCAAAGCGAAGGCATGCGCGTCACCACGGCGATCCTGGAGCGCTTCCGCAGCGACGTGGCCGTGACGCGAAAACCGTTTCTTCTCGTTTATCTGCCATTGCCGGGTAATCTGCAGGCGCAGCTCGATGGCGGGAAGGACCCGTGGGAACCGATCGTGACCTCGCTCAGGAGCAGCTTCACAATCGTCGACCCCACTCCGCGGCTGCTCGACATCGCGCGGCGGAAGGGCGTGGGCGCTGTGGCACCTGGACACTACTCCGCGGAAGGGAATGGCGCTGTCGCGGAGACGATCGCGGAGGCGATCGTGGAGTTGCGCCGGTAACCTGAACCGGGAACCTGCTCTCTAAGAGCCCAGAGCCCAGAGCCCAGAGCCAAGAACCAAGAGCCAAGAGCCAAGAACCAAGAGCCAAGAACCAAGAGCTATGTCAAACGATAAGACCATCGGATTCATCGGTGCCGGGAACATGGCCGAGGCCATGATTCGCGGATTGTTGCGCCACGGGGCTTTTGCGATTGCGCAGATTGCCGCGTCCGGTCCCCGCGAGGAGCGCATGCGCGAGCTGCGCGACACGTACGGCATCTACGCAACCGTCGACAACAAGGTGCCGGCGGCATCCGAGATCGTCGTCCTGTCGGTCAAGCCGCAGATTCTCAGCCGTGTGCTCGACGAAGTCGGCTCCACGATCTCTCCCGAGGCGCTGGTCATCTCCATCGCCGCCGGCGTTCCGGTGGGGGCGATTCAGGTCCGGCTGGCCAGCGGCACTCGCGTGGTCCGGGCCATGCCGAACACGCCCGCCCTGGTCGATGCCGCCGCCACGGCCATCGCGCGCGGTGATTACGCCCGAGAGTCCGATCTGGAGGATGCCAAACGCATCTTCGACGCGATCGGCACGACTGTGATTCTCGACGAGTCGCAGATGGATGCCGTGACGGGGCTGTCGGGGTCCGGCCCCGCGTACGTGTTTCTGATCCTGGAAGCGCTGGCCGACGCCGGCGTGAAAGTCGGGCTCTCCCGCCGCACCTCCCAGCTCCTCGCCGCGCAGACCGTCCTCGGCTCCGCCAAGCTGCTGCTGGAGACCAACGAGCACCCGGGCCGCCTCAAAGACATGGTGACCTCGCCGGGCGGTACCGCCATCACCGGCCTGCACACGCTCGAGGCAGGGGGCGTGAGGACGACGCTCATGAACGCCGTGGAGGCCGCGACGGTTCGATCGCGCGAGCTCGGTGAGAATATGCTCAAGAAGTGAGCGCACTCGAGGATCTGGAACGGGAGCTGGACGACGCCACGGAGCGCGCGCGCACTCTCGTCGACTCCACCGCGCCGCGCCTCTTCACCGTCCGCCCTGATCTCTCCAGCTGGTCCGCGGCCGAGTGTCTGGCCCACCTCAGCATCTCCACCGAGATGTTCCTTCCGGTGCTGCGGGGCGCCATCGACGAGGGCAGGCGGCGTGGTCTGGCCGCGACGCGGAAGCCGCGGATGGACTGGCTCGGCGCGATCCTGCGCTGGTTTCTCGAGCCGCCTGTCCGCCGGAGGGTGCGGACCAGCGCGCCGTTCGTGCCTCGCGCCGTTCGCGCCAGGGGAGAGGCGCTGTCGGAATTCACTTCGCTGCAGAAGAAGCTCCGCGACCTGGTGGCCGAGGCACGCGACCTGGAGCTGGGCAGACTGAAGGTGGTGTCGCCGTTCGACAGGCGTGTCCGCTACAACGTCTACTCGGCGTTCCGCATCATCATCGCCCACCAGCGCAGGCATCTGTGGCAGGCCGAGCAGGCCGTGACGGCGCTCAAGCGCCGAAAGGCAGCGTGATCACCGGCCTTTGCTCAGCACACTGGCCAGGGTCGTCCTCATCGCGTTCACGTCAGTTGCGCTGCGGAGGAAGTCGTCGGCGCGGAAGTCGCTGCCGCGCTCGATGTCCGCGCTGTTGGCGCCGCTCATCAGAATGATCTTCATCCCGGCGGTCTCGCGGCGTGACTTCAGAAGCTGCACCAGCTCGCGGCCGTTCATCTTCGGCATGATCGCCTCGGCCAGCACCACGTCGGGCTTGCTGCTCGACGCCACGCGCAGTCCTTCCAGTCCGTCTGCCGCCGTCAGAACGGTATAGCCCGACTGCTCGAGCGAGTGTTTGCACATGGCCCGGACTCCGGAGTCGCTGTGCACCACGAGCACGACGGGCGCCTTCGCCCCGGTCCCCGGGAATGGCTCGGGCTCCTTCACTGCGCCGCGCGCCAGGAGCTCTTCCCGCTCCTTCTGCCAACGTTCGGTGAGGCGGCGGAAGTGCTCGCGCTCGTCCTGCAGACGCTTCTGAAGACTGCGCGCCTCGGCCCTGGCCATCTCCTTCTCAGCCATGGCGGTTCCGAGGTCGCTCTCGTGGTCGGAGGCGAGATTGGTCACGATTTTCTGAAGTTTCTCGCTCCACTCGACCTCGAGCTTCTGGCGCGCCTCCTTCAGCTCCTGGACCTTCGCGGTCAGGCTGCGGTTCTCGGCCCGCGCCGCCTCCTTGTCGACCAGTGATACGCCGATGAACTGCTCGTAGTCCTCGGTCAGGCCGGTGACGACCTTCTGGAGCTTCGAATCGAAGTCCGCCTCGGCGTCTGCGCGGGCGTTCTTCTCGGCGTCCAGCTGCTTCTGAAGCTCCTCGACGCGCGCGGTGAGGTGGCGATTCTTGGCGCGCGCTTCTTCCTTGTCCACGACCGACACGCCGATGAACTGCTCGTAGTCCTCGGTCAGACCGGTGACGACCTTCTGCAGGCGGGCGTCGAAGTCCGCCTCCATCTGATCGCGCGTTTTCCTTTCCGCGTCGAGCTGGGCCTGAAGGTCTTCGACGCGGGCGGTGAGCGCCTTCTTCTCGGCGGCGAGGTCGTGTCGCACGGCCTGCAGCTCGCCGGCGAGCCGCTCGCGCTCGGCCATGTTCTTCTCGACCTCGACGAGGCGCTGCCGGCTCGCCTCGCTGCCTTCGGCCAGCTTTCGCTGCAGACTCTCCAGGCGTTTGGTGAGGTCGCGGTTCTCGGCGCGGGCGGCCTCCTTCTCCACGATCGAGACGCCGATGAACTGCTCGTAGTCCTCGGTCAATCCGGCCACGACCTTCTGCAGCTTCGCGTCGAACTCGACGTCCATGGCCGTGCGCACGCTCCGGGCCGCTTCGAGGTGCTGGCGAAGCGTTGCGATCTCCGCCAGCGCCGCATCGCGTTCCTTCGTACGCGTGGTGAGGTCTCCGGCGATCAGCAGGAGCTTGTCGCCGCCGGTGAGCTCGAGATGCTCGCGCAACTCCGCTTCGCGGTCGGCGCGGGTCGTCTCATCCTCGAGGATGACGCGGACCCGATCCAGCTCCTGCTGCAACAGCTCGGCGCGCGCCTCGGCCGCCTGCTGGGCCTTGCGCGCCTCTTCCTCCGACCGCTGATGCGACGAGGCCACGTCCGCGGTGCGCTGCAGAGTCTGCCGGGCGGCGTTCTCCATCTGGGCGCGCAGACTCGCTTCACGGTCGCCGCGGGCACGCTCGGCGTCGGCGATGCGGCGTGCGTCGTCGAGCTCCCGTCGCAACTTGCCGAGCTGCTCGGTGGTGAGGCTCAGCCGGGCGGTGAGCTCTTTCGTTTCGCCGGCCAATCGCGTCCCGTCGGTCTTGCGCGCGCGCTCCTCATCGAGCTTGCGGTTGGCAGCGTCGAGCTCCTGCCGCAGCTTGCCGGCCTGCTCGGTGACGAGGCGCAGACGCCCGGCCAGCTCCTTGGCCTCCGCTTCGAATCGAGCCCCATCGCTCTTGCGGGCGCGCTCCTCATCGAGTTTGCGGTTGGCGGCGTCGAGCTCCTGCTTCAGCTTGCCAGCCTGCTCGGTGGTGAGGCTCAGGCGCGCGGTGAGATCCCTGGCCTCCGTTTCGAATCGCGCTCCATCGATCTTGTGTGCGCGCTCCTCATCGATCTTCCGGTAGGCGACCTCGAGCTCCTGCTGAATGGCCGAGAGTCTGCCGTCCAGCTCGAGGTTGCGCTGCTTGGCCGCCTCGACGTCGCGGCGCATCGATGACGAACGAGCGTTCTGTTCGCCGGCGGCGGCGCGGGCGGCCTCCAGCTCCTGATTGAGCGCCGAGTGCCGGTCGGCGGCCTCCTGAAGGGCCTCCGCGCGCAGGCGGGACGACGTGTGCGCCTGGGCCAGCTGCGCTTCCAGATCGGAGATGCGGTGGTCCGCCGCGGTGTCACGGATGACCGTGCCGGTCAGCAGCGCGGGCGGTGAGGCTGTGGCAGGTAACGCCTGCCGCCGGATAGGCGCTCGCGCCAGCTGCGTGACGACGGCCGCCGTCACGGCCACGGCCAGAGGGACGGCGCTGACCACGGACGGACCGGTCGCGGCCAGCGGCGAGAACATCCAGTCGTAAAGGACTACGGCAACGACGGCGGTGGTCACCCCCAGGAGGATGCCGCTGAGCCAGGCCACGACCACCACGGAGACCAGGTAGACGTAGAACGGCTCGTAGGCCGGGAAGTACGCCGACACAGTCCCGTTCACGCCGGTCGCCAGCGTGAGGAAAGCAGCCGCGCGCGCGGCGCGCAGAGCGCCCGTCTTCCAACTCCGCGACCGCGCGGATTTGTCTGGCATCGGGACCTTTTTGTCGACGGGGAGTCGCAGGAGTCATGGTAGCAGCGGTCAGGCCTCCCGGCTTCAGGCCATTGAGCGGGTGGCGCGAATGGCGCATGATGCGCGGCCGATGCTCGACGCGAACGGAAATCATGACCTGGCCGGTGCTCGCGAGAGCGCGGCGAGGAAACGCACCCCCGTCGAATACGCCAGTCTCTTCGCGCGCGGTTGCTGTATGGGGGCCGCCGACGTGGTGCCGGGCGTCTCCGGCGGCACGATGGCCTTCATCCTCGGAATCTACGAGGAGCTGATCGAGTCGATCCGATCGTTCGCTCAGCCGCGATTCGTCAAGGCGCTCGTGACTCTGCGGCTGCGCGAAGCTGCCGCGGCCGTGAACCTGCCGTTCCTGCTCGCAGTCGGCGCCGGGATCCTGACCGCGATTCTGAGCCTCGCCAAAGGCATCGAGTGGCTGCTCGTGCACAGGCCGGTGCTGGTCTGGAGCTTCTTCTTCGGCCTGGTTCTGGCCTCGGTGTTCTCGGTGGCGCAGCGCGTCATGCGGTGGAGCCTCACCTTGTGGATTTCCGCGCTGGCCGGCGCGGCCGGAGCCTATGTCCTGGTCGGGCTCGTGCCTGTGCAGACGCCCGAGAACGCGGCGTTTCTGTTCTTCAGCGGCGCAGTGGCGATCTGCGCAATGATCCTGCCGGGGATCTCCGGAGCATTCATCCTGGTGCTGCTCGGCAAGTACCACTACATCCTGAGTGCGCTGAACCGGCGGGAGCTGATGCCGGTCATCTGGGTTGCGCTGGGCGCCGCGGTCGGGATCGTGACGTTCGCGCAGGTTCTGGGCTGGCTCTTCCGGCGCTACCACGACATCACGGTGGCCGTGCTGACCGGCCTCATGGTCGGAAGCCTGCGCAAAGTATGGCCGTGGAAGGTCGACGTGCAGTTCATCACCGGATCACACGGTGAGCGCATCCCGACCGTTCAGCACAACATCATGCCGGCCAGCGTGAGCGGGGAGGTCGTGCTGGCGATCACGCTGGCAGTGGTCGGATTCCTTCTGGTGATCGTCCTCGACTGGTGGGCGAGCCGGACGGGGCAGCCGGAGATGCGTCCGGGAACCTGAGCTACATTAGTATTCCGGGCGTGACTGACCTGAATCGGTATGACGTGGTGATCCTCGGCGGCGCTTTCAGCGGCGCCGCCGCCGCGCTTCTGCTCCGCCGTGACGCCCCGAGCCTGCGTGTCCTGGTGGTCGAAAAGGCCGAGGCGTTCGACGCCAAAGTCGGCGAGGCCACGACGGAGATGTCGGCGATGTTCCTCACCCGCCGGCTGGCCATGTGGCATCACCTGGAGGCCGAGCAGCTGCCGAAGGAAGGCCTGCGCTACTGGTTCAGCAACGACAAGGTGACCGGTCACGCCAACGCGTCTGAGGCGGGCGGATTCATCAGGAGCGCGGTCCCTTCGTTTCAATTGCGGCGCGACGCCCTGGACGAGTACATCCTGGCCAGCGCCGTGAAGGAAGGCGCGGAGCTTCTGCGTCCGGCGCGGGTTCGCGACGTGGAGCTGCGAGACTTCGACAACAAGGTCTCCGTGGAGACTGCCGAAGGAGTGCGCGAGGTCTGGTGCCGGTGGGTCCTCGACGCCACCGGCCGCGTCAACTTCATCGGCAGGCGCCTCGGTCTCATCGACAGAAACGAGGAGCATCCGACCGCGGCCATCTGGTGTCGCTGGAAGAACGTCCGCCACATCGACGATCTGGCGGCGCGCCATCCCAGCGAGCTGGCCAGCCGCAACGTCGGCTCGCGGCGGCTGAGTACGAATCACTACACCGGATGGGGCTACTGGATCTGGGTGATTCCTCTCGGCAACGGCGAGACGAGCATCGGCGTGGTCTTCGACAAACGGCTCGTCGATCTCCATCAGAGCAAGAACCGCAACGAGGACTTCGTCGCGTTCCTCGAGGCCAATCCGTCGCTGGCGGAGCTCATCGACGGCGCAACGCCTCGCTTCGAGGACCTCCGTTTCTACTCGCATCTGCCTTATGTCACGCGGCAGTACATGGGGAAGGGTTGGGCGCTGATGGGCGACGCCGCCGCGTTCCTCGATCCGTATTACTCGCCGGGACTCGATCACGCGTCGTTCTCCGTCGACGCCACGGTCGACATCGTCCGTCGCGATGCCGCGGGCGAGGACATGTCCGCGATGATCGACGAGCACAATGCGGCGTTCCTGCGCTCGTACCACCGTTTCTTCCGCTCCATCTTCAAGGACAAGTACTACTACATGGGCGAGGCCGACCTGCTGAGCGCGGCGTTCCTGCTCGACACGGCGCACTACTACATCTTCGTGGTGGTGCCGGCTTACCGCTTCATGAAGAAGTTCTACTGGATGCCCGTGCTGGGTCCCAAGCCGGCCTTCATCAGCTATCACCTCATGTCTCTCTACAACCGGCGCTTCAAGGCCATCGCACTGGCGCGCCGCGCGGCGGGCGAGGCGGGGGCGCGAAACAACGGTCGCAGGATCAAGGCATACTTCAACCTGAATCTCGCGCCGTTCCACATGCTCGCGCGCGGCTTGAAGTTGTGGCTCGTCGCGGAGCTGGACAACGTCCGCCTGATGCTCAAACGGAAGAGCGGAGCGGCGGCCGTGCCGGCCGCCGGCGCCGCGCCGCACTCCACAGAAGCGGAAGCTACAGCTCCGCCAGCGCCGCCCGCCTGACCTTGCCGCGCTCGTCGATGGGGATGGCCTCGATGAGCTTCACGATGCGCGGCACCTTGTGCAGTGAGAGCCGGGCGCGGCAGAACTCGCGCACCGCTTCGCGCGTGAGGTCGGGATCGCCCACCACCGCCGCGGCCACGACTTCCCCCCGTGCGCCGGCAGGCTCGCCGTAGACCTTGACCTCTCGCACGCCTGCCAGCTGCAGGATCACGCTCTCCACTTCGCGCGGATTCACCTTCTTTCCCGCGGTATTGATCAGATCACTGGCCCGGCCGGTCAGCGCCATCTCGCCGTCATCGCGCATCTCGACCAGATCGTCGGTGCGGAACCCGCCGTCGAACGGCTCGAAGTGGCCGGCATCCTGGAGATAGCCGAGCGCGACGGAACCGCTGCGGATCGTCACCCGCACCCCGTCGATGTCCAGCGCGACGCCGTCGAGCGCTGCGCCCACGGTCCCGCGCTCCACCGCCGCGCCGGGCCGGTCGTACGTGATGCCGCCGCATTCGCTGCACCCGTAGAACGAGTGGATGTCCATCCCGAATCGCTCCCGGAACCGCCGTGACGCCGCCGCCGGAAGCGGCGCGCCCGCCGAGATCGCCGTCCGCACCGTCCGGAAGTCGCCGTCGCCCTTCGGAATCGCGCCGAGGTGCTCGAACATCATCGGGATCCCCGGCAGCACGGTGCAGCCGTGGCGGTTGGCCAGGTCGAGAATCGACTGCGGCATGTAGTCGTTCGACACGACGATGGCCGTTCCCTGCATGATCAGCGGCGAGATCAGGTTCGAGAAGCCGTACGAGTGCGAAAAGGGGATGGCGCCGAGGTTCCGGTCCTCGGGTGTGATGCGCATCGTGGAGCAGATGTTGTCGGAGTCGGAGGCCAGGTTCTCTTCGCTGGCCACGATGCCTTTGGGCATTCCGGTCGACCCGGAGGTGAGCTTGATGATGCGGGCCTGGGGCGGCAGCGGCGGTTGGATCCCGGCCGGGCGGCGGGAGATGCTGATGTCGTTGCGCTGCCCGTCCGGACGGTAGATCAGCGCGCGCGCGCCGAAGTGGCTCAGGATCCTGGCGACCTCGTTGCCGTTGGCGTCGCGGTCGATGGGGATGACCACGAGCCTCAGCTCGAGCGCGGCCAGCCAGCTCGCCACGAACTCGGCGGAGTTGGGCAGTTGCACTGCCACCACGTCGCCCGCGACGATCCCGGACGCCGTCAGCTCGGACGCCAATGCGCGGCTGCGCTCCACGAGAGCCCTCCGCGTGGTCATCGTCCCGGTGGATCCGTCGATGAGCGCGACCGCGCCCGGCGCCGCGGAAGCCAATGAGACAAATCGTCGATTCATGAGGTCAAAGCGAGCATACCGGCCCGCCGCGAAACGTCAAGAATGACCCCGAAAATCCGGCGCCGCATCTGTGTAAGAATGAGCGCGATTTCTATGGCCAATGACCTCAGACGGAAATTGAAAGAGCTTCTCATCGAGCGGCTGAAGTTCGAAGACATGACCCCCGCCGACATCCCCGACGACCAGCCGCTCTTCGCCGGCGGCCTCGGCCTCGACTCGATCGATGCGCTGGAGATCGTCGTCATGCTCGAGAGCGAGTTCGGGATCAAGCTCAAAAACGAGTCGTCCGCGCGCGATTCCTTCCGCTCCATCTCGACACTCGCCGAATTCGTGGAGCAGCGGCTCGCCCTTAGGCCTTAGTCCTTAAGCCTTAGTCCTTAGGAGAACGTCGTGGGCGGGACGGTGGCCTACTAAGGACTAAGGACTAAGGACTAAGGACTAAGGACTAGGACAAGGACATGTCATGGTTACAGTCCCTGCCCCATCAGATCCCGTTCCGCGCCGCGTCCGCTGTGCGCCGGCGTGACGAACGGAGTATCGAAGGCTCGTTCCTCTGGACTGCGAACGACGCAATGCCGCCGGAGATCATGCTCGTCGAGGGCATGGCCCAGTTTGCCGGAGGCCTGGTGTTCGAGGGACAGGGCTTCCTCACCGGCATCGACCGATGTGAGGTCATGCGCGAGATCAGCGCCGGCGATCTCGTCATCGTGCAGGTAACACTGGAAGCGGAGTTCGGCGGAACGTTTCGCTTCGCGGGGGTCGCGCTCGCCGATGGAGTACAAGTCGGCAGGGGCCGGTTCTATCTGGCCGCCAGCCGGTAACCCGGAAACCGGTAACCGGAAACCGGAAACCGGTAACCGGCAACCGGAAACCGGAAACCGGTAACCGTAGAGCTGGTTTTTCGGTACCGGTAACGTAGAGCTGTTTTTTCCGTAACCGGCAACCGGCAACCGGCAACCGTAGAGCTACCTTTCCGGTTTCCGGTTTCCCGCTACCGGTTTCCGGTTTCCGGTTTCCGGTTTCCGGTTTCCGGTTCCCCGGTTCCCCGGTTCCCCGGTTCCCCGGTTCCCCGGTTCCCCGGTTCCCCGGTTCCCGGTTTCCGGTTTCCGGTTACCGGTTGCCCGGGTTACCGGTTACCCTCTCAACCACATGCGAAAACCAGATCCAACGACACGGGTGGCCGTGACCGGCGCCGGAATCATCTGCGCCATCGGCCGCAACAAGGAAGAGGTCTGGAAGTCGATCTGCGAGTCGCGCGCGGGGATCGGGAAGCTCACCAGGTTCCCCGGCGAGACGTTTCCGACGGCGATGGCCGCGGAGGTCGATGAGGAGATCGCGCCGATTCTGAAGATCCGGAAGCGCGACGCGCGGCGCCTCTCCCGCACGGATTCGCTGGCCGTGATCGCGGCGCGCGAGGCTCTGGACGACGCGAACCGGAACGGATCGCCGCTTCCGCTGGGGCGGGCCATCGTCTCCACGGGAACGTCGACGGGCGGGCTCGTGGAAGGGGAGGAGTACTACTTCCGGCGGCTCGTGGCCGGACGCCGTCGCGCGCCGGCCTCTCGCGTTCTGCAGCAGCCGACCTCGGGGCCGTCCGATGCCATCGCGCGCGTGTTCCATCTCGGCGGCGGCGTGGTCTCGAACGCCACCGCATGCGCCTCGGGCGGGGCGGCCATCGGCATGGCCGCGGACTACCTCCGCTCGCGGCACGCCGACGTCGCCGTGGCGGGCGGCAGCGACGCGCTATGCCGTCTGACGTACAGCGGCTTCAACGTGCTGCAGGCCGTCGACCCCCAGCCGTGCTCCCCCTTCGGAGCGGACCGCAAAGGCATCACCCTCGGCGAGGGGGCCGCGTACCTGGTGCTGGAGCGATGGGATGACGCCCTCGCGCGCGGCGCGAAGATCCTCGCCGAGTTCTGCGGCTACGGCGCCTCGTGCGACGCGCATCATCCAACCGCGCCGGCGGAAGACGGCCGCGGCGCGGAGTCGGCCATGCGCGCGGCCATGCTCGAGAGCGACGCCGCCGCCGTCGACTACATCAACGCGCACGGCACCGGCACGCTGCTCAACGACTCCTCGGAAACCAGGGCCATCGTCTCGGCTGTCGGAGCGGGTGTGCCGGTGTCGTCGTCCAAGTCGTATTTCGGCCACACTCTCGGCGCGGCCGGGGGCGTGGAGGCGGTCATCAGCGTGATGGCGCTGCAGAATCAGATCGCGCCGCCGACGCTTCGTCTCAAGAAGGCCGCCGACGATTGCCGGCTGGACTACATCCCCGAAACGCCGCGCCCCATGGCCATGACTTCGGTCCTTTCGAACACGTTCGGCTTCGGCGGATCAAACGTCTCGCTGATGTTCAGACGCGTGCTATAAGGCGCGTCCGATGGCGCGGATCCCCATCACCGGGATAGGAGTCGTCGCGCCGGGCGCGATCGGCGTGGATGCATTCCGGTCCCTCTTGGCCGGCGGCGCGACCGCCGTGGCTGAGGTGGACCGCTTCGATACCGCGGGCCTTTCCGCGCACAAGGCGGCGCTGATCCGCGATTTCGCGCCGAAGGAGTTCATCGCGCCGATGAAGATGCGGCGCATGAACACGCTTTCGCGCTATGCGTTGTCCGCGGCGCGGCTGGCGCTGCGCGATGCCGCGGCCGCCTCGCTGGACGAGCGCACCGGCGTCGCGCTGGGCACCGCATTCGGTCCGGTGCAGACGTCGGTCGAGTACATGCAGGAGTACGTGCAGAAGGGCGCCGCGCTGGCTCCTCCGCAGCTCTTCGCGGAATCGGTGGCCAATGCTCCCGGGAGTCACATCGCCATCGAGCTCGGGTTGCGCGGGTTCAACGTCACGGTGACCCAGCGCGAGTCGTCGGCGCTCGCCGCCGCCATGTACGCGTGCTCGCAGATCCTGAAAGGCGCCGCGCCGGCGGCCATCACCGGCGGGGTCGATGAAGTGAACGAGATGCTCTTCAGCGTGCTCGACCGGGTGCGCGCTCTCGCGCACGGCCCGGACCAGGCAGCGAGGCCCTTCGATCGCCGCCGCAACGGTCTGGTGATGGGGGAGGGGAGCGCCGTGCTGATCCTGGGCGGATCGGGCCCGCCGTACGCGCACCTCTCCGGATTCGGTATCGGCAGGGACGTCAGCGCAACGGTCTCGGACTGGGGGGAGGATCATTCCGCGGTCGTGACGGCGATGCGCGCCGCGATCGACGACGCAGACATTCCGATGGCCGACGTTGACGCCGTGTATGCATCCGCCAACTCCACGGTCCGCGCCGACCGGCTGGAGTACCGCGCCATCCAGGCGCTCTTCGGCAGCGCCGCGCCGCCCGTCGTTGCCACGAAAGGTCTCTTCGGCGAATACGCCGCCGGCGGCGCGCTGCCGCTGGTTGCCGCGGCGATTGCGATGCGCGACGGCGTGCTGCACGCCTCGACCGGGTTCGAATCCGGCGATGACGAGATGTCCATCGAGGTCAACCGGCGCCAGCGAGCGGCCCCGCTTCGACACGTCCTGGTCAACTCGCTCTCGGCGGGCGGGGGCATCGTGTGCGCCGTCCTGTCGCGGGAGGCGGAGTGACCGGGAGCGTCTGCGTGGCCATCCCGGCGCTCAATGCGGCGCGCCACGTCGGACCGGTCATCGAGGTGGCCCGCGGCATCATCCGGGACGTGGTCGTGGTCGATGACGGCTCGACCGACGACACGGCGCGCGTTGCGGCGGATGCCGGTGCCACGGTCTTGCGCCACGACGTCAATCGCGGCAAGGGAGCCGCGCTCAAGACCGCTTTCGCCTGGGCGCTGGAGCGCGAATTCGACGGCGTGATCACGCTCGACGCGGACGGCCAGCACCTGGCCGCGGAGATCCCGAAGTTCCTGGCCGCACGCGCGGAGACGGGTGCCGGCCTGATCATCGGCGGGCGCGCCCATCTGTTCGGTGAAATGCTGCCGCGCCGCCGCGCCGCCAACCGCTTCTCCGCCTGGACCATCGCCATGATGGCTGGCGCCACGGTCACCGACTCGCAGAGCGGCTATCGGTTCTACTCCCGGGCGCTTCTGGAGCGGGTAACGCTCCGTGCGGACGGATTCGACATGGAAAGCGAAGTGATCGTCCGGGCCGGGCGCGCCGGATTCCGCATCGTGACGATCCCGATCGCGCTCGGATTCGTCAACGGCGTGTCGACCAGTCACTACAAGCCGGTCAGGGACAGCGTTCGCATTGCGTGGACGGTGTTCAAGGCCAGGGTGTCTGGAAGGATGAGTCTGAAGGATGAAGGATGAAGGATGAAGGATGAAGTTCTTGCCTCGTCCCCGGTTCTTATTCACGAACGCTGAACGATGAACCTACCGCCCCTCTTGTTCCGCGTCCATCCTTCATCCTTCATTCCTTCATCCTTCATCCTTCAAACCGGAGTGATCGAACGCTCGAACCAGACTGTTCATCGTTCATCGTTCCAAACCTTCATCCTTCATCTCTCTCCTCACGTTGCCTTCGCGAAAAGCGTCTTCAGCATCTGCTGCGGCGAGTAGATCCTGGTGTCGCCGAACTCGCTGGCGCGGCGGTTGGCCATCGTGTACAGCGATCGTTGCGTGATGTAGTCGAAGTTGGCGTGGTAGTCGTCGTCTTTCCGCTGCGCGAACATCGTCTTCAGCACCTCCAGCTGCCGCGACAGGTGATCGGTGGCCGGCGGCGCCACCTCGGAGATGCGCCTGCGCTTGCGGGGCGGCTCGAGTCCGACCGCCATCCGCAGCTCGTCGATCTCCCGGGTCACGGGATCGACCTTCTTCGTCTCGCGCTTCATCAGCAGGGCGGGGATCCGGCTGCAGTTCGCGCGGTGAACGGCTTCGCTGCGCGTGATCCACCCCATGTTCGTGATGCCGACGCGCGAAGAGACGTTGCGCGTCAGGTTCTCGATGAACGGTTTGACGGCTGTGTCGAACGAGTCGTCCACCCCGTTGAAGAGGTTCAGCACGTAGTGCACGCGGAACTCGTCCACGGTGTGCTGCACCGTCCGCGTGATGGGGTGGTCGCCCAGGTTCTGGGCCAGATCGAGGGCGAAGGCGTCCAGGTTGGGCACCGACGAGTCGTACACGTCCTCCACGCGGTCGATCAGCTCGTTGGCCAGGCGGAAAAAGTCCAGCGAGCCCTGCACCGTGTCGAAGAACGGCGACTCCCGGCTGAAGATCAGCCGCAGCTTGCGGAACAGGATCGCCTTCACGATGTCGGACGCGGCCAGCGTCGCGCTGGGCAAGTGCGGCGTGAAGATCAGGATGCCCGAGTTCGAGAACGGCAGGAAGTCGATCACGTTCGAGTCGAGCCCGGCTTTCATGTCCATGACGATGTAGTCGGCGTGCAGCGCGCTGATCGCGTCGATCAGCCGCTGTTTGTTCACCGGGCCGAAGTTCGTGATCTCTTCGATCAGGTGCAGCGGTCCGGCGATGAACGCGAAGTTGCGGTACAGCCCTTCCGGATCGAGACGACCGTCCAGAGTGGTCATGCAGCTCGACAGCGGCTCGCCCTTGCGAAAGAAGTGGTAGAGGTCTTTCCCGATCGGGACGTCGATCGCGTTCCGGATGGCCGACGTGCCCGTGTCCAGGTCGACCAGGATCGTCCGCCCGTGGCGCGAGAGCTCCAGCGCGTAATTGACCGCGAAGGTCGTCTTCCCGACGCCGCCCTTGCCCGAGGAGATTGGGATGATCCGTTTCATGCGTTGAGGGCTTGCACGCTATAACGAACCCTACCGTGCGACAACTGCAGTAGAATCGCTGAAAAATGCATCCGGCATTCTTTCGGAAGTTTGCATTGTTCGCCGAATTGGACGAGCGCGAGCTTTCCTCCATCGCCGCGGTCGCCAAGACCCGCCGCTACGCCAAGGATGACGTCGTCTTTCACGCCGACGAGAGCGGTGACGTCTTCTGCCTGATTCGCGAGGGGCAGGTCAAGGTCACCATGATCTCGCCCGAAGGGAAGGAGATCATCCTGTCGATGCTCGGGCCGGGGGCGTTTTTCGGCGAGATGGCGCTCATCGATGACGAGCCGCGGTCGGCCACGGTCGTGGCCACCGAGCCGCTCGAAGTGGTGACCATCTGGCGCAGCGACTTCCTCCAGATCCTGCAGGAGAACTTCTCCATCACCAAGAAGATCCTCGCCGAGCTCTCCCGGCGCCTCCGCAAGATGTCCAACCGCATCGAATCGCTGGCCACGATGGACGTCTACGGACGTCTGGCGCGCTTCTTTCTCGATCTCGCCGGCGAGAGCGGGAAACCGTTGGAGAACGGCTACATTGCGGTCACTCGTCCCACGCACCAGTCGATCGCCAACATGATCGGCACGTCGCGGGAAACGGTGTCCCGCCTCATCCACGACCTGATGCGGCAGGACCTGCTGCTCTCTGAAGGAAAGACGATCTATCTCAGGCGAAGGGCCCTCGAGCAGTTCCGCCTGGAACTCTAGGCCTTAGTCCTTAGAGGCCTTAGAGGGATGACGGGCTCCTAAGGACTAAGGCCTAAGGACTAAGGACTAGTCACGAAATGCTCACAATCCCGAACCTGCTGACCCTGCTGCGCCTGCTGCTCGTGCCCGTGTTCCTCCTGGCCTCCATGCAGGGGATGTATCGGCTCGCCTTCGTAGTGTTCGTGAGCGCGGCCATCACGGACATCCTGGACGGGATGATCGCCAGACGCCTCAACCAGCGCTCCCGGCTGGGGGCGTTCCTCGACCCGGCGGCGGACAAGCTTCTGATGGTCAGCGGGTACCTCTTTTACACGTTCGCGCATCTGCCGGAAGTGCAGTTGCCGGGCTGGCTCACCTTCACCGTGCTGATCCGCGACGTACTCATCGTCGCATTCGCGTATCTGCTGTACACGCGCGTGCAGGTCCAGAGGTTCCCCCCTACGCTGGCGGGGAAGGCGTCGACGGTTCTGCAGGCCGTGAACCTGGCCCTGGTCATCGCGGTCAACGCGTTCGCGCCGCAGTGGCTGATGCACGCGCACCTGATGTTCCGCGTGACCCTGGTGGTGACGCTGATCTCGGCGGTGGACTACATGCGCCGGGCCGATCGTCTGCTCGACGACGGGGTGTCCGCGCACGCTTGACCCTCGGGATGAGCGCGCCTACAATCCGCGGCCGCTCCGAAATACAGCGTGAGGCTCGTTCGTTAACACGCACCGCCTCGTAAGCCTCCATAGCTCAATTGGTAGAGCAGCAGACTCTTAATCTGTTGGTTCTAGGTTCGAGTCCTAGTGGGGGCACCAACCTTTTCTGGCCGTGGATATATGATCCGGAGCGGGCCTCATCTTTGCCTGCGAAAGTGGCGGAATTGGCAGACGCGCTGGACTTAGGATCCAGTGGCCCAAAGCCGTGCGGGTTCGAGTCCCGCCTTTCGCACCATACAGAAATTGAGAATTGAAAATTGAGAATTGAAAAATTCAATGTTTTCAATCTTCAATTTTCGATTCTCAATTTCGTGAGGCAATCATGTTACTGAATTACGAAGATATTTCAGCGGTCAAGAAGTCCATCGAGGTCGAGATCCCCGCCGAGCGGATCTCCAGCGAGGCCACGCGCGTGACCAGCGAGTTCAGCCGTCACGCCAAGCTGCCCGGGTTCCGCCCGGGGAAGATCCCGGCCAACGTCGTCCGGACCCGCTTCGCCAAGGAGATCCAGGAGGAAGTCATGAGCCGGCTGCTGCCGGTCAGCTTCCGCGAGGCCATCGCCGACAAAGGCATCGAGCCGGTCGGCGATCCGCAGCTCGAGCACCTCGACCCGTTCATCGAGGGCGCGCCGGTCAAGTACAAGGCCCAGTTCGAGGTGAAGCCGCACATCGAGCTCGGCCAGTACAAAGGCATCGAAGTCGACGAGGTCAAGATCGAGGTCACCGACGCCGACGTCGACGCGATGATCGAGAAGCTGCGCGACCAGGCCAGCTCGTACCGGCCCGAGACCGGGCGCCCGGCCCGGGACGGTGACTTCGCCGTGATCGAGATCGTCTCGTCGGCGGAAGGAATCGATACCGTCAGGGACTCCGGCCACGTGAAGATCGGCGAGGACACTCCGCTCCCCGAGCTGCACGAGGCGCTGCGCGGCAAGGGGCCCGGCGACACCGTCGTGTTCGACAAGACCTACGGCGAGGACGCCGGCAACGAGGCCTTCCGGCACAAGAGTGTCCGCCACGAGGTCACGCTCAAAGAGATCCGCGTGCAGGAAAAGCCCGAGATCACGGAGGAGTTCGCGAAGAGCTTCGGGAACTGGGAGAGCGTCGAGCAGATGCGTGAGGTGATCGGGAAGGACATCCGGCGCCACAAGGAAGCGGATGCCCTTCGCGCCACGCGCAACCGCGTCGGCGAGGTCCTGATCGACCGGCATCACTTCGACGTCCCGGAGGTGCTCATCGACGACGAGATCGGCAAGTCGATGCAGAACTACGCCCGATTCCTCGCCTCGCAGGGCGTGGACATCGACAAAGCCGAGCTGGACTGGCGCCGCATCGCCGAGGACTTCCGGCCCGAGGCGCTGAACCGCGTCAAGCGCAGCCTCATCCTGGAGGCCATCGCCAGGGCGGAGAACCTGGTCGTCAGCGAGGTGGAGGTCGACGCGGAGATCCGCCGCGCCGCCAACGAGGGGGAGCGCGACTTCGCCGAGGTGCGGCACCGCCTCAAACATGAAGGCGGGTATGAGGCTCTGCGCAACTCTCTGTTGCAGGAGCGCGCGCTCGAGCTCGTCCTGCGCGAGTCGAAAGCGGCGTAGCCTCCCGGCCGCCGATATACACTCCGCGCAGCAAGGAGACCCCTGCATGGTATTGATCCCCATGGTCGTGGAGCAGACGTCGCGCGGCGAGCGCGCCTACGACATCTACTCGCGGCTGCTCAAAGACAACGTCATTTTTCTCGGTCAGGCCATCGACGACAACGTCGCCAACCTGATCATCGCCCAGATGCTGTTTCTCGAGGCCGAGAACCCGGAGAAAGACATCTCCCTCTACGTCAATTCGCCGGGCGGGTCGGTCACCGCCGGATTCGCGATCTACGACACGATGCAGTACGTCAAGCCGGACATCGCCACGATCTGCCTCGGTCAGGCCGCCTCGTTCGCGGCAGTGCTGCTCGCTTCCGGCAAGAAGGGAAAGCGCTACGCGCTCCCCAACGCCCGCGTCCTGCTCCACCAGCCGTGGCTTCAGGGCCTGGGCGGACAGGCCAGCGACATCGACATTCACGCCAAAGACATCATGCGCATGAAGAAGCGCATCAGCGAGATTCTGGCGCACCATACCGGGCAGGCCATGGAGAAGATCGATCGGGACACCGACCGCGACTACATCCTGGCCGCTTCCGAGGCCGTGGATTACGGGGTGGTGGACCAGGTCATCGCCAAACGCGACTGAGCTCGCGCCGGGAGTGACAGGGTCCCGCGAGGAATGCCCTCCTTGCCGCCTGAGTTGAGTTGAGCGAGAATTCAGGTACCAAGGAAAAGGACCCAGCCAGACAATGTCGAAGAAGGGCAACAGCGGCGACGTTCTGCGTTGTAGCTTCTGCAACAAATCGCAGCGTGACGTGAAGAAGCTCATCGCCGGCCCCACCGTCTATATCTGCGACGAGTGCGTGGATATCTGCCTCGACATCATCGCCGAAGACCGCAAGGACGAGCCCGGCACGATGGAGGGCTCCGGTCAGCTGCCCAAGCCGAAAGAGATCAAGGAGTTCCTCGACCTCTACGTGATCGGGCAGGAGCGCGCCAAGAAGAAGCTCGCGGTGGCCGTCTACAACCACTACAAGCGCATCGACTACCACCAGCGTAACGCCCGTCAGGACGTGGAGCTGCAGAAGTCGAACATCATGCTGATCGGCCCCACCGGCACGGGCAAGACGCTGCTCGCGCAGACGCTGGCCCGCATGCTGTCGGTGCCGTTCACGATCGTCGACGCCACCACCCTCACCGAGGCGGGCTATGTCGGGGAGGACGTCGAGAACATCATCCTCAAGCTCTACCAGGCCGCCGGGAACGACAAGGAAAAGACCCAGCGCGGCATCGTCTACATCGACGAGGTCGACAAGATCTGCCGCAAGGGGGACAACCCCTCGATTACCCGCGACGTCTCCGGCGAGGGGGTCCAGCAGGCCCTGCTGAAGATCCTCGAGGGGACGGTCGCGAATGTCCCGCCCCAGGGCGGCCGGAAGCACCCCCACCAGGAGTTCATCCAGATCGACACCACGAACATCCTCTTCATCTGCGGAGGGGCGTTCGTCGGTCTCGACAGCGTGATCGAGCGCCGCCTCTCGGAGAAGACGATGGGGTTCGGCGCGAAGATCGCCTCGAAGAAGGACCGGAAGACCGGCGAGCTGCTGGCGCAGGTTCATCCGGAAGACCTGATCAAGTTCGGGCTGATTCCGGAGTTCGTGGGACGTCTGCCGGTGGTGGCGACGCTCAACGAGCTCGACAAGGCGGCCCTCATCGAGATCCTCCGTGAGCCGAAGAACTCCCTGGTCCGTCAGTACCAGACCATCATGGGCTTCGAGAACGTCACCCTGAAGTTCACGGATGACGCGCTCGAGGCGATCGCCGCGGAGGCGCTCAAGCGCAACGTCGGCGCGCGCGGGCTGAAGATCATCATCGAAGAGCTGATGCTGGACATCATGTACACGGTCCCGTCGCAGGACGCCATCAGCGAGTGCGTGGTCACGCGCGAGGTCGTGGACAACCGCAGCCAGCCCATCACTCTCTATCGAAAAGCAGGGTAGGTGGAGCGCCGCCGACTCGGCGGCGGTGGGGGCCGCCGGGTCGGCGGCGCTCCACACGTGGGAATGCGAACCTGTTTCAAGTGGTAGAGAATGATCTGAATGTCCAACCAAGAACCGACTCTTCCGAACCTTCCCCTCGTCCCGCTGCGCGACATGGTGGTCTTTCCGTCCATGATGGCGCCGTTCGTGGTGGGGCGAAAAGCCTCGATCACGGCCCTGGAGGCCACGCTGTCGACGGCTGACAAGAGGATCTTCCTGGCCACGCAGCGCGATCCGAAGATCGACGATCCGTCGATGGACGAGATCTACCACGTCGGCGTCATCGCCACGGTCGTCCAGAACCTCAAGCTTCCGAACCAGAACGTCAAGGTGATGGTGGAGGGCCTGATGCGCGCCGAGATCGTCTCCTCGGCCGAGGCGAACGGCTACGTCACCGTCGAGGTGCGCGAGATCGACACGCGCTACCCGCTCACTCCCGAAGTCTCGCAGTACATGCAGAAGCTCGTGGAGATCTTCGAGCAGTACGCGAAGATGTCCCATCACCTGGCCTTCGAAGGCGTCATGTCGACGCTGAAGCTGGACGAGCCGGACAAGTTCGCCGACACGCTGGCCTCGCACCTCCTCATCACCACATCCGAAAAGCAGCAGCTCCTGGAGACGCCCTCGCCGTACGAGCGCCTGCAGAAGCTCCAGGACTTCCTGGAGATCGAGATCGAGAAGATCAGCATCGACAAGCGCATCAACTCCAAGGTCAAGAAGCAGATGGAGCGCGCTCAGAAGGAGTACTACCTCAACGAGAAGATCAAGGCCATCCATCACGAGCTGGGCCGCAAGGACGATCGCTCGGACGAGATCGAGGAGCTCCGCCAGAAGATCGAAGAGGCGGGCATGCCCAAGGAGACCAAAGAGAAGGCGATGCAGGAGCTCAAGAGGCTCGAAGCAATGCCCGGCGTCTCCGCCGAAGCGACCGTCTCCCGCAACTACATCGAGTGGCTGGTGGCCGTCCCCTGGAAGAAAGCGACCAAAGAGATCAAGGACATCGACCTCGCCGAGCAGATCCTCAACGAGGACCACTACGGCCTGGAGAAGATCAAGGAGCGCATCCTGGAGTTTCTGGCCGTGCGCCAGCTCGTGAAGCAGCCCAAGGGCACGATCATCTGCTTCGTCGGACCTCCCGGTGTCGGCAAGACGTCGCTGGCCAAGTCGATCGCGCGCGCTACCGGACGCAAGTTCGTCCGCCTGTCCCTGGGCGGCGTCCGCGATGAGGCCGAGGTCCGCGGCCATCGCCGCACCTACATCGGCGCCTTCCCCGGCCAGATCATCCAGCGGATGAAGAAGGCCGGCACCGTCAACCCCGTCTTCCTCCTCGATGAAGTGGACAAGATGTCCATGGACTTCCGCGGCGATCCGTCAGCGGCCCTGCTGGAGGTCCTCGATCCGGAGCAGAACAACGCGTTCGTCGATCACTACCTCGACGTCGAGTACGACCTCTCCAAGGTCATGTTCATCGCCACGGCCAATGTCACGCACACGATTCCTGCCCCTCTCAAGGACCGCATGGAGATCATCCAGCTCTCCGGCTACACGCACCTCGAGAAGCTGGCCATCGGACGGCAGTTCCTCGTGCCCAAGCAGCGCCAGGAGCAGGGCCTGGAAGAAGCGAAGGTGAGCTTCGAGGACACGGCCCTCGAGGAGCTCATCGAGTCGTACACGCGTGAGGCGGGCGTCCGGAGCCTGGAGCGCGAGGTCGGCTCGGTCCTCCGCAAGATCGCCCGCCAGGTGCTGCAGCACGGAACGGACTATCAGGCCGTCATCGACCGCCCCAAGGTCCGCGAGCTTCTCGGCAAGGCCAAGTTCCGCTCGCAGCAGATTCACGACAAGGCCGACATCGGTCTGGCCACCGGCCTGGCCTGGACCGAGGTGGGCGGCGAGATCCTGTCGACCGAAGTCGCGCTGTCACGGGGCAAGGGCAACCTCACGCTCACCGGCAAGCTCGGCGACGTCATGCAGGAGTCCGCGCGCGCCGCGCTCTCCTATGTGCGCTCCCGGGCGGAGCTGTTCGGGCTCGACCCCGACTTCCACGCCAGCATGGATATTCACATTCACGTCCCTGAGGGAGCGATCCCGAAGG
The DNA here is from genome assembly GCA_035544675.1 of Thermoanaerobaculia bacterium. GTDB lineage: Bacteria > Acidobacteriota > Thermoanaerobaculia > Gp7-AA8 > Gp7-AA8 > DATKCA01. The sequence continues at coordinate 14,499 of DATKCA010000162.1, read as the reverse complement.
ACGGCCCTTCCGCCGGCATCACCATGGCCACTGCCCTGTTGTCGGCCGTGACGAAGATCCCGGTGCACCGCGACATCGCCATGACCGGCGAGATCACGCTGCGCGGGAAAGTCCTGCCGGTTGGCGGCGTGAAGGACAAGATCCTCGCCGCCGCGCGCGCGGGGCTCACCCGGGTGATCCTTCCCGCCGACAACGAGCGCGATCTCGACGAGATCCCGGCCGACGTCCGCGAGAGGATGGAGTTTCACCTCGTCGAGTCGATGGATGAGGTCGTGATCGTCGCCCTCGACGGCACGATCGTTCCGCTGGCCGCGAAGGAGAAGCTCCCCGAGCCCGAGAAGATCATCGGCTCGGAGCCGCCAATTACGCACTGAGAGGCAGGCCTTAGGCGTTTTAGGCCTTAGTCCTTAGTCCTTAGGCGTTAGGAGGACGAACGCAGTTCGTGGGCGGCCGGCGGCCTCCTAAGGACTAAGGCCTAGAGGAGAACGAAGCTTCGATTTCCTAACGCCTAACGCCTAGGGCCTACGGTCCAAGGCCTTGAAGTTCTGGCAGAATATCTGCACAATCGCTGGCGTTACCAACACAGCCTCAAGGTAGTACCCACAAGCACGCACACCGGCTTTCTGTAACTACTCAACAAACACAGCGTGGTTCCGGCCTTTCGGGCCACCGTTACATCAAAGCCCTGATCTCTTGGAAATCAAATCTGTCAGCTTTCATCGGGCGGCGTACCAGCCGGGCGATTTCCCGCGGGACAAGAGACCGCAGTTCGCCATGGTGGGCCGTTCCAATGTCGGGAAATCGAGCTTGATCAACGCAGTCGTCAACCGAAAAGGCGTGGCCCGCGTCAGCCGGACACCGGGAAAGACGCAGGCCATTCAGTTCTATCTCGTGAATGAGCGCTTCTATCTGGTCGATCTTCCCGGTTACGGATACGCGCGGGTGCCGAAGAGCGTCGTCGGCACCTGGGGGGCGCTCGTGCGCAGCTATCTCGATTCGTCCGAGGACCTGAAATTGATCTTTCTCCTGCTCGATGTGCGGCGCGTTCCGGGAGGACAGGACGTCCAGATGCACGACTGGACGCGTTCGGCCGGCATCGACGAGCGCGTCGTCCTGACCAAGACCGACAAACTCTCCAGCAACCAGCTCCTCAAGAGCACAAAAGAAATCGCAGCTGAGCTGCAGGTCGAACCCGCGAGCTTCATCGCGGCATCGGTCGTCACCAAGAAGGGAATCACTGAGATCCGCCGCGAGATGTTTGCGCGGCTGTAGAGGGACCTATGGCTGAACAGGAAATCGAAGACTCCACCGTCGTCACCGAGCCGCCACCGGCGGAGAAGGCGGAGAAGCCCGCCCGCAAGCCGCGCGCGAAGAAGGCCGCCGCCGCGGAGTCCGTCGAGGCGCCGACGAACGGAGATGGAGCGCCGGTGACCTCGCCGGAGCCCGGGGGCCACGAGGTCGAGGCCAGCGCCGGTGAGGATGCCGGCTTGCCCGCGGACGAGGAGATGGCCTCCGAGCCGTCTCGCGACGAGCGCCCCTCCAGGCGCCTCGACCAGGCCGCCGCCGAGACGCTCGACATCCGGATGCTGAAGGAGATGAAGCTCCCCGATCTCACCAGGCTCGCCAAGGAGATCGGTGTCGAGAACGCCACCGGCATGCGCAAGCAGGACCTCATCTTTTCCGTCCTGCAGGTGCAGACCGAGAAATCGGGCCTGATCTTCTCCGAAGGTGTGCTGGAGTGTCTGCCGGACGGATTCGGATTCCTCCGCGCCCCTGAGTACAACTACCTGCCGGGCCCTGACGACATCTACGTGTCGCCGTCGCAGATCCGGCGCTTCGACCTTCGGACCGGCGACACGGTCTCCGGCCAGGTTCGCCCGCCCAAGGAAGGGGAGCGCTATTTCGCACTCATCAAAGTCGAAGCGGTCAACTTCGAGCATCCGGACGTGGCTCGCGAGAAGATCCTCTTCGACAACCTCACCCCGCTCTATCCGGAGAGCCGGATCAAGCTCGAGGTTCCGGACAACATGTCGTCGCGCGTGCTCGATCTGATCGCGCCGGTCGGCAAGGGGCAGCGCGGTCTCATCGTCGCCCCTCCCCGCACCGGAAAGACGATGATCCTGCAGGCCATCGCCAACTCCATCACCACCAACCATCCCGAAGTCACGCTGATCGTCCTTCTCATCGACGAGCGGCCGGAAGAAGTCACCGACATGCAGCGCTCGGTCAAGGGCGAGGTCATCTCCTCCACGTTCGACGAGCCGGCCTCCCGTCACGTGCAGGTCGCGGAAATGGTCATCGAGAAGGCCAAGCGGCTCGTCGAGCACAAGCGCGACGTGGTCATCCTCCTCGACTCGATCACCCGACTGGCCCGCGCCTACAACACCGTGGTCCCGCCCTCGGGCAAGGTGCTCTCCGGCGGCGTCGACTCCAACGCCCTGCAGCGTCCGAAGCGCTTCTTCGGCTCCGCGCGCAACGTCGAGGAAGGCGGCTCCCTGACCATCATCGCCACCGCTCTGATCGATACCGGCTCGCGCATGGACGACGTGATCTTCGAGGAGTTCAAGGGCACGGGCAACCTCGAGGTGCATCTGGACCGGAAGCTCTCCGACAAGCGCGTCTTCCCGGCCATCGACATCAACAAGTCGGGCACGCGCAAGGAAGAGCTGCTGCTCGAGCGTAACGAGCTCAACCGCATCTGGGTCCTGCGCAAGGTGTTCAGCCCTCTGTCCACCGTCGAGTCGATGGAGCTGCTCGTGGAGAAGCTGGAGAAAACGCCCAGCAACCTCACGTTTTTGAATTCCATGAGCTCCATGTAGGACACGGAAACCGGAAACCGGCAACCGGCAACCGAGGCGGTCCGAATGGGCCGCCTTTTAACTTTGTTACCCTGTCTACGGTTTCCGGTTTCCGGTTTCCGGTTTCCGGTTTCCGGTTTCCGGTTTCCGCGTCATGGCCAAACGCTCCCGCATCAAAGACTTCCTCTGGCGCCACAGTGCCGGCATCGCCTTCATGGTGATGCTGGCGTTCGTCGGTTTCATCGGCTTCGTCGGCTATACGTACGTCCGCATCACGAAGAAATTCGAGTCGAGCCGGCGCTGGGATCTGCCGAGCCGCGTCTACTCGGACGCCACGCCGCTGGTCCCCGGCTTCACGTACCCGCGGCCGCTGCTCGAGCCGAAGCTCAACCACGCCGGCTACCACGAGGTGGACGGCACGCCCGCGAACCCGGGGGAGTATCGCTACGTCAAGGACGACCTCGAGATCTACCTCCAGAATTTCGAGTATCCCGACATGGAGTTCCACGCCGAGCTGGTGCGGGTCGAGTTCGACGGCGCGATCGTGCGCGCGGTGCGCCGGACGAGCGATGGCGTGGCGCTCCGCGCCGTGCGCGTCGAGCCCGAGCTGATCACGTCGATCTACAACAACGAGATGGAGGACCGCCTGCCCGTCTCGCTCGCCGCGGTGCCGAAAGTCGTCACGGACGCGATCATCTCGACGGAAGACCGGGGTTTCTACAGCCACGAGGGGATCTCGATCCGCGGAATCGTCCGCGCCATCTGGACGAACATCGACGACCGGTCGATCACCGCCGGCGGCTCCACGCTCACGCAGCAGCTCGTGAAGAACCTCTTCCTGAACCCGGAGCGGACGTTCCGCCGCAAAGCGGTGGAGGCTGTGATGGCGCTGCTGCTGGAAGCGCGCTACAGCAAGGACGAGATCCTCGAGAACTACCTCAACGAGATCTACCTCGGGCAGAACGGCGCGGTGCAGGTCGTCGGCGTGGAGCAGGCCGCGCAGGTCTACTTCGGAAAGAAGGTCACGTACCTGACGCTCGGCGAGGCCGCCACGCTGGCGGGGATGATCCGTTCTCCGAACGTCCTGTCGCCGATCAAGTATCCGGACCGGGCCAGGCCGCGCCGTGACACGGTGCTGAAGCTGATGCTCGATCAGAAGAAGATCACCCCGGAGCAGTACGAGGAGGCGGTCAACGCCCCTCTGACCGTCACGAAGTTTCCACGGACGTCGCGAACCGCGCCGTTCTTCGTCGACTTCGTGATGAAGCAGCTCCGCGAGACCTATCCCGAGACCCAGCTCAAGACCGAGGGGCTGCGCATCTTCACGACGCTCGACACGATCATGCAGCGGTCGGCCGAACGGTCGCTGGAGACGGGCATCGCCAACCTCTCCAAGCAGTACAAGCACATCCGCACGTCGCCCACTCCGCTGCAGGGCGTCGTCCTGACGATTCAGCCCGGCACGGGCTACGTGAAGGCGCTGGTGGGCGGAAGGAGCTACTCGAAGACGCAGTTCAATCGCGCCATCCAGGCCAGACGCCAGCCCGGATCGCTGTTCAAGCCGTTCGTCTACGTGACGGCGATGGACGTGCAGCGCGGAGCCGACGTCTTCACCGCGGCCACGATTCTGAACGACTCGCCGATCAGCGTTCCCAGCGGGAAGACCGTCTGGCGTCCGCAGAACTACGACATGCGCTTCCACGGCGAGGTCAGTGTCCGCGAGGCGCTGGCGCATTCGTACAACATCCCCGCGGTGCGGGCGGCCATCGATGCCGGAGTGCCCAACGTCATCCGCACTGCGTCGAACATCGGCGTCGAGAGCAAGCTCGAGCCGTATCCGTCGATCTCGCTCGGCTCGTTCGAGGTGACTCCGCTGGAGATCGCCTATGCCTACTCGGTGTTCGCGAATCTCGGCGTGAAAGCCGAGCCGATCTCGATCCTGGCCGTGGCCACGCGCGATGGCAAGCTGGAGAGCCGCGAAGTGAAGATGAAGCGGGTCGCGTCGGCCGCCGTCTGCTACGTCATGAACGACATGCTCAAGGACGTGTTCCAGTACGGCACGGCCGCCAAGGCCCGCTCGTTCGGATTCCGGCGGGAGTTTGCGGGAAAGACCGGGACGACGAACAACTATCGCGACGCCTGGCTGGTCGGCTACTCGCCGCGCATCCTCACGCTGGTGTGGGTGGGCTTCGATGACGGGAAGAGCGTCCGGCTGGCCGGCGGCGAGGCCTGTCTGCCGATCTGGACCTCGCACATGAACCGCGTCGGCGGCCTCATTCCCGATCTCGACTGGAAGCGGCCGGAGGACGTCGTGGTCCGGGCCATTGACCCGGAGTCGGGGATGCTCGCCACGCCGTACTGTCCGGAGAGCCGGTCCGAGATCTTCGTCGCCCAGACCGAGCCGATGTCTGTCTGTGCCCTGCATGCCGGGAGCGGAGAGCCGAGCCCCTTCTGGCGTGAGGATCTCGACGCCGAGACGGCGGGGCGCGACCGTTCCATGGATCGGGAAGCCGAGGAAGCCCGCCGGCGGGCCGAACGGGAGCGTCGGGAGCAGGACCGGCAGAACGCGCTGCGCCGCCTCCTGCGCCGGATCTTCGGATGAGAGATGAAGGGGGTCAGGTCTTCGGTTGTCCGGTTTGGCTACGAATCGTAGACAGCCCGCTCCACATGGAGTAGCCAAACCGGACAACCGAAGACCTGACCCCCAACGAATAATCCGGGCGGAAAGGTGCGTTGAGGAGCGGGATGACCACAGTCGAGATGCCGGCACCCTCGCCGCGAATGGAGGCCATCAGCCGGCTGCGGGCCCGGGCTGAACAGTCTCTGTTCTACATGGGTGAGATCACCGGGCTGGCCCTCCAGGTGATCCGTCAGCTGTTCCGCGGTCCCTACGAGCGGGCCGCGATCATCTCCCAGCTCGAGCACGTCGGGGTCCGGTCGATGTCGATCGTCTTCATCACTTCGCTGTTCATCGGGATGGTGCTGGCCCTGCAGACCGCCTACTCCCTGGCCGAGTTCGGCGGAAAGCTCTTCATCGGGACGGTGGTTTCACTGTCGCTCGTCCGCGAGCTCGCGCCCGTGCTCATGTCGCTCATGGTCGGCGGCCGGGTCGGGGCGGGGATGACCGCCGAGATCGGCACGATGAAGGTGACCGAGCAGATCGACGCGCTCCGGGCCCTGGCCAGCAATCCGGTGCGGAAGCTGGTCTTCCCGCGCGTCTTCGCCACGACGTTCATGTTTCCACTGCTGACGATCATCTCCTGCGCGGTGGGAATCATGGGCGGGCTGGTCATCGCCGTCGGAACGCTGCACCTGGACGCGAACTTCTATCTCCGCAGCGTGGTCACGACGCTCCAGTACAACGACATCGCCTCCGGCGTGGGCAAGACCTTCTTCTTCGGATTTGCGATCGGTCTGATCGCCTGCATGAACGGCCTGCGCACGACCGGCGGCGCGGACGGGGTCGGCCGGGCTACGACCACGACCGTCGTGGAAGGGGCCATCACCGTTCTGATCCTCGACTTCTTCCTGACCAAGCTCTTTCTCTTCTTATTCTGATGACCGAGATCGTCCCCGATCGCCGAGCCCAGTTGCGTGAGACGCCAGAGCGGCGCCGTCATCCGCGCGACGTGTTCGTGGAGTTTCAGGACGTGCACAAGGCCTACGGCCGGAAAAAGGTCCTGCGCGGAGCGAGTCTGAAGGTCTACCGCGGTGAAGTGCTCGTGATCCTGGGTGGATCCGGCACCGGGAAGTCCGTCACGCTGCGGCACATGCTCGGCCTGGAAGCCCCGGACGGCGGGCGCGTGCTGGTGGAGGAGGAGGACATCACCGATTTTCCGGAGGAGGAGCTGTACCGCGTCCGGAAGAAGTTCGGGATGCTCTTTCAGAGCGGTGCGCTTTTCGACTCGATGACAGTGTTCGAGAACGTGGCCTATCCGCTGCGCGAGCACACCGACATGTCGAATGAAGAGATCACGCACGCCGTGCGCGAGCGGCTGGAGCTGGTGAGTCTGCCGGGGGCGGAGACCATGATGCCGGTGGACCTGTCCGGCGGCATGCGCAAGCGCGTGGGCCTGGCGCGCTCGATCGTGCTCGACCCGAAGATGATCCTGTACGACGAGCCGACCACCGGGCTCGACCCCATCACCGCGAACACGATCAACGAGCTCATCATCGACCTGCAGTCCAAGCTCAACGTGACGTCCGTCGTGGTGACGCACGACATCCAGTCGGCCTTCTCGGTCGGCGACCGCATTGCGTTTCTCAACGAGGGTGTGTTCGAGTGGGTCGGTACGATCGACTCGGCCCGCGATACCGATCACCCCATCCTTCGCGAGTTCCTGAAGTCGTCCGCGGTCGTGGCCGCGCAACCGACGAGAGCCTGAATATGCCAACTGATAAAAAACACAAGACGATTCGCGTCGGACTGCTGGTCACGGCGTCCATGGTCGTGCTGATGGTGTTCCTCTTCTTCATCGGCGCGGAGCAGAAGATCTTCGCCCGCAAGAGCGAATACAACGTGCAGCTGGAGAACGCCTCGGGACTGGCCGAGGGGAATCCGGTGCGCATGTCCGGAGTGACGATCGGCGTGATCAAGGAGATCCGCCTGCCCCAGGATCCGAAGGAAAAGAACGTCGCCATCCAGCTCATGATCGACCGGAAGTACTCCGAGCGCATCCGCGAGGACTCGCGGGCCCGCCTCAAGAAGCTGGGCCTCCTCACCGGCGACAGCTACATCGACGTGACCCCGGGGACGCTCCGCTACGAAGAGATCGAGCCGGGCTCGCTCATCCCTGCCCAACGCCAGACCAACGTCGAGCAGCTCATCTCATCCGGCGAGGATCTCGTCGACAACCTCGTTCAGATCTCCTACTCCCTCAAGAACGTCCTGGGCCGTGTCGACCGCGGCGAAGGTCTCCTCGGCGAAATGACCAGCACGCCGGAGACCAAGCAACGCCTCACCGACACGCTCCTGACCACGCTCAACAAGACCAACGCCGCCCTCGCGCACATCGAGAGCGGCCGCGGCGTCATGGGCAAGCTGATCTACGACGACGCCTACGGCGAACAGCTCACCGCGTCCACGACCGGCGCCATGCAGTCGCTGCAGTCCGTGGCCGCCAATCTGCAGCGCAGCTTCGACAGCGGCTCGGGCGCTCTGCCCGCCCTGCTGAGCGACCCGGAAGGAAAACGCCGGGTCATGGAGCTGGTCGAGAACCTGCGTCTGACATCGGCCAACCTGTCCACGTTCAGCGCCACGCTGCAGAGCGGAGAGGGGCTGATCCCCCGCCTGATGACGGACAAGGAATACGGCGATCAGGCCATGGCCGAGTTCACGCTCCTCGTCACCCAGCTCAACGAGACCGTGCACAAGATCAACACCGGCGAAGGGACGGCGGGCAAGATCATCGCCGACCCCTCCCTGTACGAGTCCGTCAACGACATCCTGATCGGCATCAACGAGTCGAGGCTTCTGCGCTGGCTGATCCGCAACCGCCAGAGCACCGGCATTGAGAAGCGCTACGACGAGCGCCAGAAGAACGAGCCGGCCGCGACGCCGGCGGACGTGAAGAGCAACGTCGCACCGGAAGTGCCGCCGGTTCCGCCGGTGATCCCGACCACAACGACCACGGAGAGCGCGGTAGCGACGACGACGAGCCCCTGAGGGTTTGTGGAGGACAGACAATCCTGCCTGTCCACCCTCGCTCGGACAGGCAGGATTGCCTGTCCTCCACCTGCTACCATTCGCCGCCCACGGAGGAGCTTTTTGGAAATCGCAGTTGTAGGAACCGGCTACGTCGGTCTGGTCACCGGCGCGGGCCTTTCAGATTTCGGCAACGACGTCGTTTGCGTCGACATCGACGTGGGCAAGATCGAGGCGCTGCGTCGCGGAGAGATCCCGATCTATGAGCCGGGACTGGACGCGCTGGTGGCGAAGAACGTCCACGAGGGACGCCTTCGCTTCAGCACAGATCTCGCCGATGCCATCGAGAAGTCGCGCGCCATTTTCATCGCCGTCGGCACGCCGCCCAAGCCGGACGGCTCGGCCGATCTCCGCTACGTCGAGGACGTGGCGCGGACCATCGCCAAGCATATGAACGGCCCGAAGCTCATCATCACGAAGTCGACCGTTCCCATCGGCACCGGAAAGATGATCTCGGAGATCATCGAGCAGTCCGGGACCGAGCATCACGCCTCGGTCGTCTCCAATCCCGAGTTCCTGCGCGAGGGGTCGGCCATCGAGGACTTCATGAAGCCGGACCGCATCGTCGTCGGCGCCTCGGACGACGAATCGGCCGAGTTGATGAAGGAGATCTACGCTCCCCTGCACTCCCTGGAGATCCCCTTCGTCTTCACCAACGTCGAGTCCGCCGAGTTGATCAAGTACGCCGCGAACGGCTTCCTGGCCACGAAGATCACGTTCATCAATGAGATCGCCGTCATCTGCGAGAAGGCCGGCGCGAACGTCCATGACGTCGCCATCGGCATGGGGCTCGACTCCCGCATCGGCCCGAAGTTCCTGCAGGCCGGACCGGGATTCGGCGGCTCGTGTTTCCCGAAGGACACCTCGGCCATGGCGGACATCGCCCGCCGAAGCGGCTACGAGTTCCAGATCATCGAGGCTGTGCTGCGCGTCAACGACGACATCAAGGCGCGCATGGTCGTGAAGATCGTCGACGCCCTGGGCGGCTCGGTCAGCGGCAAGACCGTCGGCATCCTCGGCCTCGCCTTCAAGCCGGAAACGGACGACATGCGCGACTCCCCGACCATCCCCATCATCAACGGACTTCAAGAGGGCGGCGCGCGGATCCGCGCCTACGATCCGCAGGCCATGGAGAACTGCAAGAGGATCTTCACCGGCGTCGAATATTGCGACGACGCGTACAGCACGGCCACCGGAGCGGACGCCCTGGTCATCGCCACCGAGTGGAACGAGTTTCGCGCGCTGAACCTCGGCAGGATCAGGAGCTCCATGCGGCAGCCCCTGATCATCGATCTGCGCAACGTGTACGACCGGCAGCGCATGCAAAACGAGGGCTTCGAATACTTCTCGGTCGGTCGGGCCGACGACATGCGCCGGCGGAGGCGTTACTAGTGGCTCGCGCATTCATCACCGGAGGAGCGGGGTTCCTCGGCTCCCATCTCTGCGAGTTGTTCCTGGCCCGCGACCACGAAGTGGTGTGCATGGACAACTTCATCACCGGCTCGCCGGACAACATCAAGCACCTGATGGGCCGCGAGGGCTTCCTGTTCGTGAAGTACGACGTCACGAACTACATCCACGTCGACGGCCCGGTCGACTACGTCCTCCACTTCGCCTCGCCGGCCAGCCCGATCGATTACCTCGAGAAACCGATTCAGACCCTGAAGGTAGGGTCGCTCGGGACGCACAAGACGCTTGGCGTGGCCAAGGACAAAGGTGCGCGTTATCTGATCGCATCGACGTCCGAGGTCTATGGCGATCCGCTCGTGCACCCTCAGAAAGAGGACTACTGGGGCAACGTGAACCCGGTCGGGCCGCGCGGCGTGTACGACGAGGCCAAGAGGTTCGCCGAGGCCATGACCATGGCCTATCACCGTTTTCATGGAGTGGAGACGCGCATCGTCCGCATCTTCAACACCTACGGCGAGCGCATGCGCGTGCGTGACGGTCGCGTGGTGCCGGCCTTCATCTCCCAGGCCCTGCGCGACGAGCCGCTGACGGTGTTCGGCGACGGTTCGCAGACCCGCTCGTTCTGCTACGTCTCCGATCTCATCGAGGGGATCTATCGCCTTCTGATGTCGGACGAGACGCTGCCGGTGAACATCGGCAACCCGAGCGAGATGACCGTTCTGCAATTCGCCGAGGAGATCAAGCGGCTGACGGGAACGAAGGCGCCGATCGTGTTCAAGCCGCTCCCGGAAGACGATCCGAAGGTCCGCCGCCCCGACATCACGAAGGCCAAGACGCTGTTCGGATGGGAGCCGCGGGTGCCGCTCTCGGAGGGGCTGCAGCGGACCATCGACTACTTCAAGCGGAAGCTGTAGGTGGAGCCGGCGCCATTCCTGGCGGCGTTTTTGAGACCGGACGCCGCCGAGTCGGCGGCGCTCCACGCGCTCCGCTACCGGATGACCGTCTCTTCTCTGCGCGGCCCGGTCGACACGATGGCCACGCGCGCTTCCAGTTCGTCCTCGATGAAGCGGATGTAGGTCCTCGCTTCCGCGGGCAGGTCGTCGAACCTGGTGGTGCCCACCGTGGAGCGCCGCCAGCCCTGGAGCACGCGGTATTGCGGCTGGTAGTCGTCCACGGTGAACGCCGGGAACCGCGTCCAGTCCTCACCGCGCAATCTGTAGGAAGTGCAGACGGGGATCTCCGCGAGGTCGTCCAGGACGTCCAGTTTGGTGAGCGCGATCTCGTCGAGGCCGTTGAGCATCGCCGCGGTGCGCAGCACCGGCAGGTCGAGCCAGCCCGTGCGTCGCGGACGTCCCGTGACCGTGCCGAACTCGTTGCCGCGCTTGCGCAGATGCTCGCCGCTGCTGTCGTGAAGCTCGGTCGGAAACGCGCCGCCGCCCACACGGGTCGTATACGCCTTGGCGACGCCGAGAACTTTGTGGATGTGCCTGGGCGCCACTCCCAGTCCGGTGCAGATCCCACCGGCCACCGTGCTGGACGAGGTCACGAACGGATACGTTCCGTGATCGACGTCCAGCAGCGTCCCCTGCGCTCCTTCGAACATCACGCTCCGGCCCGCTCGAATCAGATCGTTGATGAGGATCGAGCCGTTGACGATGCGGCCGCGCAGGATCTCGCCGAACTCGAGGTACGCATCAACCAGCTGCCCCGCGTCGAAGACATCCTTGCCGTAGACCGTGCGCAGCATCTGGTTCTTCTCCGCGCAGGCCAGCTCGATCTTGTCGCGCAGCACATCCCGGTCGATGAGGTCGCCGATGCGGACACCGTAGCGGCTGACCTTGGTCTCGTAGGCCGGACCGATCCCGCGCCCCGTCGTCCCGATCTTCGCTTTGCCGGCCGACTCCTCGCGCGCCAGATCGAGCGCGCGGTGGTAGGGCAGGATGCAGTGCGCCGAGTCGCTGATCCTGAGGTTCTCCTCGATCCGTACCCCCAGCTTGCGCAGGTTCTCCATCTCCTCGAGCAGCGCCTCCGGATCGATCACCATGCCGTTGCCGAGGAGGCAGAGCTTGTCGGGGTGGAGGATGCCGGAGGGGATGAGGCGCAGCGCGAAGTGCCGGTCGGCGAACTTGACTGTGTGCCCGGCGTTGTGCCCGCCCTGGTAGCGGGCCACGACGTCGAACCGCTCGCACAGGAGGTCGACGATCTTCCCTTTTCCCTCGTCGCCCCACTGTGCGCCGATGACCGCGACATTGCGCTGCTGACTGGCCATTTTCGCGCGCGGAGACTAGCACACGCTGTCATCCCGAGCGTGAGCGAGGGATCCGGGCGGTCGGGTGGCACGCTCATGGTGCCCACCGGCGCCTCCGATTCCTCGCTACTCTCGGAATGACGGTGCAGAAATTGCTCGGCAGTTTGCCGCGGCGCTATAGTGAACCGGAACACGGAGTCAGGCGATGGAAACGCAGAAGATCACGGCAGTTCCGCAGGCCATCTACTCCCCGGTGCCCGTTCCGGCCGAGCAGTTCGTCGAGGGCGTTCGCCGCCTTTCCGAAGACATCATCACCAAGCAGAAGATCTACGACTATCTCGTCGCCTACGAGATCCGGCCCGACGAGCTGGAGCGGTACAAGAACTGGCAGCCGGACCGGCACACGCGGAACAAGATCTTCCGCAACGACATGATCGAGGTGATGCTGATCTGCTGGCCGGTCGGCACCGTCACTCCGCTGCACACGCACAACGGACAACTCGGCTGGATGTCGATGATCGAGGGCAAGCTGCTCGTCGAGAACTATCGCAAGGTCGAGTGCAACCGTCCCGAGAACCAGCAGGTCGTCGGCCTGGACTGCCTGGCCGGCGCAACCAAAATCGTCATGGAGCATCTCGGCAACGAGTTCGCCGTCCCCGGCGGCCCGCTCAACACCGTCGACAAGACCCAGACCATCCATCGAATCCTCAATCGCGCCGAGTGGAACGAGCGCGCCGTCAGCATGCACATCTACTCCCGCCCCATCGACTCGTGCGTCGTCTTCGACATCGAGGGCCAGCGCTGTTTCCGGCGGGATCTGAAGTATGACAACGAGTGAGAGAAGCATGACACTTCTTTCCACACTCTCCGCCGAGCTGGCCCAGATGTCCGCCGCCGGCACCCTCAAACGCGAGCTGGCTCTGACCTCGCCCCAGGGCCCTGTCGTCGAGGTGGAGGGGAAGGGCGAGGTCATCATGCTGACCTCGAACAACTATCTCGGGCTGGCCAACCATCCGGCCGTCGTCGAGGCGGCGGAGAAGGCTGAGCGCGACTACGGCTACGGGCTGGCCTCGGTCCGCTTCATCTGCGGCACGCAGACGATTCACCGGGAGCTGGAGCGGCGCATCGCCCGCTTTTTCGGGACCGAGGAGACGATCCTGTACGGATCGTGCTGGAACGCGAACGAGGGGCTCTTCCAGACCATCGCCACGGATGAGGACGCGATCATCTCCGACGAGCTGAATCACGCCTCGATCATCGACGGCATCCGCCTCTCCAGGGCCAGGAAGGAACGCTACAGGAATCGCGACGTGGCCGATTTTCGGCGCGCGCTCGAAGCGACGCGCGACACGCGCAACAAGGTCGTCATGACCGACGGCGTGTTCTCGATGGAAGGCTCCCTCGCCCCTCTGCCCGAGCTGGTCGATGTCTCGCGCCAGTACGGCGCGTTCTTCGTCGTCGACGACTCTCACGGGACGGGAGTGCTCGGCCGCACCGGCCGCGGAGTGGCCGAGGAGCTGGGTGTCTTCGGGAAGATCGACGCGTATACGTCGACGCTGGGCAAGGCTCTGGGCGGCTCGCACGGCGGCTTCACCACCGGGCCGAGAGTCCTGGTCGACTACCTGCGCCAGAAGTCCCGGCCGTATCTCTTCTCGAACACGTTGCCGCCGGCGGTGGTGATGGGCTCCATGGCCGCGTTCGACCTGCTCGAGAAAGACACTTCCCTGGTCGACCGGCTGCGCGAGAACACGATGTACTTCCGCCGCGAGCTGACCGCGCGCGGCATCGCCGTGCGTGAGGGCATCCATCCCATCGTGCCGATTCTCATCGGCGACACGGCCAGGGCCATCGCCATGTCCGCGGAGTTGCTCGATCGTGGCATCTACGTCTCCGGCTTCGGCTTCCCGGTCGTTCCGCAGGGCCAGGCCCGGCTGCGCTGCCAGATCAGCGCGGCGCATGCGCGCGAGCACCTGGACCGCGCCATCGAGGCCATCGTGGCGGTTGCGGGAAAGCACGGCGTTCTCGCCGAACAACCCGTGAGCCGGTAGGCGGGCCGGGCCGCCGAGTCGGCGGCGCTCCACCTCGGGTAGCCGGTAACTGGAAACCGGAAACCGGAAACCGGAGCGAAGCGGGTCCGGCACGGTTTGGGCAAATCAACTCGCGTTGCCGGTTCGCATGACCGGTGCACGCAACGCAGTTCCGGTTTAGCCTCTGGCCGGTTTCCGGTTTCCGGTTTCCGGTTTCCGGTTTCCGGTTTCCGGTTTCCGGTTTCCGGTTTCCGGTTTCCGGTTTCCGGTTTCCGGTTTCCGGTTTCCGGTTTCCGGTTTCCGGTTTCCGGT
>DATKCA010000161.1:0-5032 GCA_035544675.1 Thermoanaerobaculia bacterium | reverse complement strand
CGCGCAGACGTCCCTCCCGCGACAACACGAAGTACCGGTGCGTATCCGATCCCTCCTCGGCCTGGGCCCTGGCCAGACCCTCCTTGTACTCGCTCTCGAACACCTCGATGAGCATGCGCAGGTCGGAGGGAGCCAGCTGGGCCGCCTTCAAGGCGATGCGCTCGTCCGAGGCGCGCGTCCAGCCGAGCGCGCACGGAGCTAGCGCCAGGGTCAGCAGAAGTACCGTTTCTCTCACGGACTCGATGGTAACCGGTAATCCGGAAACCGGAAACCGGAAACCGGTAACCGGTAACCGGAAACCGGAAACCGGCAATCGGTATCCGGCAATCGGGACCCCGGCAATCGGAAACCGGAAATGGGAACTGAAAATTGGGAACCGAAAATCAGCAACCGAAAATCAGCAACCGGAAATCGTCTCGCTCCGGTTACCGGTTTCCGGTTACCGGTTACCGGTTTCCGGTTTCCGGTTTCCGGTTTCCGGTTTCCGGTTTCCGGTTACCGGTTTCCGGTTACCGGTTACCGGTTTCCGGAAAACCGGTTACCGTTCCTCGCTACCGTGTCCACGCTCGCGCAGCACTTGAAGCTCCTGGCGTCCTGCCGCGCCTGCCCGAACGTCATCGGCACGCCGGTCATCGGCGCGGTGGCGGATGCGAAGGTACTGCTCATCGGTCAGGCGCCCGGGCCGCGCGAGGTCGTGGACAAGCGGCCGTTCGCGTTCACGGCCGGCCAGCGTCTCTTCCGCTGGTTCGCGGAGAGTGCCGGCGTGACCGAGGATCAGTTCCGCGCGCGGGTCTACATGGGGGCGGTGATCCGCTGTTTCCCCGGACGCGATCCGAAAGCGGGCGGCGATCGCGTCCCCGACGAGAGCGAGATGGCCAACTGCGGCGCGCACCTCGATCGCGAGATCGCCATCCTCGAGCCGGAGCTGGTCATCGCCGTCGGCACGCTCGCCGCGCTCCAGCTCGTCGGGAAGTCGCAGCTGAAGGATGTCGTCGGCCTCGTTCACCGTGCCACGCGGGCGGGGCGGTCGTTCGACGTGATCGTCCTGCCGCATCCGTCCGGGCGCTCGACGTGGACCAACAAGCCGGAGAACGCCGCGCTGCTGGGCCGCTCGCTCGAGCTGATCCGCGAGCACCGCGCGTTTCGGCATACGTTCAGCCGAAGAGCCGCCATCGCCGCTCAGTGATTTCGTTGGTGGTCGTGAGGATCAGCGATCCCGTCGCCAGGATCATCACCGCCGGCGTGATCATCGCGGAGAGAACGCCGAGGGTCGAGTCGAGACTGGGTGGTGAGAAAGGCATCAGGCCACGCGTTCGAACGCTCCGCGGGTCAGGTTGTCATGCCCGTTGTCGGTGACCACGATGTCGTCCTCGATGCGGATGCCGCCGTACTTGCGGAACTCATCGACCTTTTTCCAGTTGACGTGTTTGGCGTTCTCTGTGGCCTTCAGCTCGGCCAGCAGGGAGTCGATGAAATAGAGGCCCGGCTCGATCGTGAAGACATGCGACGGCTCGACCACGCGCGTGAGGCGCAGATACGGATGCCCCTCCGGCTTTGGGATCGTCTTTCCGGTGCGGTCGGCCTGGAACCCGCCGACGTCGTGGACCTGCAGCCCGAGGTAGTGGCCGACGCCGTGAGGGAGAAACGTGCTGGTGATCTTCTTCTCCACCATCGCGCCGGCGTCGAGATCGACGAAGTCGAAGTCGTGCAGGATCTGCGCGACGCCGCGGTGCGCGGCGAAGTGGAGATCGGGATAGTTCAGCTTCGGCTTCACGGCGTCGCACAGACGCTGCTGCATGTCGTCCATGGCGTGGATCAGCTTCTGAAACTCGTCTTTGCGGGTCGAGTACGTGCGCGTGATGTCCGATGCGTATCCGTTGAATGACGCGCCGGCGTCGATGAGGAACGAGTGACGCTCCTCCTTGTCGAGTTGGGTGCGATCGTGATGGTAGTAGTGCAGCACCGCGGCGTTCTCGTTCACCGCGATGATGTTCCCGTACGGCAGCTCCTCCTCGGTCGCTGCCGCGGCGCGCAGGTAGGCCAGGTGGATCTCGTACTCCGACTCCCCGTTGCGGAAGGCCTTCTCCGCGGCCACGTGACCGCGCGCGGCGATGTCGTTGGCCATTCGGATCGCTTCGATCTCGTATTCGGTCTTCCAGGCCCGGTCGAAGTGAAGGCGGCTCAGCAAGTCCTGCGGATTGGGCTCCAGTGCTCCCCATGCCGACAGCGCGTCGTTCCACTCGCCGAGGAATGCGACGCGGCCGCTTTTCGGCAGGAACTGGCGCGCGGCCTCCGGCGTGGCCATGACTTCGATGTCGAACGGCACGGTCCACCAGCCTTCCGGCGGGCCGGCCGGCTTGTGCCAGTAATCGACCGGCTGGTGGTAGAGCAGCCGCGGCTTCACGCCGGGCGTGTAGATCAGCATGCAGTGCGGGTTGTCGACGACGGGGACCCAGTACTTGAAGTGGGGGTTGACCTTGAAGGGATACGGCATGTCGTCGAGGAAGGCGATGTGCTGCGCGCCGGCCGAGATCACGATGTGATCGAAGCCGGTCTCTTCCATGGAGTGGTCGTGCCGGAGCTTGAGGACGGTGATGTGCGCCCGGTAGAGCGTCGCGATCTTCTCGAGGCGGTCCTTCATGGCGGGGAGGATACAACGAAGCGGAAATGAGGACAGGCGCCGCGCCGCCTGCCCTCGGACTTCAGTTCACCGACTGGACGTCGCGACCGCGGCAGAGCGCGCACATCCCGAGGCGCACATCCGTCGTGTAGCCGCAGTGGCGGCACACGTAGAACGTCTTCGGCTCCTTCATGGCCGATAGTTGCCGGACGGCGGCTGTGCAGAGATTGGCGTGCTCGACTTCCGTGTCACGGGTCTGGTCGAAGATCTGCCGGATGTCGCCGGCACCGTGGCGTTCGCAGACCCTGATGGCATCTGCGTAAATCCCATCGCGCTCGCCGGTTTCAGCAGCGACGGAGGCGCGAAGGTTGTCGGCGGTTTGACCCGCCTCGACTGAGACCGGCAGAGCCGCGGGAACCGGCAGGGAACGCGTGGTGAGGATCCGCGTGAACCGGTTCAGGTGCGTTGTTTCGGCTCGTGCCTGCGCGCGGAAGAGCGCGGCGACGCCGAGGTATCCGTCGCTCTCGGCGCGGACCGCAAAAGCCTCGTAGCGGGCGATCGCTTCCCTTTCACCAGCAATCGCTCGTTCGACGATCTCGCGGACGTCTCGCGGCAGCGGCGCCTGCGCGGTGGCGCCGACAATCAGGAACACGATCAATGAAGCGAAGAAGATTCGCCGAATCATGCGGCACCTCCTCTTTCTGTCTGAAGGTGGGTCCGGAGGGGTGGGCGGGCGGCGACGGTGGTCACGCCCGCGTGTGACGGGCCTCGGGCCTCGGGGTAACGGATGGAGCGTCGGTGTCCTCACCGGCGCCCGGGACGGGGCGGGTGGGCGACGATTTCAGGTGCACTCGCCCAGCTTCCGCATCAGGAAGCGCTTCGCGGGCGTCGTTCCCGGGAGCGTGAGGGCGTGGCGGAAATGCCGGGCGGCGCGCCCGGCATCGCCGGCTCGCAGCCAGAGCTGACCCAGCGTCAAGGAGCGCGGCAGGTAGTCGCCGAGGCCTTCGATGCTCTCGATCGCCGCGATGCCCGAGGCGGGGCCGCCGGTCATGGCCAGCGCGACCGCGCGGTTCAACGCGACGACGGGGGAGGGCCTGATTGCCAGCAGGGCATCGTAGAGCTCGATGACCTGCGACCAGTCGACGTTCTCCGACGCATGACTGGCCGCGATGGCCGCTTCGAGGTGATACGGCGTGAGCTCCTCCCCCACGCCGGCGCGGTCGAGACGCCGCAAGCCTTCCGCCATCATCGCGGTATCCCAGCGGGAGCGATCCTGCTCGGCGAGAATCACGAGCTCACCGGCCGCATCCGTGCGCGCCGGAAGCCGCGCCGCCTGCAGCAGCATGAGCGCAAGCAGCGCGTGCACGGCGGGACCGCCGGCCACCGCGTGGTCCGCCACGATCGCCGCCAGCCGGATCGCCTCGCGGCAGAGATCGGCGCGGACCAGATCGTCCCCGGTGTGCGCGCTGTACCCCTCGTTGAACATCAGATAGAGCACCTGGAGGAGCGACTCGAGCCGTACCGGCAGCTCGTCGCGAGAAGGCATCTCGAACGCGATCCTCTCGTCCCTGATCAGCCGCTTGGCGCGGACGATGCGCTGGGCGATGGTCTCCCTGCTGGCCAGAAAGGCGCGTGCGATCTCATCGACGCTGAAGCCGCCGACAGTCTTCAGCGTCAGCGCGATGCGGCTCTTCCCCGGAATGGCCGGATGACAGCACATCAGCATCATGCGGAGCTGGTCGTCGCGAAGCTCGTGAGCGAACCCGCCGTCGTCTTCCGCCGGGCGCGCCGTGAAGGCCGCGATGAGGTCGGCCTCTTTCTGACGCAGGCTGGCCTGCCGGCGCAGGTGATCGAGCGCGCCATTGCGCGCGATCTGAAACAGCCACGCCACCGGATCGTCCGGCACGCCGCGCAGCGTCCACTGCTGCATCGCCTTCACCAGTGCGTCCTGCACCACCTCCTCGGCCAGCGCCAGATGGTCCGAGCCGAGGATGCGGGTGAGGGTGGCCACCATCTGTCCGGAGCTGTGACGGAACAGATGGTCGACCAGACCGTGAAGCGAGTCGGTCATTGCGCGGCCGTGTCGACCTCCCGGATCTCGATGGAGCCGAAGTCGAGATGCGGGCAGTCGTTGCAGAGGCGTACGGCTTCGTCGTAGTCGGCGGCCTCGATCAGCATGTAGCCTCCCAGGACTTCCTTCGACTCGGCGTAGGGGCCGTCGGTGACGGCGAGCTTCGACCCGTTGCGCATGATGACGCGGCCCTGGCCGTCGCGCAGCTTCTGGCCGGGCACGCCGCGTACCTTCTGAATCCACGCGTGATACCGCTCGATGATGGCCTGGATCTCCTCGGCGCTGATGTCGGCGGGGAACGCTCCGGAGTCACGGAGCATGAGAACGAATTGCGGCATGGG
>DATKCA010000160.1:0-4841 GCA_035544675.1 Thermoanaerobaculia bacterium | reverse complement strand
ATCTCCGGACGCTTGATCGAATGACTTCCCGGTTTCAACAAGGTAGTACATGGGCCACCTGTTTACCTATCCTCGCCACACAACGTATCACGCGTTCACCCGCGCGGCCGGTTCCACTTGCCACGAGCCGTGCTCGTTCAGCCCGCGAGGAACGAGGCGCAGAAGCGCCGAGCCACGAGCGGGCCGCGTCGGTTGCTACGCGGAGTTGGGCGTGCGGCCATTTGCCGCAAGTGCGATCGCGCCTGCCAACGGCGCAGCATTCATTCCTATGGCGGTGCGTCGCTCAATCGCAGTAGAAGTAGAAGCGGTTTCCATCGATGTCTTCGACAGTGAATTGACGCAAACCTCTCGATCACGGTGCTGTAACGGCGCGTTACAGCGAATAGCGCTGAATGCGGCGATACAGCGCGCTGCGAGAGAGGCCCAGAGATCTGGCGGCGTCGCTGACGTTGCCGCCGGAGCGCTCCAGCGCTTTGCGGATCAGCAGGCGCTCCACTTCTTCCAGACTCAGGTCGTCGATGCGCGGCTCCGTCGTCGACGGCGGCGTCAACGCCAGATCGCCGGAGCGGATCAGGCGGCCCACGGACATCAGCGTGGCGCGCTCGATGGCGTGGTCGAGCTCGCGCACGTTACCGGGCCAGTCGTACCGGAGAAGCTGTTCCATCGCAGACGGCTCGAATCCGTCGCCGCTCTTGCGATAGCGCCGCGCATGCTGCCGGAGGAAGTGTCCGGCCAGCGGCGCGATGTCTTCCCGCCGCTCGCGCAGCGGCGGCAAGTGGATCTCGACCGTCCGCAGCCGGAAGAAGAGGTCCTGCCGGAACCGGCCTGACTCGACCTCTTCCGTCAGGTTCGCGTTCGTGGCCGACAGCAGCCGCACGTCGGCGTGCCGCGTCTGCGAGGAGCCGACGCGCTCGAACTCGCCGGTCTCCAGCACGCGAAGCAGCTTGGCCTGCTGCATCGGCGTGAGGTTGGCGATCTCGTCCAGGAACAGTGTTCCGCCATCCGCCACCTCGAACCGTCCGGCGCGATCAGACTTCGCATCGGTATACGCCCCCCGCACATGCCCAAAGAGCTCGCTCTCGAAAACCCCCTCGGCGAAGCCGCCGATGTTGACCGACACCATGGGCCGCAGAGCGCGACGCGACACCGCGTGCAGCGCACGTGCGACTACGCCCTTGCCGCTGCCGTTCTCGCCGGTGATGAGCACGTTGGCGTCGGACGGCCCGATGCGCTCGATCATGGCCACGACCGGCCGCATCTTCGGTGATTCGGTGATGAGGATGGGCTGGCTTTCATCGCGCAGCAGAGAGTTCTCCGACTCCAGGCGATGACTTCTGCGCAACGCGCGGCCCAGCTCGACCTGCGTCCGCAGAATGGCCAGCAGGCGGGCGTTGTCCCACGGCTTCTGGATGAAGTCGCGCGCGCCGCGCCGCATGGCCTCGACGACCAGCTCGATCGAGCCCCACGCGGTCATGACCACGACCGGAAGCGTGTCGTCGAAGGCGTGAATCGTGGCCAGCAGGTCGAGGCCTTCCGCGCCGGACGTGGTGTCACGCGTGTAATTGAGGTCGATCAGCACGACGTCGAACTGCCGGGCCTCGATGGCTCGCAGCACCGCAGCGGGGGAGTTCGCTGTCTCGAGCTGATAGCCCTGGGACTTGAGGAAGAGCCGGAGAGCCTCGATCACGTCGCGCTGGTCGTCGGCGACGAGGATGCGCGTGGTGGCCTGGACCGGCTGCTCCCCAGCGGTCATCGGCTCAGTCATCGACGACCCAGCCGTCCCTCAATTTGACCACCCGGTTTCCATACGCTGCATTCTCCTTCGAATGCGTGACCTGGATGATCGTCGTGCCACCCGCGTTCAGCTTGCGGAACAGCTCCATGATCTCGCGCCCCTGATCGGAATGCAGGTTCCCGGTCGGCTCGTCGGCGAGGATGACGCGCGGGCGGGCCACGATCGCGCGCGCTACGCCCACCAGCTGCTGCTGTCCGCCCGAAAGCTGCGCCGGATAGAGGTCCTTCTTCCCCACGATCTGAAAGCGGTCCAGGACGTCGGCCACGATGCTCTCCCGCTCCTTCTTCTTCATGTCCCGATACGAGAGCGGCACTTCGAGGTTCTCGTAGACTGTCAGGTCGTCGAGGAGGTGATAGCTCTGGAAGACGAAGCCGATGTTCTGCTTGTGCAGCTCGGCGCGCTTCTTCGGGCTCAGACTGTGGATGGCCTGGCCGAGGAGGAAGTACTGTCCCTCCCACGAGTGATCGAACATGCCGACGATGTGCAGCAGCGTCGACTTGCCGGCGCCCGACGGTCCCATGATCGAGACGAACTCGCCGGGCTGTACGTCGAAGTCGACGTTGCGCAGCACGAACGTGCGGCCGCCGCCCTGCGGATAGGACCTCTCGAGACCGCGGATGGAGATGATGGGGTCCATGGTCCTCACTCGTATCGCAACGCTACCGCAGGATCGACTCCCGCCGCGCGCCGCGCCGGAACGTACGCGGCAGCCAGAGCGGTGATCACCAGCAGCAGCGCCGTCATCGCGAACGTCATCGGATCGGTGTGCGCAACTCCGTACAGCATGCCTCGCAGGAATCGCGTCAGCAGCAGAGCTCCCACTACGCCCGCGGCGACACCGGCCACCGCGATGCGGAAGCCTTGTCCGAGGACGAGGCGGAGGAGGTCGGCGCGGCCGGCGCCGAGGGCTGAGCGGATGCCGATCTCACGAGTGCGCTGTGCGGTGGTGTAGGTGATGACGCCGTAGATGCCGATCGTGGCGAGCACGAGTGCGACGACCGAGAACGCGCCCAGCAGCATCAGTACGAATCTCCGTTGCGAGAGCGACTCCGCCATCAGCGATGACGTCGTGCCGGCGCTGTAGATCGGAAGCGCCGGATTCATCGCCCACAGCGTTTCCTGCACGGGTTTGATGAGCAACGCCGGATCGGTGCTGGTGCGCACGAGCAGCGTGAAGCCGCCGTCGCCGAACTGGGCGTGCGGCACGAACATCGTCGGCCTGGCCTCGGCATCCAGTCCGGTGTGGCGGACGTCGCCGGCAATGCCGACGATCTCGCGCTTGTGCGACCGGCCGTAGCGGACTTCGATCTCGCGGCCGATCGGATTCTCGTTCGGCCAGTACTTCCTGGCCAGCGCTTCATTGATGATGACCACGCGTTTCGAGCGCAGATTGTCGTCCGCGGTGAACGTACGCCCGGCACGCAACGGCATACCGATGGTCTCGAAGTAATTCGTCGAGGCCACGGTGAAGTAGCCGGCCGGCTCGTCGTCCGGCGGCGGTGTGGGCCGTCCGGCGATGAGGAAGTTGACGTCGAAGTCGATGCTGACCGAGGCGAAGGGCACAGCGGTCGCGGCGCCGGCATTGGTGACGCCCGGCAACGCCGTCAACCGTTCCGTTGCCTGCCTGACGAACTCGATCCGCTTCGGAGCGGTGTCATACCGGTCCCAGATGAAAAGCTGCAGTTGGATCAGATTGTCCGCTTTGAATCCGGGATCGACCTGAAGCAGCGATACGAAGCTGCGCGCGAGGAGTCCGGCGCCGGTGAGCAGCACCAGGGCGAGGGCGATCTCCACGGCGACGATGCTGTTGCGCAACGCGTGCACCGACCCGGTGGCCGTCCCGGCGCGTTGGCCTTGTCTCTTTGTGCGCGAGAAGTGAATGGCCGGGAATGAGGAGAAGAGCAGCGCGGCGATGAACGTGGCGGCGAATGCGAAGAGCGCGACACGCGTATCCACCACGATCTCGTCGACGCGAGGAAGTCCCGGCGGAGCGAGGGCGACGATCGCGCGCGTCCCGGCCACGGCCAGGGCCATCCCGGCCAGCCCGCCGGCCATCGCCAGGACGACTCCTTCGGTGAGCATCATCCGGAAGAGACGCCACCGCGACGCTCCCAGCGCCGCGCGCACGGCCAGCTCGCGCTGCCGCGTCGTCGATCGGGCCAGCAGCAGATTGGCGATGTTCGCGCACGCGATCAGCAGCACCATCGCCACCGCGCCGAATACGATGAGGATGAGTTTCTGCACACCGCCCACCAGCGTCTCGCGCACCGGAAGCACCGTCGCTTCCATGTTGAGATTGGCATCGGGATACTGGCGCGCCAGCGCCGCCGCGATCGTGTCCATCTCGGCCTGCGCTTCCGCCGGCGTCACGCCCGGCCGCAGCCGCGCGATGGCGCGCACGGTCTGCGCCCTGCGGTTTCTGAGGTGACTGGGATCGAGAGTGCCCGGCGTCCACACCGCGCGGCTCGCCTCCCTCCCGTCGTTGTCCCACAAGCGCGCGGTGAGCGCGAACTCGTGGGGCATCACGCCGACCACGACATACGGGACGTCGTCGAGACGAACGGTGCGGCCGACGATCGATGGATCGGCGCCGAAACGCTGCTGCCAGAACGTGTGGGAGAAGATGACCACCCGGTCCTTTCCCGGCTCGTACTCTCCCGGCTGGAAAACACGTCCGTACAGCGGCTTCGCACCCAATGCCTCGAAGAATCCCGCCGTTACTTCAGTGCTCGGGATCGTTTCGGGATGGCCGTCGCCGGCGAGGTCCTTTCCGCCCGGCCTGAACGCGGCCATGTGCTCGAACGACCGGCTGCGCTCCTTCCAGTCCATGAAGTTGGCGGGAGAGATGGCCTCGCGCGCGTCGCCCGACTGGCGGTTGCTTTGAAACAGCGCGACGATTCTGGCCGGATCGTCATAAGGCAGCGGACGCAGAAGCACGCCGTTGACGACGCTGAAAATGGCCGTGTTCGCGCCGATACCGAGAGCCAGGGTCAGCGTGGCGATGAATGCGAACGACGGATTTCGGAGCAGTGAGCGCAACGCAAGC
>DATKCA010000159.1:0-19939 GCA_035544675.1 Thermoanaerobaculia bacterium | reverse complement strand
CTACGTCGAGCTGCTCGTCGGCCCGATGTGGGCGGAGAAGCAGGTGCCGGCATCGACGTCGCGTTTCAACTTCATCACGCAGCCGGGCTTCGGATTGACATTCGCGCGGCGCGGCCGCGTCGCGCCGACGCTCGGCTACCGTTTCTCGCACGTCTCCAACGGCGGCTACTCGCCCCGCAACCCCGGGATCAACGTGAACTCGATCGTGCTGGGACTGCGGTTCCAGTCATCCCGTTCTGACGGCTCGCCGGAGGACCGCTGATTCCGGCTGCGGTTGACCTCATTCGATTCGAAGAATCGAGTCACCCGTTCCGTTGTCCACCGTCGAGGTGAACACGATCACCGATCCGCTCCCGTCGATCACCTGAAACGACGCCTCCACGTCCGCGAGATCGCCGAACGACGAGCGCGATGGGCCGAGAACCTCCGTGGTCAGGCCGTTCACCAGAAGGAACTGGTTGGGGCCGAGGTCATAGTCGCGGGAGGCGGAGCCCAACCCCGAGACTTTGCTGCCCGCCGGGAACGTGAATCTGACGGTCACGCGAACCTTCGCACTGCCGCCGCCTGTCTCCATCATTCCGAAGTTTGTGCGGAACGTCGCCGGTCGCTGCGCCAGCACGGTCGAGACCGCGGCGTCATTGAGGCCGGCGATGACGCGGACCGCGCCGCGCTTCATGGCCTGGGAGCCGGCAACCGTGGGGACGCCGGTTCCGAACGTCGCGGCCTGACCGGCCACGGTCGTGTACGTGCGGCTCGTCACCGCGATCTCGCCGCTGACCGGGGTCACCGTGATGTAGCCGACCGATCCGTTCGGCGCGCGGAGGAAGTCGCCCACGACGTTGGGGAAGACCAGGGTCTGGCGCGCCCCCAGCACGAGCGACCGCGACAGGCTCTCGCCCGAACGGCCGGAAAAACGCAGATCCACCGCGGCCGGGCTGGTTCCGCGATTCGCGAAGGCCACGTCGGTCTGGAAGAACGTGTTGCCTGCACCGGCCAGAACGCCGGCCACCGGAATGACCGTCACCGCGTCGGCGGGATAGCCGAGCAGGCTGCCCCAGTCGGCCACGCTCCACGTATCGCCGCTGGCGCTGTCGACGGGCGTGGCGAAGGCCTGGAACCTCCCCGACCCGGTCGTCAGAACCGCCGAGACGCCGCCCTGCGGCACCACCCGCCCGATCTGCTTGAGGCGGAACGGGCCGAGTTCGTCGCTGCGCGTGCCGAGACTCGAGCCGTCGGCGGAGAAGAACTCCGTCTGCACCGTGATGAACGAGCCGCTCACTTCCTGGAGGTAGAAGTTCGTGTACGTCGACGCATCACTTCGCAACCCCGTCAGCACGATGCTCTCGTCCGCTCCGGCCGCGCGATCCGAGCGGATGGTGGGGATGGCCGTCCCGTAGGTGCCGGCGGGATTGCTGGTATTGAACACCGAGGCGTTCGCGACGAGGCTCGTGGCGTCGTTCGATCGCACCTGCAGCGTTCCCTGCGTGTCCTGACCGAACGTGGTCTTCACCACATCGCCCAGCGTGATGCTGCGACTCGACGCCAGCGGCACGTCCGCCGTCTTCGAGTCATCCGGCGTCGGTGCCGTGGTCGCGGTGTAGAAGAAGCGGATGTCGTTGATGGCGCGGTTGCCCGGGTTGCCGAGCGAGAGGTCGGAGATGAACAGGCCGACCGAGCTCTGCACGTGACCGAGTCCGGAGAGGAAGAGGGCCACCTCACCCGCCCCCAGCGGCGGCGGTGCACCCGTGCCTGTGGGCGGCGGAACGGTGTCGACCACCGTCACCTTCGTCACGTTGACCGAGGAGCCGGGGGCCTGGTCGCCGCGCGGCGCGCCTTTGCCGGCGCCGGTGGCGCTGAGGTAGGAGATCGAGAGATTGCCGCTGGCAGATCCGAGGAGCTCGTCGGAGTCGTTGCGCCGGGATCGATCGATGGTGAAGCCGATATTCGCCGTCGCCCCCGGCGCGATCGTGACCGAGAGGGTCGAGGGCGTGATCCACGGAACGTCGGCCGAGACCGAGCCAGAGAGGGTCGCCGTCCCGCTGTTCGTGATTCTTGCCGTGCCGGTCGGGTTCACGTTCGCCGGCGCGAAGGTATCCAGTCGAGTGTCTCCAAACCTGGCCACGACCAGCCCGGGTGGAGGATCCGCCGAGAGGAGTCGAATGGGAATCTGCAGGCCGGGAGGAACGCCGGCGCCGAAGGGGACGGACGCTCCCAGAAGCAGCCCGGCCGTGCTCGGGTTGGAGATGATGGTCACGACCTGAGTCGCTCCTCGCTCGAGCGTGAACGACTCCGGCGACTGCGTGAAGAAGGATGCCGTCCGCGCCAGCGTGATCGTGGTCGGAGCTCCGCCGCTGTTGGTCAGCGAGTACGTCGTGGTCGCTCCTCCTCTCCCGACCTCCTGCACCAGCGACTCCGGAAACGCGCTGACACTGACCGCCGGATCGACGATCACCTCGACCGTGACCGACTGGGACACGCTGAGCAATCCTGACGTCGCCCGCAGCGTGAAGGTCGTGGTCGAAGCCGGACTGACCACCACCAGACCGGAGGGCGGCAGTGCGCCGATGCCGTCGATGACGACGGACGAGGCGTCCACTGTCTCGAAGGTCAGCACGACCTGCTGTCCGGCCCGAATTCTCTGAGGCGTGACCCGGAAGGAGAGGATCCGCGGCTGCTGCGGCGGAGGAAGAACCGTCACCGTCGCAGTGGCGGTTCTCGTACCGCCCGGCCCTGTGGCGGTGAGCGTGTAGGTCGTCGTGGCCGCCGGTGTCACGGCGCGCGATCCGCTGGTGGCGACCGGACCGATCCCCGGGCTGATCGAGACCGACGTGGCGTCCTGCACCGTCCATGACAGCGTCGACGATTGTCCGGGGGTGATGGCCGCCGGGGATGCGGAGAAGGAGATCGATGGCGGGATCTGCGCCGCAATGACGAATGTGCGGCTGGCGAAGGTGCTCCGCGTCGTGCATCGCGTGACGTTGAAGTTGACGGTATACGTTCCCGCCGCCGGTGCCACACCACCGGCCGTCACCACTTCGTACGCGCGGATGACGGTGAGGCAGCCTCCGCACTGCGGATTTGCGACGGCCTCGATGTTGATGACGTTTCCGGACAGGTTGGTCGACTGCAGTTCCGGCACGCAGGAGTCCGGCCAGTTTCCGTTGACGGTGAAATCGAGAGGACCGCCGGCCTTCGGCGCTTCGGGAAGGATCTGGATGTTCGCGGAGGGAGCGCCGAACTGCGAGCCGGTGAAGTCTGTCGCGACGGCAGTCGCGGCGAGGGAAAGGTGAATCGAGCACACCAACATCAGGACGAGCCGGGACATCGAATCTTCGACGGTACCACGAAGGTGGGCGCTGAGTTCGCATAGTTGCCCGGCGGAGGAGATTCTGCATGCTCGGAGAAACGGACGCGCTCGTCACACTCGCGGTCAAGGATCTGAACAACGCCCGGAAGTTCTACGAGGGCCAACTCGGCTTCGAGCCCGTCGGCGGCGGTGAGCGCGGCGTGGCGATGTACCGCAGCGGAGGATCGAAGATCCTCGTCTACAAGTCGGAGTTCGCGGGGACGAACCGCGCCACCGCGGCCACGTGGTCGGTGCAGGACGTCGACGCGACGGTGAAGAACCTGCAATCGAAGGGCATCCAGTTCGAGCACTACGACATGCCGGGCGGGAAACGCGAAGGCGACGTTCACGTCTTCGGAAAGATTCGCAATGCCTGGTTCAAGGACCCGGATGGAAACATCCTGAGCATCGTCAATGGCTAAGCGAACTCGCCCTCGCATCCGCTACGCCGTCGCCGGCCTCGGACACATCGCCCAGGTCGCCGTGCTGCCGGCGTTCGCGCACGCCAGCAGCAATTCGGAACTGGTCGCGCTCGTGTCGGGCGAGAAGGCGAAGTTGCGTCCTCTCGGAAAGAGGTACGGGATCAGCGGACTGTATTCGTACGACGAATACGACGAGCTTCTGCGCAGCGGCACGATCGACGCGGTGTACATCGCACTGCCGAATCACCTCCATCGCGACTACACGCTGCGCGCGGCGAAGGCCGGGATCCATGTCCTCTGCGAGAAGCCGATGGCGGTGAAGGAGAGTGAGTGCAAGGCGATGATCCGCGCGTGCGAGAAGGGCGGGGTCAAGCTGATGATCGCGTACCGGCTGCATTTCGAGCGGGCCAATCTCAGCGCCATCGAGGTGGTGCGCTCGGGCAAGATCGGCGAGCCGCGCTTCTTCAACTCCGTGTTCAGCATGGATGTGAAGGCGGGCGACATCCGCCTCCGGAAGAAGACCGGCGGCGGGACGCTGTACGACATCGGCATCTACTGCGTCAACGCGGCACGCTATCTGTTCAGGGACGAACCGATCGAGGTGATGGCCATGAGCGCGAACAATGGCGAGAAACGGTTCGCGGAAGTGGAGGAGATGGTGAGCGCGACGCTGCGGTTCCCGGGCGAGAGGCTGGCGTCGTTCGTCTGCAGCTTCGGCGCGGCGGATCGCGCCCGCTACGAGGTGGTGGGGACGAAAGGCCACATCGAGCTCGATCCGGCCTACGAATATGCGATGGAGCTGAAGCAGAAGGTCAGGGCCGGCAATCGATCGAGCGCCAGGACGTTCGCGAAGCGCGATCAGTTCGCGCCGGAGCTGGTGTATTTCTCCGACTGCATCCTTCGCGACAAGGAGCCGGAGCCGTCCGGTGCGGAAGGGCTTGCGGACGTGCGGGCCATCGAGGCGCTGCACAAGTCGGCGCGCACGGGCAGGCCGGTGTCGATCAAGCCGGTGGAGAAGAGGCAGCGACCGTCGCTCAGGCAGGAGATACAGCGCGCGCCGGTGCGGAAACCGAAGGAAGTCCGCGTGAGCGCGCCGTCGAAAGACTGAGGGTCAGGTCTTGCCTTTTCCCTTTCACTACACCCGGTAGAGCAGTTCACGGCAGCGATCCACGCTCGACCGGAGCGTCGCATCGCCGTTCAAACGCTCATCGCACTTCCGGATCAGTCTTGACACGTGGCTGGCGCTGCGCACGCGAAGCGCGGCCGCGATCGCCGACAGCGTCAGCATGGCCTCATAGCAGCCGAGCCACGCGGCTAACATCCGCGCTTCCCCGCCGCGTTCGGCACGCACGAGGTCGGCAGAAACTCCCAACCCGCTGGCCACGCAATTGAGCACTTCTTCCATGCCCCATCGGCCGATGAATCGCTGTTCGCGCGGATGCTCGGTGTCTCGCGGTCGCGATTCCACTTTCTCACGCATCTGTTGGACCCAGCCCTCCGAGCCCAGATACATCTGTCCGACGAGATCGGCCCACGGCGTTTCCGTACTGCCGATCGCATCCTGAATGAAGTTTCGATATCGCGGCTGCGCGACGTCCCGCTTGTCGCCGAAGTTCATCAGCACCTCATCGACGGCCAGCCAGGGCGGGATCGGGGCGAGTCCGGCAGTTGCGCGGTAGCTGCTCCACTCGTAGTCCTCGGGCTTTCCGACCATGCCAGCGCGCACAGGATTCAGCACGTCGTAGCGCAGAACGTTGAACAGGTACGTCTCTTTCTCGACGAGCTTCGCATCAAATCGGGCTTGGAAAAGATGCCCAAACCGGTCGTGACGTTTGTTGAACGCCTGAGCGTAGCCGCCTTCCAGCCACTTCATGCCTGTCGACAGCGTTTCCGCTGACAACTGAAGAAGAAGGTGGAAGTGATTGCTCATCAGCACGTATGTGTAGAGAGTCCACCGGAAGCGACGGACCGCCTCCTGGAGAAGGCGAAGGAAGAGCCGCCGGTCGTCATCGGAGCGGTAGGTGTCGCGCTGTTCCACGCCGCGATTGGTCAGGTGGTAGAGCGCACCAGGAAACTCGATTCGCAGTGGTCTCGACATGCACCGAGGTTACCTCGGCGCGCGAAACACTCCACTCATTGTGGAGAAAGGGTAAAGGCAAGACCTGACCCCACGGTCGCCAGCGGTAATGTCACGATGAAGCGCGAGCCGTGGCCGAGGCCGGCGCTTTCGGCGGTGATCTCGCCGTGGTGCAGCTCGACGATGTGGCGGGCGATGGCCAGGCCGAGGCCGAGACCGCTGCGCTTGGACGCGCCGTCGGCCTGGCGCAGGCGCTCGAACACGTGCGGCAGGAACGCCGGCTCGATGCCCTCCCCCTGATCGGTCACACTGATCGTCAGCTTGTGATCGTGGCGGGCGATGCGCAGGTCGACCAGTTTCCCCGGCGGCGTGAACTTGATGGCGTTCGACAGGATGTTGCCGATGACCTGCTGCATGCGGCTGGCGTCGGCCTCGACGACGGCATCGCGGGCCTCGATCTCTGCCGTGATGCGGACCTCGTGCTCCTGGGCGACGGGCCGGGCGGTGGTGAGCGCGGCGTCGACGATGTCGGAGATCTTCGTCGGACGGAGATCGACCTGGAACTTGCCGAGGACGATGCGGGAGACGTCGAGCATGTCGTCGATGAGGCGGGCCTGCAGCCGCGCACTCGACTCGATCGTAGCCAGCGCCTCATCGAGCTCTTCCGGATCGTAGCCGCCAGTCCGCAGGAACTGCACCCATCCCAGGATCGAGGTCATGGGAGTGCGCAGCTCGTGGGACAGCGTGGCGAGGAAGTTGTCCTTGGCGCGATTCTGAGCCTCCGCCTCGCGATACCGCCGCTCGGCCTCCGCGGCGAGCGCGGCGGCGCGCCTCTCGGTCACATCGCGGAACGTGATGACCGAGCCGAGGAGCGTGCCGTCGTCGTCGCGGATGGCCGAGGCGCTGAACTCGGCCGGGAAGCTCGTGCCAACCTGACTGAAGAACGTGTCCTCCACAGCCTGCCCGGCTGTGAGGCCGTGCACCGCGGCGAGGAGCTGACACTGGCCGGCGTCGCACGTGATCACACCCGGCAGGACCGGGTGGATGAGCGCGTGAATGTCATGCCCGACGATCTCGTCGACGTCGCGGGCGATGAGCTTCGCGGCGGCGGGATTGACGAACGTGGCCACGCCCCCAAGGTCGGCGCCGAACACGCCCTCGGCGACGTTGTCGAGGATGAGCTGGTTCTTCCTGCTGAGCTGAGCCAGTTCCTGGGCCTGCCGCTTGATGGCCTCGCGGCGCCGGAACAGCTCGACGAACACGTTGACCTTCGAGCGCAGGATCTCCGGATGGAACGGTTTGAAGATGTAGTCGACCGCGCCGAGCTCATAGCCGCGAAACACGTTCGTCTCGCTGCGGCTCAACGCGGTCAGAAAGATGATGGGCGTATCACGCGACTTCTCGCGCTCGCGGATCAGCGTGGCGGTCTCGAAGCCGTCCATGTCCGGCATCTGCACGTCGAGCAGGATGACGGCGAAGTCCATCTCCAGAAGCTGCCTGAGAGCGCGAGTGCCGGACTCCGCGCGCACGAGGTTCTGACCGATGTCGGCGAGGATGGACTCCAGGGCCAGGAGGTTGTTGGGCTGGTCGTCGACCAGCAGGATGTTGATTCTCTCGTCGTTCGGGGTCATGAGCGACCTGCAGCTCGTGACGGCTGCGCCTTATGACACATTTCGACCACGAACGGCCCGATGCGGTCCAGAGGCAAGATCTGATCCACGGGCCCGGCCGCGATGGCGGCCTGAGGCATCGACGGTGCTTCCGCGGTGGCGGGATCCTGCACCACGACGAACCCTCCCCTTCTCTTGATGCGGGCGGCGCCACGCGCGCCGTCGGCGTTCGCGCCGGTCAGCACGATGGCCAGCACCGCGCTGCCATAGGCGTCCGCCGCGGACTCGAACATCACGTCGATCGAGGGCCGCGAGTACGCGACCGCGGCATCGACCGAAAGGCTGAACGACCCTTTTTCCACCATCAGGTGATAGTCGGCCGGAGCGAGATAGATGCACCCCGGCTTGATCCACTGCTTGTCCTCGACGTCCACGACGCAGAGATTCGTGGCCTTGCGGAGGAACTCGGGCAACGCTTCGTTCGATCGCTTGTGCCGGTGCTGAACGACCGCGATCGGAACCTGGAAACCGGGCGGCACCGCCGAGAAGATCGTCTCCAGGGCGCGCATCCCTCCCAGGGAGCATCCGATGAGGATGATCTCGAATTTCCTCACGGCCCGCCCTCCGTTCACCGGATCCTCCTGTAGATCCTCTCGTCCGCGTCCAGCTCCTCGTAGGAGTCAGCCACTGCGGTGAAGCGCAGCGACTCCTTCTTGCCCAGCCCGAGGATCCCGAACGTCTCCATGCTGTCGAGGAAGAGCTTCTGCACGCGCTCCTGGAGGACGTTGTTGAAGTAGATGAGGACGTTGCGGCAGAGAATCACGTTGAACTGGTTGAAAGACGCGTCGGTGACGAGGTTGTGCTGGGCGAATACGACGTTCTCGCGCAGAGAGGGCCGGAAGATGGCGTAGTCGTATCGCGCGGTGTAGTAGTCGGAAAACGTTCCCTTCCCGCCGGCGGCGATGTAGTTGCTGGTGTTCTCCTGCATGGTGGCCAGGGGAAAGATCCCGGCCTTGGCCTTCTGCAGCACGGCCTCGTTGATGTCGGTGGCGTAGATGCGGCAGCGGTCGTACAGCCCCTCCTCCTGGAGAAGCATGGCCATCGAGTACACCTCTTCGCCGGTCGAACAGCCGGCGTGCCAGAGGCGCACGAACGGGTACGTGCGCAGCATCGGCACGACCTTCTTCCGGAATGCCAGGTAGAACGTGGGGTCGCGGAACATGGCCGTGGTGTTGATCGACAGGTCGAGGAGGAGCCGCTCCATGGACTGCGAGTCGTGCAGCACCTTCTCGATCAGACCGGACACGGTGGTCAGCCCCTCGGCGTAGATGCGCTTCCAGATGCGCCGGCGCAACGAGGGAGTGGAGTAGTCGCGGAAGTCGAACCCGTAGTGCCGGTAGATCCCCTCCGTCAGGAGCTGGATCTCGATGACCTCGAGGTCCAGCTTGTCCTGATCTTCGGCGAGCGTCAGGGCATCGGAAGGCATCGTCGGGGACTAGTAGAGCAAAGGGCAGACCCGGTGGAGGGCCGCCGACTCGGCGGCGTCTTCGGCCGAGAAGCGCCGCCGGGTCGGCGGCGCTCCACTGTTTACCTGTAGAGCCATACGCGCAGCAATGAAACGAGCTGCTGGGCATCGATGGGTTTGGTGATGTAGTCGGAGGCTCCGGCCTCCATGCACTTTTCGCGATCGCCTTTCATGGCTTTCGCGGTCAGGGCGATGATGGGAAGGTTGCGGAACTCGGCCATCTCGCGGATGCGCCGGGTGGCCTCGTATCCGTCCATCTCCGGCATCATGATGTCCATCAGCACGACGTCGAGGTCCGGCGTCTTCTTGAGGATCTCGATTCCCTCCGCTCCACTCTCGGAATAGAGGACCTTCATCTTGTGGCGCTCCAGAAGGCTG
This sequence comes from Thermoanaerobaculia bacterium, assembly GCA_035544675.1. Classification (GTDB taxonomy): domain Bacteria; phylum Acidobacteriota; class Thermoanaerobaculia; order Gp7-AA8; family Gp7-AA8; genus DATKCA01. The sequence continues at coordinate 10,581 of DATKCA010000159.1, read as the reverse complement.
GTGAGCGCGTAGATGTTGCGCACGTCGTCGTCGACGATGAGCGCGGTCTTGCCGGCCAGCACCGGGTCGGACTCGTGCAGCTGCTCGAGCATCTGCCGCTTGTGCTCGGGCAGATTGGCCTCGACGCGGTGGAGGAAGAGCGCGGTCTCGTCGAGCAGCCGGTCCGGCGAGCTGACATCCTTCACGATGATCGCCTCGGCCATGCGCTTGAGCTCGGACTCCTCTTTCCGGGACAGCTCGCGGCCGGTGTAGACCACGATAGGGATGTCGGAGATCTCCAGCTCGCTCTTCATCCTGTTGATGAAGTCGATGCCGTTCATGTCGGGAAGGCCGAGGTCGAGGACCATGCAGTCGAAGCGGCGCTCGCGCAGGATGGCCAGCGCTTCTTCGCCCGATCCCGCGGTGGTGATCTCCACGTCGCCCTCTCCGCCGATCAGCTCGGCGATGGCCGTGCGCTGCTGCTCGTTGTCTTCGACGATGAGAAGGGTCTTGTTGGGACGCTCCAGGAATCCCTGGATCTTGGCGAAGGCCTCGTCCAGGCCTTCCTTCGTGACCGGCTTCTGCACCTGCGCGAACGCGCCGAGGCGCAGACCGCGGTCGCTATCTTCGTCGCCGGAGATGATGTGGACGGGGATGTGCCGCGTGACCCTCTCGTGTTTGATGCGATCGAGCACCGTCCACCCTTCCATGTCGGGCAGTTGAATGTCGAGCGTGATGGCGTCGGGCTTGTAACGCCTGGCCAGAGCCAGACCGTTCTCGCCGGTCGTGGCCACGAGCCCGAGGAAGCCTTTGGAGCGGGCCATGTCCAGGAGGATCTTCGCGTAGTTGACGTCGTCTTCGATGACCAGCACGGTCCGGTCGCCCTGGCCGATGCGGTCGCGGTCATCGGGAACCTGCTCCTCGATGACCACGTCCGGCGCGTCCATCTCCTGCTCGGGCTCCGGGTCGTGCTGTTCGAGATCGGGGTCTTCGTGGAGGACAGGCAATCCTGCCTGTCCTTCCTCTCGCCACTTCGCCTGCTGGACAGGCAGGATTGCCTGTCCTCCACCGCTGCGATCTCTGCGGCTGGCCGGGGCCAGGTAGCTCTGCGGGAGGAAGAGGGTGAACGCCGATCCGGCGCCGTGCTCGCTCTCCACCTTGATCTCGCCTCCCAGGAGACGGGCGATCTCGCGGCTGATGGACAGGCCCAGCCCCGTTCCGCCGAACTTCCGTGTCGTCGACGCGTCGGCCTGCTGGAACGCCTCGAAGATGATCTTCTGCTTCTGGTCGAGGATGCCGATGCCGGTGTCGCGTACCGAGAAGGCGATGACTGCGGACGCGCGGTCGAGAGTGTCGTGCCCCGGCGTCCAGCCGGAAAGCGCGGTGTGCACGTCGAGCTTGACCGATCCCTTCTCGGTGAACTTGAACGCGTTGCCGAGGAGATTCTTCAGCACCTGCTGGAGGCGCGTCGGATCGGTGTGAATGGCAGCGGGCAGATTCTCATTGAGCTCGACCTTGAACTCGAGCCCCTTGTCCGCCGCCACCTGCCGGAACGTGCGCTCCATGAGGTCGTTCAGCTCGCGGAAGGAGAAGTCGCTGAGCGCGACCGTCATCATTCCCGACTCGATCTTGGAGAGGTCGAGGATATCGTTGATCAGCGTCAGCAGATCGACGCCCGACGAGTGGATCGTCCTGGCGAACTCGACCTGCTTCTCGGTGAGATTCGTTTCCGGATTGTCCGCCAGCAGCTTGGCCAGGATGAGCAGCGAGTTGAGCGGCGTGCGCAGCTCGTGCGACATGTTCGCCAGGAACTCGCTCTTGTACTTGGAGGTGAGCGCGAGCTGGCGGGCCTTCTCTTCGAGCTGCCGCTTGGCCGACTCCACTTCGCGGTTCTTCCGCTCCACTTCCTCGTTCTGGTTCTGGAGCAGCCGCGCTTTTTCTTCCAGCTCTTCGTTGGTCTGCTGCAGCTCTTCCTGCTGTGTCTTGAGCAGCTCTTCCGAAGCCTGCAGCGACCTGGCCTGCTGTTCGAGGCGCTTGTTCGTCTCGGTCAGCTCCTCCTGCTGCGCCTGCAGCTCCTCGGCCAGCGACTGCGACTGCGCCAGCAGCTCCTCCGTCCTCATGTTTGCCTGAATCGTGTTGAGGACCACGCCGATCGACTCGGTGAGCTGATCGACGAGTACCTGGTAGGTCTCGGTGAAATGACTGAAAGAGGCCAGCTCCATCACCGCGAGCACCTGACCTTCGAACACGATCGGCAGGACGATGATCTCCAGCGGCTTCGCCTCGCCGAGACCGGAGTTGACCTGCACGTAGTCTTCGGGGGCGTTGGTGATGAGGATGCGCTGCTTCTCGAACGCCGCCTGGCCGACCAGTCCCTCCCCGACGCGGAACTGCCTGGCCAGGTGCTTCCGCTCCTTGTACGCGTAACTGGCGGCCAGTCGCAGCACCGGCTCGGCCTGCTGATTCGATCCCGAATCCATGATGTAGAAGACGCCGTGCGCGGCGTTGACCACCGGTGCCAGCTCGCTGAGGATCATCTGGGAGACGGCCGCCAGGTTCTTCTGTCCCTGCATCATCCGCGTGAACTTGGCCAGGTTCGTCTTCAGCCAGTCCTGTTCGGTGTTCCGCGAGGTCGTCTGGCGGAGGTTGCGGATCATCTCGTTGATGTTGTCCTTCAGCGCGGCGACCTCGCCTTCCGCGTGGACGGTGATGTTGCGGGTGAGATCGCCCTTGGTGACTGCAGTGGCGACGTCGGCGATGGCGCGCACCTGCGTGGTGAGGTTCGCGGCCAGCTGGTTGACGTTGTCCGTGAGGTCGCGCCACGTTCCGGCCGCGCCGGGCACGTTGGCCTGCCCGCCCAGTTTCCCTTCCACACCGACCTCGCGCGCCACCGCCGTGACCTGATCGGCGAATGTGGCCAGCGTGTCGATCATGTCGTTGATCGTGTCGCCAAGCTCGGCGATCTCGCCGCGGGCCTCGACGGTCAACTTCTGCTTGAGCACGCCCTTGGCCACCGCCGTGACGACCTTGGCGATGCCGCGTACCTGGTTGGTCAGGTTCGAGGCCATCAGGTTGACGTTGTCGGTCAGGTCCTTCCAGGTGCCGGCCACGCCTTTGACCTGGGCCTGGCCGCCCAGCTTCCCTTCCACGCCGACCTCGCGCGCCACGCGCGTCACTTCGGCCGCGAACGAGTTGAGCTGGTCCACCATCGTGTTGATGGTGTCCTTCAGCTCCATGATCTCGCCCTTGACGTCCACGGTGATCTTCTTGGACAGGTCGCCGTTGGCAACGGCCGTGGTCACCTGGGCGATGTTGCGCACCTGGTTGGTCAGGTTCGAGGCCATGTAGTTGACCGACTCGGTGAGGTCCCTCCAGGTGCCGGACACGCCCTTGACCTGGGCCTGCCCGCCCAGGCGGCCTTCGGTGCCGACTTCGCGGGCCACGCGGGTGACCTCGCCGGCGAACGCGTTGAGCTGGTCGACCATCGTGTTGATGGTGTTCTTCAGCTCCAGGATCTCGCCGCGCACCTCGACGGTGATCTTCTTGGAGAGGTCTCCGTTGGCGACGGCCGTCGTCACGTCGGCGATGTTGCGCACCTGCGCGGTGAGGTTCGAGGCCATGGAGTTGACCGAGTCGGTGAGGTCCTTCCAGGTCCCCGACACACCCTTCACCTGCGCCTGCCCGCCGAGCATTCCTTCAGTGCCGACCTCGCGCGCCACGCGCGTGACTTCGCCGGCGAACGTGTTGAGCTGATCGACGAGCGTGTTGATGGTGTTCTTCAGCTCCAGGATCTCGCCCTTGACGTCGACCGTGATCTTCTTGGAGAGGTCTCCGTTGGCGATGGCCGTGGTCACCTGGGCGATGTTGCGCACCTGGCCGGTGAGGTTGGACGCCATCATGTTGACGTTGTCGGTGAGGTCCTTCCACGTGCCGGCCACGCCGCGCACCTGGGCCTGCCCGCCCAGCTTCCCTTCCACGCCGACCTCGCGCGCCACGCGCGTGACTTCCGAGGCGAAGCTGTTGAGCTGGTCCACCATGGAGTTGATGGTGTTCTTCAGCTCCAGCACTTCACCCTTGACGTCGACCGTGATCTTGCGCGACAGATCGCCGTTGGCGACCGCCGTCGACACGTCGGCGATGTTGCGCACCTGCGCGGTGAGGTTGGCGGCCATGGAGTTGACCGAGTCCGTCAGGTCCTTCCACGTGCCGCTCACGCCCTGCACGTCCGCCTGACCGCCCAGCTTCCCTTCCGTGCCCACTTCGCGCGCCACGCGCGTGACTTCCGCCGCGAACGAGCGAAGCTGGTCCACCATCGTGTTGATCGTCTCTTTCAGCTCTGCGATCTCCCCGCGCACCTCCACCGTGATTTTTTTCGACAGATCTCCGAGCGCGACCGCGGTCGTGACCTCGGCGATGTTGCGCACCTGCGATGTCAGGTTGCCGGCCATGTAGTTGACCGAGTCCGTGAGGTCCTTCCACGTTCCGGCCACACCCTTCACTTCGGCCTGGCCGCCCAGCATCCCCTCGGTGCCGACCTCACGCGCCACGCGGGTGACTTCCGAGGCGAACGCGCTCAGCTGGTCCACCATCGTGTTGATCGTGTTCTTCAGCTCCAGGATCTCGCCGCGGACATCGACGGTGATCTTGCGCGAGAGGTCGCCGGTGGCCACCGCGGTGGTCACGTCGGCGATGTTTCTCACCTGCGCGGTGAGGTTGGAGGCCATCATGTTCACCGACTCGGTGAGGTCGCGCCACGTCCCGGCCACGCCCTTCACCTCCGCCTGGCCGCCCAGCATCCCCTCGGTCCCGACTTCCCGCGCCACGCGCGTGACCTCGGAGGCGAACCCGCTGAGCTGATCGACCATCGTGTTGATCGTCGTCTTCAGCTCCGCGATCTCGCCGCGGACGTCGACGGTGATCTTCTTGGAGAGGTCGCCGAGCGCGACGGCCGTCGTCACCTCGGCGATGTTGCGCACCTGCGAGGTCAGGTTCGCGGCCATCGAGTTCACCGACTCGGTGAGGTCTCGCCACGTCCCGCTGACGCCCTGCACGTCGGCCTGGCCGCCCAGCATTCCCTCGGTTCCCACTTCACGCGCCACGCGCGTGACTTCCGAGGCGAACGTCGAGAGCTGGTCCACCATCATGTTGATGGTGTTCTTCAGCTCCAGGATCTCGCCGCGGACATCGACGGTGATCTTGCGCGAGAGGTCGCCCAGGGCCACGGCCGTCGTCACCTCGGCGATGTTGCGCACCTGGCCGGTCAGGTTCGAGGCCATGGAGTTGACCGAGTCGGTCAGGTCCTTCCATGTGCCGGCCACGCCTTTGACGTCGGCCTGGCCGCCCAGCTTCCCTTCCGTTCCGACCTCGCGCGCCACGCGCGTAACCTCCGCCGCGAACGAGTTGAGCTGATCCACCATCGTGTTGATCGTATTCTTCAGCTCGGCGATCTCGCCGCGCACTTCGACGGTGATCGTCTTGGAGAGGTCGCCGTTCGCGACCGCGGTGGTGACCTCGGCGATGTTGCGCACCTGTCCCGTGAGGTTCGAGGCCATGGCGTTGACCGAATCGGTGAGGTCCTTCCAGGTGCCGGCCACCCCGGCCACTTCGGCCTGACCTCCCAGCCGGCCTTCCGTGCCGACCTCGCGCGCCACGCGCGTGACCTCCGAGGCGAACGAGCGGAGCTGGTCCACCATCGTGTTGATGGTGTTCTTCAACTCCAGGATCTCGCCCAGCGCTTCGGCCGTGATCTTCTTGGAGAGATCGCCGTTGGCGACGGCGGTGGTGACTTCGGCGATGTTGCGCACCTGCGAGGTGAGGTTCGCGGCCATGTAGTTGACCGAGTCAGTGAGGTCCTTCCACGTGCCGGAGACGCCCTTGACGTCCGCCTGCCCGCCCAGCTTTCCTTCCGTTCCGACTTCACGCGCCACGCGCGTGACTTCCGAAGCGAAGGAGCGGAGCTGATCCACCATCGTGTTGATGGTGTCCTTCAGCTCCAGGATCTCGCCGCGTGCTTCGACCGTGATCTGTTTGGAGAGGTCGCCGTTCGCCACAGCCGTGGTGACGCCGGCGATGTTGCGGACCTGGTTGGTGAGGTTCGCGGCCATGTAGTTGACCGAGTCGGTGAGGTCGCGCCACGTGCCGCTGACACCCTGCACGTCGGCCTGGCCGCCGAGTTTTCCTTCGCTGCCGACTTCGCGGGCCACGCGGGTGACTTCCGAGGCGAACGAGCGGAGTTGATCGACCATCGTGTTGATGGTGTTCTTCAGCTCCAGGATCTCGCCGCGCACTTCGACGGTGATCTTCTTGGAGAGGTCGCCCATGGCCACGGCGGTGGTGACCTCGGCGATGTTGCGGACCTGGCCGGTGAGGTTCGAGGCCATCGAGTTGACCGAGTCGGTGAGGTCTTTCCAGGTGCCGGCCACGCCTTTGACGTCGGCCTGGCCGCCCAGCTCTCCCTCGGTGCCGACTTCGCGCGCCACGCGCGTGACTTCCGAGGCGAAGGAGCCGAGCTGATCGACCATCGTGTTGACGGTCCTGGCCGTGCGGAGGAACTCGCCCTTGAGCGGGCGGCCGTCGAATTCGATGGCCATGGTGCGGGTCAGATCGCCCTTGGCCACGGCGCCGATGACACGGGCGATCTCGTTGGTGGGCTGGACCAGATCGGCGATGAGGCTGTTGACCGACTCGGCCATGACGACCCAAGAGCCGTTGGCGGCCGGGGTCTGCATGCGCGAGTTGAGCTTCCCTTCCTTGCCGACGACGTTGCTGATGCGCTCGATCTCGCCGGCCATCCTGTCGTTCTGCTCGAGGATGTCGTTCAAGGTGTCGGCGATCTTGCCCTGCGGGCCGGTGAACTCGACCGGCATGCGCGCTTTGAAGTCGCCCTTCTTCATCGAGGTCAGCGTGCGCAGGAGCAGCCTCTCGAAGTCCCGCGGTCCTAAATCGCTCCCCTTTTCAAGGCCGATCGTGGTCATCGCACCCTCTCCCTCCGGGCTTCGTGGAGCGCCGCCGGCTCAGCGCCATCGGATGCTCCAACCCATGCTGGAACTGTGGTGGAAATCAGTTGAAATGAAGTGGTTGCTGCTGTTACGAGGGAGCGAAATGCGAAATTCAGACCAATGGATGAGGGTGCTTTTTCGGTGAAAAACCGGGGGTCCGCTAACCTATCGGTCTCATGACGATCACCCTCCTCGCCGCCTGGGTCACCCTCGCCCCGCTCCTCACACCCAGGCAGGAAATCTCCGTCGCCGCGGTGAACGAGAAGGTCTACGCGATCGGCGGGATCTCCGGTCCGGTCATCCTCTCGTCGGTCGAGGAGTACGACCGGGCCTCCAACCGCTGGCGGTTCGTGGCGCCGCTGCCCGCGCCCGTGCATCACGCCGCGGCGGCTTCCCTCGACGGGAAGCTCTACATCATCGGCGGCTACCGCTCGCTCTCCTTCAATCCGACGAGAAACGTCTACCGCTACGATCCGGCGCTCGATCAGTGGTCCGAGGTGGCCTCACTGCCGCGCGCGACCGGCGCGCTCGCCGCGGCCGTGATCGACGGCAGGATCTACGCGACGGGCGGCGCGCCGGCGCTGCGCGATCTCGTCGTGTACGACCCGGCCGCGGATCAGTGGACGACGCTCGCGCAGATGCCGACGCCGCGCGAGCACCTAGCCGCGGCGGCATTCGACGGGAAGCTGTACGTGGCGGGCGGGAGGGCGGGTGGGAACACGAACGCGTTCGAGAGCTACGACCCGGTCACCAACGCCTGGACGATTCTCCCCCGTCTTCCGACGGCACGGAGCGGAATCGCCGCGGCCGTCCTGAACGGCCGGATGTACGTCTTCGGCGGCGAGGGGAACCGGAACTCCGTGACCGGAGTCTTTCCGCACACCGAGTCCTACGACTTCGCGACCGGCACGTGGCGGCGCGAGGCGGACATGCCGACGGCACGGCACGGCATCGGCGCGGCGACGGTCTCCGGCGTGATCCACGTCCCGGGCGGCGCGCCGGTAGAGGGCTTCGGCCTCACCGACGTGCACGAGGCCTTTGGCGCGTTTCCGAGACGTCGCATCGTCCTTAGTCCTTAGTCCTTAGCAGAAAGTCGATCGTTCTCCTAACGCCTGGGGACTAACGACCAAGGCCGGGAATGCGTTCTCCTAACGACTAACGACTAAGGACTAAGGACTAAGGACTAAGGGGACTAAGGACTAAGGACGAAGGCAGTGCAGAATGCGCGGCGATGTCGTCCAAACAACGCTGGGCAATTACAGCCGGAGTCATGACCGGGATGTTTCTGGCCGCGCTGGAAGCGACGGTGATCGGCACGGCCATGCCGACGGTGGTCGCCGCGCTGGGCGGTCTGGGGCATTTCAGCTGGGTCTTCTCCGCATACCTGCTGACCTCCACCGTCTCGGTGCCGCTGTGGGGCAAGCTCTCGGACCTCTACGGCCGCAAGCTCTACTACAACATCGGCATCGCCGTGTTTCTCGTCGGCTCCGCGCTCTCGGGGATGTCGCAGACGATGCCCCAGCTCATCGCCGCCCGCGCGCTCCAGGGCCTCGGTGCCGGCGCGCTCGTGCCGCTGGGCATGACGATCATCGGCGAGATCTACACGCTGCAGGAGCGCGCCCGCATGCAGGGTCTGTTCAGCGGCGTGTGGGGCCTCTCCAGCATCATCGGCCCGCTCATCGGCGGATTCATCACCGATCAGCTCTCATGGCGCTGGGTCTTCTACATCAACCTGCCGTTCGGGATCATCTCGGCGGTGATCATCGGCATGGCTCTCCAGGAAACGAAGCGCGCCGGGAAGCCGGCCATCGACTACCTCGGCGCGGCCGTGCTGACGTTCGCAGTGACGCTGCTGATGCTCGTCCTCGTGGAAGGAGGCTCGGCCGAGGCGCTGGTGCGGCCGCGGAATCTGCTGCTGTTCGCGGCGGTGACGGCGATGCTGTTCTGGTTCGTCCGCATCGAGCGGCGCGCCAGCGAGCCGATCGTGCCGCCGGACATGTTCCGGAACCGCGTCGTATCTCTGTCGATGATCATCGGATTTCTGGCCGGCGTGGCGATGTTCGGCGCCATCTCCTTCATCCCGCTGTTCGCGCAGGGCTCGCTCGGCGTCAGCGCCACCAGGGCGGGATCGTTCCTCACGCCGCTCATGCTGGCCTGGGTCTCCGCGTCGGTCGTCGGCGGAAGGCTGATGATCCGCTTCGGGTACCGCCCGCTGGTGCTGGCCGGTCTCATGGCGATGTCGGCCGGCTTCATCGGGCTGTCGTTCGCCTCGCGAACGACGCCGTTCCGCATCCTCGTCCTCGAGCTCATCGTGATCGGCGCCGGCCTCGGCTTCACGATGCTGACTCTGCTCATCGCGGTGCAGCATGCGGTGCCGCGCGGGCAGCTCGGCATCGCCACGTCGCTGAACCAGTTCTTCCGCTCCATCGGCGGCGCGATGGGCGTCGCACTCCTGGGCGCATTGATGACGTCGGGCCTCGTCGCGAATCTGAACCGTTCACTGCCGCGGGCGGAGGCCGAGCGGCTCGCGCACAATCCGAATGCGCTGGTGAGCACGCAGGCGCGCGCGGAGATCGGCCCGCGGCAGCTGGTCATCCTGCAGGAGTCGCTGGCCGGCGCGATCCGCACCGTGTTCATCGGCAGCGCCATCGCGTCGCTGCTGGCATTGGCGTTCGGCTTCATGCTCCCCTACGACCGTCCCGAAGGCGCCGAAGCCGGAGAGAAGTTCGTCATGGCGGAGATGACGGTGATGGACGCGGAGCACGAGCCGGAGAGCACGTGACCGGGCAACCGGGAACCGGGAACGAGAAACCGGAAACCGGAAACCGGAAACCGGGAACGGGGAACGGGGAAGCGGAAACCGGAAACCGGAAACCGGCAACCGGGGACGGGGAACGGGGAAGCGGAAACCGGAAACCGGAAACCGGAAACCGGGAACGGGGAACGGGGAACGGGGAACGGGGAAGCGGAATGGCGGCATCCATCACGATCCGAGAATGGAGCGCGGGTGTCCTCACCCGCGCCGTTGGCCTCCCGCCCCGCCCAGGGCGCCGGTGAGGACACCGGCGCTCCATCCGTCCCTCCTGGAACCACGGTTTCCGGTTTCCGGTTTCCGGTTTCCGGTTGCCGGTTGCCGGTTTCCGGTTTCCGGTTCCGGTTACCGGTTACCGGTTTCCGGGAACCGCTGAACTACGTACTCGCTGGCGGCGAGGTGTTCGTCGAGGGGGGCGGCTCTGACGTATTCGTCGACGGCGGCGGACCGGTGTCCGTGCGTGGGGGCGGAGACTGAGGCTGCGGCTGCGGCTGCGGCGGCTGCGGCTGCCGCGGTTGTGGCTCGGGCGGCGGAATCGCTCTCGGATTCGCCGGCAGCGGCGGCAGCGGTTGCGGGGCCGGCGGCGGGGCGGTGTCGAGCGGCGGGAACGGCGCGATCTCCGATGGCGGATACATCCCCGTGGTATCCGTCGAGAACGCGGTGTCGAGCGCGATCGGATTCCCCCAGGCGTCGACCATCGGATACGGCTCGACCTGCGGCGTGTGCAGCGGACAGGGCTGGAACGGCTCAGTGCCGGCCTTGAAGGCCTCGTTCACCAGGACGTTGGCCGGG